>NZ_JBSJYX010000007.1:0-151179 GCF_053711175.1 Kocuria sp. KH4
GGGGGGGGGGGGGGGGGGGGCGGTGCGCCCTGCGGGCGGGGCACCCCGACGCGGCCACCGGCATCCGCCGGGATCACGGCCGACCCCGGGGATGCGCGGCGGTGGGTGGTCCGGGGCGCGGCGGGGCCCCGGCGGGATACTAAGATCTTCGTTCGGTGGTCAAGCAGCCGGCTGCCGGGCGGCATCCCGTGCCGCCGCACCTCACCTGCTCCCGCTCCCGCCCACCGCGGGAGGCCGGAACCCGCACCACCGGGTCCCGGCAGCGCAGGAAGGACCGTCCCCAGATCGCCGGCAGATGCTCCTGGCGATCTCCGCCGCGGCGTGCTGCGCCCCTGAACCACCACGGAACACGACACATGACTGACCCCCGCACGCGGGAAACCGCCCGCGACCTGATGCACGAGCTGCTGCTGGACAGCCCGGACATCACCGCTTTCCTCACCCGGTTCACCCAGACGATGGCCGCCACCGTCGCGCACGGCCCCGAGGAGGTGTGGTGCGCGGTGACGCTGCTGCGGGAGAAGAAGGCCGCCACGGTAGCCTCCTCCGACCCCCGGGCCGCTGCCCTGGACGAGATCCAGTACACCTGCGGGGACGGCCCGTGCATGACCGCCGCCCGGACGCACACCCTGGTCCACGTCCCGGACGTGACCGTCGAGGACCGGTGGCCCGGCTACACCGACGCCGCCGTCGCCGCCGGCATCGGCTCGGTGCTCGGGGTCCCCTTCGAGCTCGACGACGAGGCGAGGGCCGCGCTGAACGTCTACTCCGGCCGGCCCCACGCCTACGGCGAGGCCGACATCGGGGCCGTCGTCCACCGGGTGGGCCTGGCCTCCAGCGCGCTGCGCCTGGCCGTGCGCCTGGCCCGCCACCGCGACGCCGAAGCGGACCTCGCCGCGGCCCTGGCCTCGCGCACCACCATCGACCTGGCCGTCGGGATCGTGATGGCCCAGAACCGGTGCCCCCAGGAGCAGGCCGTCGCGATCCTCAAGACCGCCTCCAGCCACCGCAACATCAAGCTGCGGGAGCTGGCCGCGGAGCTGGTGGCCACCGTGAGCAGCGGACCGGCCTCCACCCACTTCGAGCGCTGACCCCCCGGGCCGGGGCGGAGCCGGCCTCCCCGGCCCGCCGGCGGCGCGCACCGGGGCCTGTCTCAGGCCCGCAGGGCCTGCTCGTAGACGGCCCGGGTGCGCCGCACCATGGCGTCGACGGTGAACTCCTCCAGGTACCGGCTGCGACCGGCCGCACCGTAGGCCGCGCGCAGCCGGCGGTCCCCCAGCAGCAGGGCCACGGCCGCGGCCAGCTCGTGCGGGCTCCCGGGCGGCACGAGGATGCCGGTCCGGCCATGGGCCACGACCTCCGTCGAGCCGATGACCCGGGTGGCCACCACCGGCAGGCCGGCCTCCATCGCCTCCAGCAGGGCCAGCGGCATTCCCTCGGAGCGGGAGGGCAGGGCGAAGACGTCGGCGGCGTCCAGCAGCATCCGCGCGTCGGCCCGGTGGCCGGGCAGGTGCACCGTGCCGGTCAGCCCGCGGGCGGCCACCAGGGCTTCGAGCTCCTCGCGCAGCTCGCCGTCCCCGAGGATCACCACGTGCAGGCGCGGACAGCCGGGGGCGAGCAGCGCCGCGGCCTCGACGAGGTGCCGCTGCCTCTTCATGTGCGTGAGCCGACCCGTCGAGAGCACGACCGGGTCGTCCGGCCGCAGGCCCAGCGCGGTCCGTGCGGCACGGCGTCCCGGAGGGTCCCGGCGGGGCCGGACCCCGTTGGGCACCGTCACGAAGTGCTCCTCGCCCACGCCCCGCGCGGTGTAGGTGTCCCGCACCCCCTGGGACACCGCGATCCGCCAGTGCGCGTACGACGTGTTCCGGACCAGCATCTCGGCCTTCGCACGCCGGTGGAGCAGGAACGGGTAGTGGTGGGTGATGCCCACGGCGGGGACGCCGGCGGCCCGTGCCAGCCGCAGCCCGTCCGGGTCCTCCCAGCCCCACCCGGCGTGGCAGTGGAAGACGTCCACCGGGTGGGCCTCCAGGAAGCCGCTGACGATCCCGGGGTAGGCCGGGTCGTGGGGGCTGGGCAGCGCCACGGTGCGGGCCCCGCAGTCGGCGGCGGCGTCGAAGAGCCACCGGGCGCGCTCGCTGGTGCGGCACAGCACCGTCACGTCCATGCTCCCGGCGAGACCCTCGACCAGGTCCAGCATGTGCACGCCCATCCCGGAGGGGTTCGCGGAGCGGGTGTACAGGCAGACAGAACGCCGGGCCTGCCCCGCGGCCCGGACGGTGCGTGCTTGCCGGTGCGGCTCCGTCGCCGCGGCGTCCTCCATGCGCGCCACCCTAGCGGCAGCCTGCCGCCGGCACACCCGGCCCCGGGCGGACGACGGTCACGGCACGGGAGCGCCCCGGTCCCGCACCGGCGGGACGGAGGTGCCTCAGGCGGGGTCCGACCACGCCACGGACAGCCCCTCGCGCTGCCCGAAGCGCTCCAGGTGGGACCCGACCACCTGCTGGACCCGCTCGAGCCCGTCCGGGGTGGCGGAGCGGGCGCGCAGCTCCAGAGCGCGGTCCCCGGCGAGGAGCAGGCAGCTGCCCACGGCGAGGACGACCCGCGGGCCGTCGGCCTCGTCGCGGATCTCGGCCTTGCGCCCCAGGTGGGAGGCGAGCTGCTTGGCGTACCGGGCCGCCGACCCGGTGGCCACGGTGGCGTGGGCGCGGTGGTCCGTGGTGGCGGTGCGCAGCGAAGGGGTGGTCATGGACGGTCTCCTCGGTGGTGGACGGCGCCGACGCCGCCGGGACGGCAGGAGGGCGCGGGTGCGGCAGGGGCGGGGGAAAAGGGACGGCGGGAACAGGGGCGCCGAACCGCCACGACCCCATTACGTCAAGCAAGTGTTCGCTAATCCCGGTTCGACTGCTACAGTCTGCCACAGCGAGGAAGGAAAGGCTTTCCTAACCCGCCTCGTGCAACACCCGACCGGGGGCCACGCCGTGGCTCCCGGGGCGGCTCCGTTGCGGCTGGACGACACCCGGGGCGCGCTGGCCCTCGCCACCCGGCGCCCCCGGGGGTCGTCCAGCCGTGACCGGACACCGCAGGAGCGAGGAAGGGAGCCGCCGTGGGATCGGCCAAGGTCTCCGTGGTCGTGCTGATCGACCTGGACGGCACGCAGGTGCGCCTGGTGGTCACCGGCCCGCTCACCCTGGACACCCAGGCCACCCTGCACCCGCTGATCCGCCGGGCCCGGGCCCTGACCCCGGCCACCCGGGTCGTCGTGGATCTCACCGGAGCCCGGATCACCGAGGCGGACGCCCTGGACGTCCTCGTCCACCGGGCGCGCGCCGGGCACACCGGGCACCCCTCCCGGCAGGTGCGCTTCACCCTGCCGGCGGCGATGACCCGCACCGACGCGGAGGATCTGGAACGGCTGCGCGCCGAGCAGCGCTCCTGGACCGCCCCCGGTGGGCCGCTGCCGCCCGGCCCGGTGCACAGCATCGGCTCCGCCCCGGCGCGGCCCCACGCCGTCCCGATCACCGCCCCCGTGCGCGAGCGCCGCCCCGCGGCCTTCCCGCCCCGACGGACCCCCGCCGCGCGCGACCACTCCTCCGCCACCACGCCGCAGCCGGCCGCCGGCGCCCAGCGCACCACCGCCGCTGCGCCCGCCACCGGCGTCGTTCTGCCCTTCCGTCCCCCTCCACGTCGGCGCTCTTCCTCCACGCCGCGCCTCGCGCCGTCCCCGCCCGGGGGCGTCGGCCCCGATCAGGGCGCCTGAGCGGGCCCACCGCCACGGCGACCCGGCGATCGTCGTCCCGATCCGATCGAGCCCCAGGAGCACCATGAACCCGTTCGACGACCCCCACGCCGAGATGCGCGTGGTGCTCGACGGCCACGGCCATCCCAGCCTGTGGCCGGCCGCCCTGCCGGTGCCCTTCGGCTGGACCACGTCCCGGTGCCCCGCACCGCGCCCGGAGGCGCAGAGCTGTCTCGACAGCCTCCGGCACGAGGCCGTCCTCGGCGACGACCTCCGCTGAGCCGCGGCGCGCAGCACCGACCCGTCCCACCCGCCGACCCGTCCCCTCCGCCGACACAGGAAGTCAGGACCATGTCCCAGCACGCACCGATCGCCGTCACCGCAGCCCTGACCGCACTGCTGCTGGCCGGCTGCGGCACCGGGGACCCGCCGCCCCCTGCCCCCGGAACCACCGCGGGAAGCACCACGGCCACCTCGGGGGCGGAGATCGCCCAGGGCGTCGTCACCCAGTACACCGTGCTGGACGCGGAAGTCGAGGCCGAGGGCGGCCGCACCACCTCCGGGGACTGGGAGGTGGCCTACATCGTCGAGCCCGCCGAGGCCTGGTTCGAGCCCACCGGCGGGGAGCCGAACCCGCGCGAACCGGCCGCGGGCGAGACCCACCACCTCGAGATCATCCCGATGGACGCCGCCACCGGCCGCATCGTTCCCGACGTGCCCGTCCGCCTGGAGGTCCTCGACGAGGCCGGGGAGGTCGTCGACGAGCAGGACCTCATGTTCTTCCACGCCGAGTTCTTCCACTACGCGCACAACTTCAGCGTTCCCGAGGCCGGCGAGTACACGCTGCGCGCGACCCTGCAGCCCCCGCCCTCCCCCCGGCACGGGGAGAGCCCCGAGGAGCTGACGCTGCTGGAGCCGGCGACCGTCACCTTCGAGAACGTCCGCCTGGAACCGGCGGCATGAGCACGTCCTGCCGTCCGGCGGGAGCAGGGCGGTCGGGCCGTCGGGCACCGGGACCAGCGCGGACGGCTCCGGTGGCAGCGCTCCCCACCCGTCGTGGCGGCGCCGCACGAGCCCCGCACCGGCCCCCGCTCATTAGCGCACGGGTGCGTACGCTAATGCCTCGTGGCCGTGTTACAGTTCACCCGAAGTAAGGGCATCCTTACCTTCGTCCCGCCGGGCTGTCCGGCCCGGGCCGCCCGTGATCCGGGCGGCTTTCTGGTGCCGGCCGGTCGCCCCCGGTGCCCCGGACCCGCACTCGAGCCACCCCGTCGATGGCGCAGGTCCGCGCTCGGAGCGGCCTCCTCCGGTGGGGCCCGTCTGGCCGGTGCGGCCGACGGGACCCGGCACGGTCGACGCCGATCCGCCGGTCCCTCGCCTGCGGTCCCCGGACCGCCCGCTCCCCACGCCGCCGTGCCTGCCCTGCCCGGCACGCCTCCACTCCGAAAGGCCACCATGCCTCGCCCTGCCAGACTCCTCACGCTCTCCACGGCCGCCCTGCTCACCCTCGGCGTCGCCGGCTGCTCGGCCTCGTCGTCCGCACCGACCGAGGAGACCTCGGCGGGCGGGGACTGGACCCCGGTCACCATCGAGCACGCCCTCGGCACCACGACCATCGAGGAGAAGCCGGAGCGGGTGGCCACGGTGAACTGGGCCAACCACGAGGTGCCGCTGGCCCTCGGCGTGGTCCCGGTCGGGATGGCGGCGGCGAACTTCGGCGACGACGACGGCGACGGGGTGCTGCCGTGGGTCGACGAGAAGCTCGAGGAGCTCGGCGCGGAGACCCCGGTGCTGTTCGACGAGACCGACGGCATCGACTTCGAGGCCGTCGCCGACACCCGGCCCGACGTGATCCTTGCGGCGTACTCGGGGCTGACCCAGGAGGACTACGACACCCTCAGCGAGATCGCCCCGGTGGTGGCCTATCCGGAGACCGCCTGGGGCACTCCCTGGCGGGAGATGATCGAGCTCAACAGCCAGGCGCTGGGACTGGCCGAGGAGGGCGAGCAGCTGATCACCGACCTGGAGCAGGAGATCACGGACACGGTCGCCGAGCACCCGCAGGTCCAGGACACGTCGGCGATGTTCCTCACCCACGTGGACAGCACGGATCTGAGCGAGGTCAGCTTCTACACCACCCACGACACCCGGGCCATGTTCTTCGAGGACCTGGGGCTGACCACACCGGACAGCGTCGCCGAGGCCTCGGCGGCCACCGACCAGTTCTCCCTGACCCAGAGCGCCGAGCAGGCCGACGCCTTCAACGACGTCGACGTCATCGTGACCTACGGCGGGGACGAGCTGGTCGCCGCCCTGAAGGAGGACCCGCTGCTGTCCCAGATGCCGGCGGTGGCCAACGACGCGGTGGTCAACCTGCCCGGGGACAACCCGATCGGCACCGCGGCGAATCCGACGCCGCTGTCGATCTCCTGGGTGCTGGAGGACTACCTGTCCCTGCTCGAGACCGCCGCCGACCAGGCGCCGTGACCGACACCCGCACCGCACCGCCGGTGGCCGCCCCCGCTGCGGGGCGGCCACCGGCGGTGCCTGTCGGCTGGACCCTGGTGCTGCTCGGTGTCCTGGCCGCCCTCGTGGTCGCCTCGGTCACCGTCGGATCCCGGGACGTCTCGCCCGCCGACGTCGTCGCCGCCCTGGGCGGCTCGACCGAGGGCTTCGACCAGGCCGCCGTGGCCAAGCGCGTCCCCCGCACCGTGCTGGCGCTCCTCGTCGGCGCCGCCCTGGCCGTGTCCGGGGCGGTCATGCAGGGGGTCACCCGCAACCCCCTGGCCGACCCGGGCATCCTGGGCGTGAACACCGGGGCGTCCCTGGCCGTGGTCACCGGCATCGCCTTCTTCGGCCTGACCACCGCCACCGGCTTCATCTGGACCGCGATCGTCGGCGCCGCCCTCACCGCCGTGCTGGTCTACACCATCGGCTCACTGGGGCGCGGCGGCGCCACCCCGCTGAAGCTGGCCCTGGCCGGGGCCGCGACCTCGGCGGCGCTGACCTCGCTGATCAGCGCCGTCGTGCTCGGGCGCAACGACATCACCGACGGCGTGCGCTCGTGGCAGATCGGCGGCGTGGGCGGCGGGAACCTCGCGAGCATCCAGCAGGTCCTGCCCTTCCTCGCCGCCGGGTTCCTCGTCTGCCTGCTCTCGGCCCGCGGACTGAACTCTCTGGCCCTCGGCGACGACCTCGCGGCGGGACTGGGCGTGCGCGTGGCCACCGCCCGGGCCACCGCCGCCCTCGGGGCCGTCGTGCTGTGCGGAGCCGCGACCGCGGTGACCGGGCCCATCGGCTTCGTGGGCCTGGTCGTGCCCCACGCCTGCCGGCTCGTCGTCGGGGTGGACCACCGGTGGCTGCTGCCCTACTCGGCCCTCGCCGGCGCGGCCCTGCTCACTGCGGCCGACGTCCTCGGCCGGATCGTCGCGCGCCCGGCCGAGATCGACGTGGGCATCGTCACCGCCCTGATCGGCGCCCCCGTCTTCATCCACATCGTCCGCCGACAGAAGGTCCGCGCCCTGTGACCGCCCAGCCGACCGCCACGAGCCGCACCGTGGCCCACCACCGCACGCGCCTCACCCGCCGGTACCGCACCGTGAACCTCGTCCTGGTCCTGCTGATCCTCGCTGTGCTGGCCCTGACCCTGATGGCCGGGCAGACCTTCTACACCCCCCAGCAGGTCCTTCGAGTGGTCCTCGGGGAGGAGGTGGCCGGGGCCACCTTCACCGTGGGGCGCCTGCGGCTGCCCCGGGCCGCACTGGCCCTGCTCGTCGGGCTGTGCTTCGGACTGGGCGGCGTGACCTTCCAGACCATGCTGCGCAATCCGCTGGCCAGCCCCGACATCATCGGCATCAGCGCCGGAGCCAGTGCCGCCGCCGCCTTCGCCATCGTCACCCTCTCCCTGGGGGCCACCGCCGTGTCGGTGTTCGCGATCGCCGCCGGCCTGGCCGTCGCGCTGCTGATCTACCTGCTGGCCTACCAGGACGGCGTCGCGGGCACCCGGCTGATCCTGATCGGCATCGGCATCGCCGCGATGCTCGACAGCATCACCGCCTACGTCCTCACCCAGGCCGCCCAGTGGGACCTCCAGGAGGCCATGCGCTGGCTCACCGGCAGCCTCAACGGCACCTCCTGGGGGCAGGTCACCCCCGTCCTGACCGCCCTGCTCGTCCTGGCCCCGGTGCTGCTGAGCCAGGCCCGGAACCTGTCGATGACCCAGCTGGGCGAGGACACGGCCGCGGCCCTGGGCGTGCGCGTGGAACGCACCCGCCTGATCGTCATCGTCACCGCGGTGGGCCTGATCGCCTTCGCCACCGCCGCGGCCGGGCCCATCGCCTTCGTCGCGTTCCTCTCCGGGCCCATCGCCGCCCGCGTCGTCGGGCCCGGCACCTCGCTGCTGGTGCCCTCGGCCCTGGTCGGGGCGCTGCTGGTGCTCGTGGCCGACTTCACCGGCCAGTTCGCCTTCGGCGCCCGCTACCCCGTCGGGGTCGTCACCGGAGTGCTCGGGGCCCCGTACCTCGTCTACCTGCTCATCCGCACCAACCGCGCGGGAGGATCCCTGTGACCACCACCCACACCCTGCACGTCGAGGACCTGAGCCTCGGCTACGGCGACCGCACCGTCATCGACCACCTCGACCTGCGCGTCCCGCCGGGCCGGGTCACCGCCATCGTGGGGCCGAACGCCTGCGGCAAGTCCACGCTCCTGCGCTCCCTCTCCCGGCTGCTGACCCCGCGCACCGGACGCGTGGTGCTCGACGGCAAGGACGTGCACCGGATGCCGGCCAAGCAGCTGGCCCGCACCCTCGGGCTGCTCCCGCAGTCCCCCGTCGCGCCGGAGGGCATCACCGTCGCCGACCTCGTCGGCCGCGGCCGCCACCCGCACCAGGGCATCCTCTCCCGCTGGAACACCGCCGACGACGACGCCGTCGCCGCCGCCCTGGACGCCACCGGCACCGCCGCGCTGGCCGAACGCCCCGTCGACGAGCTCTCCGGCGGCCAGCGCCAGCGCGTGTGGATCGCCATGGCCCTGGCCCAGCAGACCGATCTGCTGCTGCTGGACGAACCCACGACCTTCCTCGACGTCAGCCACCAGGTCGAGGTCCTCGACCTGCTCACCGACCTCAACCGCGCCCGCGGCACCACCATCGTGATGGTCCTCCACGACCTCAACCTCGCCGCCCGCTACGCCGACCACCTCATCGCCCTCAGCGCCGGCCGGCTGCACGCCGCCGGGCACCCCGACGACGTGCTCACCGAGGACACCGTCCGGGCCGTCTTCGGCCTCGAGAACCAGGTCATCACCGACCCCACCTCCGGCCGACCGCTCATGCTCCCGATCGGGCGCCACCACAGCACGGCACCCGTCCTCGCCGACAGCGGGAGCCCGTGAATCCCGGCACGACGCGCCGGCCGCCCCCCCGCCGTCGGCGGGCGCGGGCTCAGCGCTGCGGGAGCAGCTCCTTGCTGAAGACCGTGCGGCCGAGACCGTCGCGCAGGCTCACGGTGAGGACGTCGTCCCCGTCCAGCTGTGCGTGGCCGAAGAACTGGAACCGGCCGTCGCGCGGCGAACCCCCGGTGGGACCGGCCTTGGCGAAGACCTGGTGCGGGCCGAAGGTGCCGTCCAGCTCGTTGGGCCCGAACGTGCCGGCGTTGATCGGCCCGGCCACGAACTCCCAGAACTCGTCGAAGTCGGTGAAGGCCGCCCGCTCGGGCGCGTAGTGGTGGGCGGCGCAGTAGTGGACGTCCGCGGTCACCCACACGACGTTGCGCACCCCGGCGTCCTTGAAGGCCTTGAGCACGCGGGCCAGCTCGAGCTCGCGGCCCAGCGGAGCCCCGTCGTCGGCGTTGCTGATCGACTCCTGGGCCTTCCCGTCGGGGACGACCACACCCAGGGGGAGGTCGGCGGCGATCACCTTCCAGGTGGCGCGCGATGACGTCACGCCCTGGACGAGCCACTGCACCTGCTCCTCCCCCAGCAGGGGCGTGGCCTTCTCCTCCGTGCCGGCGGTGTTCTCACCCTTGTACGTGCGCATGTCGAGGCAGAAGACGTCCAGCTGCGGGCCGCGCTCCAGCCGGCGGTAGATGCGCTGGTCCTCGAAGCCGGTGGTGCCCGGGCGCAGCGCACGGGCCTCGCCCAGCGGCTGGTACTCCTGCCAGGCCCGGCGTCCGCGGGCGGCCAGGGTGTTGACGTCGCGCACGGTGTAGCGGTCGTCGTCGAGGATCTCCCCGGCCCACCAGTTGTTGGTGGTCTCGTGGTCGTCCCACTGGGCCACCACGGGCACGTGGGCGTACATCGCCCGCACGTTCTCGTCCATGAGGTTGTACCGGTGGCGGGCCCGGTACTCCTCCTGGGTCTCGGCGACCTTGGTGACGCCCTCCGTCACCACGTTGCGCCAGACGCGTCCGTCCGCCTCGGTGACCTCCGCCTGGATCGGCCCGTCGGCGTAGATGGTGTCCCCGGAGTGGATGAAGAAGTCCGGGTCCAGGTCGTGCATCGCGCGGTAGGTGTACATCCCGCCGATGTCGGGGTTGATGCCCCAGCCCTGGCCGGCGGTGTCGCCCGTCCACACGAAGGACTGGCCGCGGCGACCCGCGCCGTGCCCGCCGGCACCGCCCCGTCCCCGGCCGCCCGGCGCGGTCCGGAACGTGCCGTGGTGGACGTCGGAGAGCACGCCCTCCTCGTCCTCGAAGCGCACCTCGAGGGCGAAGCGCGTGCCCGCGGGGAGATCCGTGGCGCCGATCTTGACGGTGTGGTCGGTCGCCTCGCCCACCCACCCGGAGGTCAGGGTCCGCTCGAACCCGCCGCGGCCGCGGACGGGCGCGCCCTCGGCGTCCACGGCGCGCAGGCGCGCCACCATGCGGCCCGTGCCGTCCGTGCGAGACCACAGGATCGCCGACGAGGACGTCACGTCGCCGGTGGCGATGCCGCTGGGCAGGTGCAGGCGCCGGCGCACCAGGCCCGGGGACGACGGACGGGCCGGCACCGCGGGGCCGGCGGCGGAGGCCGCGGTCGTGGCGGCGACGGTCAGGGCGGTGGACGCGAGGGACCCCTGGAGCAGTCCTCGGCGGGAGAAGGTAGCCATGCCCCCGATCCTGCGGCCCCCGTCTGACCCGGGGTTGAACGTCCGGCGACGTTCCGTCGACCGGTGCAGAAAGCCGACGGGACGGCCGCCGGGACCTCCCGTGGCCCGCGGGGTTCAGGGGGTGCGGGCCGCGCCGGCAGCGCGGTGGCCGCGGGGAGTGTCGGCCGGGGCCGCACCGGTGCGGTGCTCGGCGTGCGAGAGCGCCTCGGACAGCAGGCGCTCCACGTGCGGGTCGGTGGCCCAGTAGTAGGCGAAGGTGCCCTGCCGCCGGCTCTCGACCAGTCCGGCCAGGCGCAGCTTGGCCAGGTGCTGGCTCACCGCGGTGGGGGCGGCGCCGACCAGTGCGGCCAGGGCGTTGACGCTGGACTCGCCCTGGAACAGCGCCCAGAGGATCTTCACCCGCGTCGGGTCGGAGAGCATGCGGAAGGTCTCCGCGGCGATCCGGGCATGCTCGTCGTCGGGGGCGGGGTGGACCAGCTCGTCGTGCACGGGATCATCCTACCCACGCAGTTGTACCTGCGTATCTACGTAGATACGCTGGCACGATGACACCCGCCCGGTCGGCCCACCCCCACGACCACAGCCACGCCCACGCCCACAGCCACGGTGACGACCACGGTCACGACCACGGTCACGACCACGGTCACGACCACGGCGAGGGGCACGCGCACCACGGCGGCTGGGCCCGGCTCAAGCACGCCCTGGTCCCGCACAGCCACGACCACACCGAGGCGATCCGGTCCGCCGAGCAGGCCAGCTCCATCGGCATCCGCGCCGCCTGGTTCAGCCTCGCCGGGATGGGGACCACGGCGCTGCTGCAGATCGTCATCGTCTGGCTCAGCGGGTCGGTCGCCCTGCTCGCCGACACCGTGCACAACCTCGGGCACCTCGCCACGACGATCCCGCTGATCATCGCCTTCCGCCTCGGCCGCCGGCCCCCCACCCGGAGCTACAGCTACGGATTCCGGCGCGCCGAGGACCTGGTCGGCCTGCTCATCGGGGCCGTCATCGCCGTCTCGGCCGTGCTCATCGTCTGGGAATCGCTGCGGGCGCTGAGCACCCGGCAGGACATGACCCACCTGGGCTGGGTCCTGGCCGCCGCCCTCGTCGGGGCCACCGGCAACGAGGTCGTGGCCCGCTACCGCATTCGGGCCGGGCGCCGCATCGGCTCGGCCGCTCTGGTCGCCGAGGGCCAGCACGCCCGCACCGACGCCCTGACCTCCCTCGCCGTGGTGCTCGGCGTCGTCGGCGCCTGGCTGGGGCTCCCGTGGGTGGATCCGGTCGTCGGCCTGGTCATCGCCGCGGTGATCACCGCGGTGCTGGTCGGTTCGATGCGCACGGTCGTGCGCCGGCTCATGGACGGGGTCGATGCCGGGACCTTGGACCTCATCGAGCACGAGGCCGCGGTCGTGCCCGGCGTGGCCTCGGCGGGCCGGGCCCGGGCCCGGTGGAGCGGGCACCGCCTGGAGGCCGAGGTGGGCATCGCCGTGGACGGCACCCTCAGCGTCCGCGCCGGCCACGACCTCGCCCGCACCGTCGCCGAGCATCTGCGCCACCATGTGCCCCATCTGCAGCAGGCCACCGTCCACGTCACCCCCGCCCGGACGGAGACCACGGCCCCCTGAGCCCTCCGCCCGCCCGGGCCCTCCGCGTGCGGCGGCTCCCGGACCCGGCGGCACGGTGACGGCGGCACGCCGTCGATCCCGGACGGCCCGGGCGGCGGAGCCCCCGCCGACGGCCGGGCCGCGGGTCACAGCCGGTCGATGAAGTTCCCGACGTTCTCCCAGGTCCAGGACTCGCAGCGCGCCGGACCCATCTCCACCGGCTTCGCCCGGTGCCCGGCCTCCACCCACAGGCCCAGCAGCGGCTTGCCCGCGTCCACCGCGCACCGGATCTGCCACAGCGCCTCGGCCGAGCCCGGTGTGCAGCCGCCGATCAGCGCGATCACCCCGTCGCAGTCGCGGATCCGCTCCCGCACGTCCTTCTTCCACGCCCCCGGGCACGTCCCGTCGCCGGGGGCGTCCAGGATCCGGGCCTGGTCCCCCGCCCGGGCCCACTGGGTGGTGAACAGATCGCGGAACAGCTCGTCCTGCTCCGCGAAGGCCAGAAAAACGGTCTTCGGCGCCATTGCCGTCAACTCCCCAACTTCGAGCGGCGGTACTGATGAGGGCCACCCTATGGCGTGGAGCACCCGGCCGGCTCGCCGCCGAGCAACATGCCTTAACGCACGGGCCCGCACCACGTGACCGGCCCGCCCCGCCCCTGCCGTCGGGATCGTGGCGCCGGTCCTCGACCGGTGCCGGGCCGAGGCCGACGCGCGGCGGGCCCGGCGGTGGGCGCCCACCGCCGGGCCCGCCGGGCGCCGCAGGTCCGTCTCAGCCGCGCACGGAGCCGGAGCTGAGCCCGGCCACCAGGTAGCGCTGGGCGACGAAGGCGAAGAGCATCACCGGGATGGTCAGCAGCACGGCGGCCGCGCCGGCCTGCTGCAGCATCGGCAGGGTCTGCCCGAGCTGGGTGGCGACGAACACCGGCACCGTGCCGGCCTCGGTGTTCGTGAGCACCACGGCGGTCAGGTACTCCTGGAAGGCGAAGAAGAACACGAAGATCGCCGCGGTGAGGATTCCCGGCCCCAGCAGGGGCACCATGATCCTGGTCAGGATCTGGTGGCGCCGGCATCCGTCCAGCATCGCCGCCTCGTCGAGCTCGCGCGGGATCGCGGCGAAGAAGTTGCGCAGCAGCCAGATCGTGAAGGGCTGGTTGATCGCCACCAGGGCCATCGCCAGCACGAACCGGGTGTCGTAGATGCCCAGGCTGCGGGAGATGTCGTACATCGGGAGCACGATGGCGAACCGGGGCAGGGACCGGAACACCAGCGCCAGCAGGAGCAGCGCGATGGACACCCACCCGGGAAAGCGCGACAGGGCGTAGGCGGCCGGGATGCCCAGCACCAGGGCCACGAGCGTGCTGACCACGGCCACCACGAACGTGTTGAGCAGGTACCGGTAGAAGTACGTGGTCTGCCACAGATCGGCGAAGGCCTCGAGGGTGGGCGCGTAGGTCAGCACCGGGGGGTTCACGAAGGCCACGCTGGTGGGCTTGGTGACGGACAGGACGGTCCACAGCACCGGCAGCAGCATCAGCACGCACACCAGGGTCAGGAGCACGGCGCCGATCGGGCCCAGCCCGGTGCGGGCCAGGGGTCGGCGGGCAGGAGTTCTCATGCTTGCCTCGCCTCCCGGACGACGTCGCGCAGGAACGGGTAGAGCATCACCAGGATGACGACGATGGTCAGCACCGACAGGGCGCTGCCCAGGCCGAGGTCCTGCCCCCCGTCGCGGAAGGCGATGTTGAAGATGTAGAGCATCACGGATTCGTTGCCCAGCTGCACCGCCTGCGGGGACAGCGGCACGAGGTTGTCGAAGACCCGCAGGATGTCCATGATCGAGATCAGCCCGACGAAGCCGATCACCCCGCGGATGGACGGGACGATGATGCTCCAGTGCGTGCGGAGCGGACCCGCACCGTCCAGCTGCGCGGCCTCCAGGACGTCACGGGGCACCCCCTGGAGCCCGGCCAGCAGGATGAGCGTGGCGAAGGGCAGCATGGACCAGATCACGTTCAGCGCCACCATGATGCGGTTGGGCCAGGTCTGCACGTACCACAGCACCTCCTCCCCGGTCAGCCAGCTCAGGGCCAGGTTCACCACGCCGCCGAAGTTCTGGTCGAACAGCCAGGAGAACATGGTGGCGCCCACCACGTTGGGGATGACGTAGGAGATCAGCAGGATCCCCAGGACCACCGGGCGCATCCGGCCCAGCCGGTTGACCGCGGCCGCCAGCACGTAACCGGCCACCAGCAGCACGGCGGTGACCACCACGGTGAGCCCGGCGGTGAACACCAGCGCCCGGCCGAACCGGGGGTCCGTGAACGCCTGGGCGTAGTTGTCCCAGCCCACGAACTCCCCGGCGGAGCCGTAGTCGACGTCCTGGAAGCTCCACTTCACCGTCAGGTACAGCGGGACGACGAGCAGCCCCACCATCACCGCCGCGCTGGGACCCACCAGGCCGTAGAACTCGCGTCGGCGCATCACGGCCGGCACCCGGCGCCGGGCGCACCCCGACCGGAGGGCCTCACCGGGTGTCCTGCAGGATGCGCTGCGCGGCGTCCTGCATGCGCCCGGTGGCGTCCTGCGGCTCGGCGCCGCCGGTGAGCACCTCGGCCACCACCGGGGTGATCTCGTTGCTGATCAGCGAGGTGTAGGGGTAGGGCTCGGCGGGCGGGGCGTTGTTGATCGCGTCGTTGGCGGCGTCGGCGTAGGGCGAGTTCTCGGGGGTGACGACCCCCTCCCGGGCGGGGTAGGCGGCCGGGACCGCGGCCTCGGAGGCCTCCTGGCCGACCGAGACGGCCATCAGCTGGAACAGCAGGTCGGGGTCCACCTCGGTGTTGGCCGGGATCGACCAGCCGTCCACGGACAGGGCGCTGTACTGCTTGCCGCCGGCCTCGACCGCCGGCGGTGCGGCGAAACCGATCTGCTCCGCGTACTGGGAGTTGTCCGGGTTGGTGAGGTCGCTCATCCGCCCGGAGAACATGATGGAGATCGCCGCGTCCCCGTTGTACATCTGCTGCTGCACCGCCGGCTGGTCGAAGGTCGTGACCTGCGGGTCCATGTAGGGCAGCAGCGACTCCAGCTCCTCGAACGCCTGGGTGGCGGCCGGGGAGTCGAAGTTCGCCCGGCCGGCCTCGTGATCCACGAAGTCGGTGCCCAGCGAGCCCAGGGCCGCGTCGTAGGCGGTGACGATGTCCGAGCTCGCCAGCCACGGCAGGGCCACGGGGTGCTCCATCACCCCGGCCTCCTGGATCGCCTCGGCAGCCTCGCGCAGTTCCGCGAACGTGGTGGGGGCCTGCAGCCCCAGGTCCTCGAAGATGTCCTCGCGGTAGGCCATGACGAAGACCTGCGCCTGCATCGGCAGGGCGTAGAGCTCACCGTCGTAGGACATCGCCTCGAGCATCTGCTCGTTGAGCCCGTCCAGCCCGTACTGCTCCTCGTACTTCTCGAACAGGTCGTTCAGCGGCAGCAGCTTGCCCTCGGCCGCGTAGGTGGGGATCACGAACCCGTAGGTCTCCACGATGTCGAAGGTGCCCGAGTCCCCGGCCAGTGTGGCCTGGGTGCGCTGGACCTGACCGGCGAAGTCGATGGGATCGTGCTTCAGGGTCAGCCCGTCCTGGGTGCAGCTGGAGACCATCGTGTTGGTGAACGGGTCGATCGCCGAGGAGTTGTAGGCCAGCACATCGACCGCGGTGTCCCCCTCCGGGATCTCGATGTCGCAGGAGACGTCCTCCCCGCCACCGCTCTCGGCCACGCGGGAACCGGCGCCGCACCCGGACAGGACCGTCACCGCGGCGGTCAGGCCCACGGCCAGCTTCAGGGATCTGTTGCGGAGGGGCATATCAGGGCTCCAATCGGAAGCAGGGAACGAGACCACAGCCGGCCTCGACGCACCACGAGCACCACCCTAGGGCCACTGCCCAGCAACCGGGTCCAGGACCCACCACTGGCGCTGCCGGTGCCATGACCGTCAGCGCACGCCCCACGCGTGGCGAGGGAACGCGCCGGCACACGGGCGGCCAGGACAGCGCCGTTCCGCACGCCGACGGCGACGGCACCTTCCGGGCCGACGCCTCCTTCCGGAGGCGGCAG
The DNA here is from genome assembly GCF_053711175.1 of Kocuria sp. KH4. Lineage (NCBI taxonomy): Bacteria > Bacillati > Actinomycetota > Actinomycetes > Micrococcales > Micrococcaceae > Kocuria > Kocuria sp. KH4. Next base: position 16,522 of record NZ_JBSJYX010000007.1, read on the forward strand.
GCCGGGGGCACCACCGGTCCCAGCACGTGGACCGGAGTCTAGGGCCCGACTCCGACAACCGCTTCCGCCGCATCCCCGCCGCGGACCGGAGCCGGCGGGACCGGTCCTGGTCCGGGACACCGGGGTCCGGGTGCACTGCCGGTGCTCCCCACACGGTCGTCGGGCCGGACATCCCGTCATCTCGACGTCACGACGCCGGCGGGACGTGTCGTCCAGACGTCGATCCGGAGAACATCCGGTGCGGCGATCGAGGACCCGGCGGAGGGCTCCTACGCTCGGAGAGCACCCCGCATCGGGCCGGACCTCGGGACAGGAACACACATCGTGAGCACCGCAACAGCCGATCAGCACCGGGACGTCCTCGACCGGTGGGTGGCGTCCTTCAACGCCCACGACGCCGTGGGCGTGGCCGCCCTCTACGGGCGGGACGCCTGCGTCGCGCATTCCTCCTACCGCCAGCCGCTGCGGGGGCGCAAACCGATCCAGGACGACATCCGGGCCTACCTGGTCGCCCTGCCCGACGCGAGCGCGGAGCTGCACCGCGCCGTCGTCGACCGGGACGGCGCGGCGGCGCAGGTGGCGGTCCGCGGGGTGCACGCCGGGCCGCTCGTCCTGGCCACCGGGACGCGGCCGCCGACGGGGCGGCCGCTGCACTTCACGGTGGCCCTGTTCTGCCGGTTCGGGCCCCAGGGCGAGATCATGGAGGAGCACCGCTACTGCGACGTGGACGACATCCGGCGCCAGCTCGGCGACGAGGAGCACCAGGGATAGGTCCCGTCCGGCGCGCGTCGTGGGCCCACCCGGCGGGGCGCCCTGCACGGCTCCCTCGTGGTCCTCGCCGGAGGGGCGGCGCCTCAGTCGTGGGCGCGGGGCCGCAGGAGCGCATGGGCCTCGGGGGTGGTCAGCGCCGCCACGGGCAGCTCCGACGGCCCGCTCGCCGAGGCCCGCAGTCCGTCCAGCACGATCCCCGGATAGCGGCGGTACAGCTGATCGGCCTCCTCCCGCCCGTCGGGCACCGTCCCGTCCCGGACCGTGCCCGAGACGGTGGTCAGCGCGATCTGCAGGAGGACCAGGTCGGCGCCGGTGACGTCGGCGCGCAGCGCCCCGGCCTTGCGGGCCCGGTCGGCGACCTGGTCGACCAGGGGGTCAGCCGGTCGCACTGCCGGTCGTAGTAGTCCGGCCACGTGCGCCCGGCCAGCACCTCCCCCATGCCCCGGTCCCCGGCCTGGGCCGCCAGGGAGCGCTCGAGGGAGACCACCAGCCCCTCCCACGGGTCCGGGGCCGCCAGCGCCGCACGCAGGATCGTCTCCAGCTCGTCGACCTGCTGCTGCCAGATCGCCTCGATCAGCTCCTCCTTGTTCGCGAACCGCCGACGGGCCGTGCCCACCCCACCCCGGCGTGGCGTGCCACGTCGTTGAGCGTGGCGCCCAGCCCGCGCTGGGCGAACAGCTCCCGACCGGCCGCGACGAGGCGCTCACGATTGCGGGCGGCGTCCCTGCGCAGTGTCTGGTCCGTCATGCCCCCAGTCCATAAGTGGATTCCTTGTATCCGGTTGCCTGCTGGCCTCGTACCAGTGGGGTGAGGGCCGCAGGAGCACCTTGGACGAGCCGGTGCTGTCGGGCATCGCCGACGCCCACGGCAGGAGCGCGGCCCAGGTCATGCTGCGCTGGCACCTGCAGCAGGGGCGGTGGGTGCTCCCCAAGTCGGTGCACGCCGAGCGGATCGCGGAAAACATCTCCGTGTTCGACGTCGACCTCACCGCCCGGGAACTGGCGGCCATCGACGCCCTCGACACCGGGGTCCGCGGGGACCGGAGCCGGCTGCGGTCACCCTCGAGGAGTACGGGTGGGACGTCCCCGAGGTCTGACGCCGGCGGTCCGCGGCCGGCGGCGGGCAGCGCCGGGCACTCCGCACGTCACCGCGGCCGCAGTGCTGGGGGACGCGGGGTGCCCCGAGCGGAGGCGCGCCCTCGGTCACGTCCTCGACGGTGTGCCGCGGGCGTCCCGGACGCGGGGACCGGTGGCGGCATACGGCGATGCGGACAGGTGTGCCCGGCAACGCCGCGCCAGGCTCTTGCTCAGCCCGGTGCGCCGGGCGAGGTCCGCGGGGTCCGGGACGCGTCGTCCGGCCACGCGGTCGGCCTGGAGGACACTGGCCACCCGCTGGACGGCCCACCCGGGGAGCGCCTGCCGGGTCATGCCGGCACCCCCTCAGCGGTCCCGGTCCTCCGGGGGTCCAGCAGCCAGGGGCGGTGGGTGGCGGCCCACCGGCGGGTGGCCCCGACGTCGCGGTGCAGCTGCTCCACGAGTGCCTCGACGGAGGGGAAGCTCTGCTGGCCGCGCAGCTTGACGGACAGCTCGACGCGCAGGGTGCGCCCGTAGAGGTCGCCGGTGAAGTCCAGGAGGTGGGCTTCGAGCAGCCGGGGGCCCTCCCCGGTGTAGAAGGTCCGGCGCCGGCCGACGGACACCGCCGCGACCGTCCACGCCCGGGAGTCGACCCGCACCGGCGCCGCCCACACCCCGTCCACGATTCCCGGCCCGCGGATCGCGAGGTTGGCGGTGGGGAACCCGATGGTCCGGCCCCGGGCGTCCCCGTGCTCGACGATGCCTTCGACCACGGTCATGGCTGTCTCTCTTTCTGGGAGGTGGGGGCCGTGGTGCGCGACGGGCCCGAGGGCTGGTCCGCACCACGGCCGGACACGGACTGCTACTGGCCGTCGGTGCTCCCGGCCCCGGGGAGCTCGTGCAGGCGGGCGTGGCGGAGCAGCTGGAACTCCGGGTCCTTGCGCAGCTCGATGATCAGGGAGACCCCGAGCAGGGCCACGATGATCGTGAAGGGCAGGGCGGAGAGCATGGCCGCCTGCTGCAGCGCCGCCAGACCGCCCACGGTCAGGAGCAGCACGGCGCAGGCCCCGGTGAGCACCCCCCACAGGGTCAGGACCGGCTTGGTCGGGGTCAGGGTGCCCCTGGAGGAGAGCATGCTCAGCACGTAGGTGTTGGCGTCGGCGCCGGAGATGAAGAACAGTGCGACCAGCACCACGGTGAGCACCGCGGTGACCTGCACCAGCGGGAGCTGGTCGAGCATGGCGAAGAACGCGGAGTTGATGTTGGCGGTGGTGGCCTCACCGATCCCGGCGCCGTCCATGTCCATCTTGATGGCCGAGCCGCCGAAGATGGTGAACCAGGCGAAGAACACCAGGGTGGGGACCCCGAGCACGCCGGCGACGAACTGGCGGACGGTGCGACCCTTGGAGATCTTGGCCAGGAACACCCCGACGAACGCCCCCCAGCTGAGCCACCAGGCCATCATGAAGTAGGTCCACCACTGCATCCACTGCAGGTCCTCGGGCGTGGACGGGGTGATGAGGCTGGTGGTGAAGAACTCGCTGGCGTACTGCCCGACGGAGCGGAAGAACAGGTTGGAGACGAAGTCCGTGGGCCCGGCCACGAAGACGTAGGCCGCCAGGATCGCGGACAGGCCCATCGTGATCTCGCTGATGTACTTGATGCCCTTGTTCACCCCGGACAGCGCGGAGAGGGTGAACAGCACCGTGATCACGGCGATGATCACGATCTGGGTCGGCAGGCCGGTGGGCAGGCCGAGGATGCGGTTGAGGCCTTCGGCGATCTGGGACGCCCCCAGCCCCAGGGAGGTGGTGGTGCCGAAGAGGGTTGCGATGATGGCGAAGACGTCGATGGCCTTGCCGAACCAGCCGTCCACGAGCCTGCCCAGCACCGGGCGCAGCATCGGGGACACCAGACCGGGACGGTTCTTGCGGTGGGTGGAGTAGCCGATGGCCAGGCCGAACACCCCGAAGACGGCCCAGGCGTGCAGCCCCCAGTCGAAGAAGCTGTACTGCATGGCCCGCACGGCCGCGTCCATGGTCCCGGGCTCGGCCAACCCGTGCGGAGGCGCCATGAAGTGGGAGATGGGCTCGGCCACCCCGTAGCTGATCAGCCCGATCCCCATCACCGCCGAGAGGATCATGGCCAGCCACGCCCAGGTGCTGTACTCGGGGCGGGCGGCGTTGGACCCGAGCCGGATGTCCCCGAACCGGCTGAGGGCCAGGTACACCAGCAGGCCGATGCACAGCAGCGTCACGACGAGGTAGCTCCAGCCGACGGAGCCGGCCGCCCAGCCGATGCTCGCCGTCATCACGGAGTTCAGGGACTCCGGGGACACCGAGGCCCAGAGGACGAAGGCGGCGATCAGGACGATCGACACCACGAACACCGCCCCGGGTCTCGCGGACGTCGCCGGCCGCCTGTCCGAGCGGCGGGTCGAAACGGGTGGGTCGAGTTGTTGGACCACAGGATTCTCCGATGTCGGGCGCGAGGAGGACCGGGCGGCTCTCCGGGCGGGTGTCACAGCTGCGTGAGGTCGTCGCTGTCGTAGAAGCGGCCGGCCTTGTAGATGATGGGGCTGGCCTCGCTCACCTCCGCGTGGCGGACGCGGCAGATGAAGACGGTGTGGGTCTTGGCCTGGAAGCGCTCACGGATCTCGGCCTCCAGGGACGCCGGGGAGTGGTCGATCAGCGGGCTGCCGCTGGGCCCGGGGTGCCAGTCGACCTCGGCGAACTTGTCCGGCGCCTTGGACGCGAAGGTGGCGATCGTCTCCCGCTGCCCGGTGCCGAGGATGTTGATGCCCAGGTGCGTGGCGGCGAACAGGGCCGGGTAGGTGGAGGAGGTCTTCTGGATGCACACCATCACCAGCGGCGGCTCCAGGGACACCGAGGCGTAGGAGTTCACGGCCAGGCCCCGGGGGGTGCCGCCGTCCTGGGTGGTGACCACGGTCACGCCGGTGATGAACTGCCGGTTGAAGGTCTTCATCACCTGCGGGTCGGGATCGCCCGAGAGGTCGTCGAGCACGACCTCCTCCGGCTGCAGCGGCGTGTCGCTGAGGTGCCGGACCCCAAGGCTGTGCAGCAGCTCCGAGCCGTCCCAGGTCACCTCCTCACGGGCGATCCGCCCGTCCACCAGGGTCACGTGGTTGGAGCCGCGGGTCCGGACCCGGCGGCCGGTGGGCGGCACGCCGAGGAAGGTCTCGGTGTGGGTGCCGGTGGTGGTCCAGAAGATCGCCGCGGTGTCCCCCTGGGCGACCACCGCGTCGATGGTGGTCACCAGGTCCGGGAAGCCGGCGCGGATCGTGCGGATCTCCTCCTGCAGGTCCGCCAGCGTGGCGGTGTGCCCGCTGGAGCGGCTCACCCGCACGTAGTCGGGGGTGACCACCGTCTCCAGCGCCGCCACCTCCCCGCGGTCCCAAGCGGCTTGCCAGACGGTCGTGAGCGTTGCTTCGAGTTCCTGTTGCATGGCAGAGAACGTAACCCGCATCACACACTCAGGTCAATGGACGACGGCGGAAAACTCGAGAGAGCTGAAACTGCCGGAATTCTCCACGTGAGGTTTCTGCCCCTTGACGGCTGCATCACATCCGCCTAGCGTCTGTTGCATGCAACAAACAGCAGATCGAACCGGTGGAGCCGACGACCACGTGGACGCCCCCCTCCTGGAGCGCGTCCGCCGGCTGGTGCTCAGTGGGCAGTTCCCGCCGGGGGCGCCGCTGTCCGAGGTCTTCCTGTCCCAGGAGTTCGACGTCAGCCGCACGCCGATCCGGGAGACCCTCAAGCAGCTCCAGCACGAGGGACTGGTGGAGATCCGCCCCAAGGTCGGCACCTTCGTGCGGGAGCCCACCCGCCGGGAGATCGTGGAGCTCTTCCAGCTCAAGGAGGGCCTGGAGGGTCTCGCGGCCGGTCTGCTGGCCCGGCGCGGCAACGTGCCGGAGCTCGAGGTGCTCGAACGCAACATCGCGGAGTCCGACCAGGCGACCGCCGACCAGGACGCCGGCCGCTACGCGGAACTGGTGCACGAGTTCCACCGCACCATCATCACCGGGTCGGACAACTCCAAGCTGGCCGAGCACTACGACCGGCTGATGAACCAGCTGGCCTACCACCGCCTGGTGCTGCGCACGGCCGAGCACCCCGGACGCATCAGGGCCTCCACCAGTGAGCACCGCGTGGTGCTGGAGATGATCCGGGACAAGGACCATTTCGGCGCCGAGGCGGCCATGCGCAACCACGTCTACGCCTCCGCCCGGGAGGTCCTCACCGACTCCCGCACCGCCGGCGGGCCCCTGGCACCATGACCGCCGCCCCCATCAGCACCGGCTGCACGCCGGCACGAAAGGAATACGCCATGCGCAGCTCGGAACTCCTCCCAGGGAGGGTCGCGTCGCGGCTCCCCCTCCCCTCGCACCGGGGGGATCCGCGATGACCACCACGACGCCGCACCCGCTCGACCGGGCCGGCATCCGCAAGATCGTCCACTACCAGGAGGAGATCCTGCTCGAGAACGGCGCGGCCCCGGCCGTACCGGTCGTGCGCGCCACGGTCGCCGCGGTGGTGTCCAACCCCTGGGCCGGGACCGGCCCGGACACGGACCTGTCCCCGGCCACCGAGCAGCTGGCGCCGCCGCTGGCGCGGGTGCTGACCGACCGGCTCCTGGAGAGCCTGGGCGGGGCCGAGCGGATCGAGGCCTTCGGCAAGGCCGCCGTCGTGGGCACCGCCGGGGAGATCGAGCACGCCGGGGCGCTGATCCACACCCCGTACTTCGGCAATCTCGTGCGGGAGTTCCTCGAGGGCTCCTCGATCATCTGCTTCGCCGACGACCGCGCCGAAGCCGGCCAGGCCCTGGTCGTGCCCGTGTGGCACAAGACCGCCGCCGCCACGCGCAGCCACTACCAGACCATCACCACCCGGGTCGGTGACGGGCCGCGTGCCGACGAGATCGTCGTCGTCGTCGCCGCCTCCACCGGTCCCCGCCCGCACCCCCGCATCGGGGACCGGGTCACCGATCCCGCCGTCACGTCCGCCGTCCTCGAAGGAGCCTCCGCATGAGCACCCGCAAGATCATCACCCTCGTCGAAGAGACCGTCACCGAGGGCGGCCGCCCCGTCGAGCCCGCCGCGCGCGTGGCCGTCGTGGCCGCCGTCATCGCCAATCCCTGGGCCGGTCAGGGCTTCGTCGAGGACCTCAACCCCGGCATCGACGCCACCGCCTCCGAGGTCGGCGCCCTGCTGGCGTCCCGGGTCGTCGACGCCCTGGGCGCCCCGGTGGAGGCCTTCGGCAAGGCCGCGATCGTGGGCCTGGACGGGGAGATCGAGCACGGCTCGGCCCTGATCCACACCCTCAAGTTCGGCGACCACTTCCGCCGGGCCGCCTCCGCGACCACGCTGCTGCCGGCGGTGGAGAAGCGCGGGCCCGCCGGCGTCGTCTTCGACATCCCGCTCAAGCACATCACCGACGCCACCATCCGCTCCCACCACCAGAGCATCGAGGTGCGCCTGGCCGACGCCCCGCACCCCGGGGAGATCGTCATCGCCCTGGCGGCGGCCGCCCAGGGGCGCCCCCAGCAGCGCCTGGCCCCGCTGAGCACCGAGCAGTGACCATGGTCCAGCCCCTGCCGATCGTCCTGCTCCACGGCGTGGGGCTGGACCACACCATGTGGGAGCCCCTCCGCGCCCAGCTCGCCCGGTGGGACGACCGCCCCGTCGTGGCCCTGGATCTGCCCGGCCACGGAGCCCGGCCGCCGCTGACCGGACCGGCCACCCTGAGCGAGCTGGCCGAGGACGTCGCGGCCCGTCTGCCCGGGCGCGCCCACCTGGTGGGGTTCTCCCTCGGCGCGCTCATCGCCCAGCACCTCGCCCGGTACCGCCCCGAGCTCGTCGCCACCCTCACCAGCGTCAGTTCCGTGTGCCGGCGCACCCCGGAGGAGGCGGCCTCGGTGCAGCGGCGGCTCGCAGGAGCCCGGGCGGACTTCCCGGGCAGCGTGGAGGCCTCGATCGGCCGCTGGTACCCGGCGGGCAGCGGGGTGGACGCCGGCACCGTGGCGGACACCCGGAGCACCTTGCTGGCCAACTCCGTGGAGTCCTATCTGCACGCCTACCAGGTGTTCGCCACCGCCGACGCCGAGATCGGCCCCGAGCTGGGCGGGATCCGGGTTCCGTCCCTGGCGGTCACCGGGGACCTGGACCCCGGGTCCACCCCGGAGATGACCGGGCGGCTGGCCTCCGCGGTCCCGGGCACCCGGGCCGTCGTGGTCGCCGGGGCCCGCCACATGCTCCCCGTGGAGCAGCCGGTCGAGCTGGCCCGCACCATCCACCACTTCATCGCGGAATCGGATCGAGAAGACCATGCCTGAGCGCTACGACCACTTCATCAACGGACAGCACGCCGCCCCGGTCGAGGGCGCGTACTTCGAGAGCACCAACCCGGCCACCCTGGATACCCTGTACGCCGCGGCCCGCGGCACCGCCGCCGACGTCGACGCCGCCGTCCGGGCCGCGAAGCGGGCCTTCCACGACCCGAGGTGGCGGGACCTGTCCCCGACCCGGCGCGGTCACCTGCTGCGGCGCCTGGGCGATCTGGTCGGGCAGCACGCCGAGGAACTGGCCCGGATGGAGTCCCAGGACAACGGCAAGCTGCTGCGCGAGATGCGGGGTCAGCTGACCGGCCTGCCGGAGTACCTCCACTACTACGCCGGCCTGGCCGACAAGGTCCAGGGCAGCCAGATCCCCACCAACTCGGTGCAGATGCTCAACTACACCCAGCGCGAGGCACTGGGCGTGGTCGGGGCCATCACCCCCTGGAACTCCCCGCTGACCCTGACCACCTCCAAGCTCTCCCCGGCCCTGGCCGCCGGCAACACCCTGGTCATCAAGCCCTCCGAGTACACCTCCCGCACCGTGCTGCGCCTGGCCGAGCTGGCCACCGAGGCCGGGTTCCCCGACGGGGTCATCAACGTCGTCACCGGCTACGGCGTCGAAGCCGGCGCCCCGCTGGTGGACCACCCCGGCATCGCGAAGATCTCCTTCACCGGCTCCACCGCCACCGGCTCGGCCATCGCCGCCTCCGCCGCCTCCCGGTTCATCGGGTGCACCCTGGAACTGGGCGGCAAGAGCCCCAACATCGTCTTCGAGGACGCCGACGTCTCCAACGCCGCCATGGGCGTCATCGCCGGGATCTTCGCCGCCGCCGGGCAGACCTGCATCGCCGGCAGCCGCGTGTTCGCCCACCGCTCCGTCTACGACGAGCTGCTGGAGAAGGTCGCCGACCGCGCCCGCAGCATCGTCATCGGCGACCCGATGCTCGAGGACACCGAACTGGGCCCGCTGGCCTTCGCTGCCCAGCAGGAGAAGGTCGGCTCCTACGTCGAGCTCGGCGTCTCCGAGGGCGCGACCGTCCTCACCGGCGGCGGCCGGCCCGAGGTCGGGCTGCCGGGCTACTTCTACTCCCCCACCGTGCTCACCGGGGTGACCAACGACATGCGCGTCACCCGGGAGGAGATCTTCGGACCCGTCGCCGCGATCATGCCCTTCGACACCGAGGACGAGGTCCTGGGACTGGCCAACGACACCGAGTACGGACTGGCCGCCGGCATCTGGACCCAGAACCTCGCCCGCGCCCACCGGATGGCCCGCCGCCTGGAGGCCGGCACCATCTGGGTCAACACCTACCGGGCCATGTCCCCGATGTCCCCGCGCCAGGGCTTCAAGAACAGCGGCGTGGGCATCGAGCACGGCCTGGAGTCCATGCACGAGTACACCCGCCTCAAGAGCGTGTGGATCAACACCGACGAAGGCCCGGTCGCGGACCCCTTCGTCCTGCGCAGCTGACGACAAGGAGACCCCCATGCCCCTGATCGACGTGTCCATCGCCGAGGGCCGCAGCCCCGAACAGCTCCGCGCCCTCGTCTCCGCCCTGCACCGTGCCGCCGAGGAGTCCGTCGGTGCGGTGCCGGAGAACACCACGGTGATCATCCGGGAGGTCCCGACCACCCACTGGTCCCGGGCCGACCGCACCATTGCCGAACGCAACAGCGCCGCCGGACCGAGCTGACGGCCCCTGCGTCGCGAGCAGAACCACCGCGGCACAGACCACGTCATCCGCCCCAGATCGCGGGCAGCCCACCTACAGAAGGACACCCATAATGCGCTTCTCCCTCTTCGTGCACATGGAACGCTGGGACGACCGGATCAGCCACCGGCAGCTCTTCGAGGACCTCGTGGATCTCGTGCACGTCGCCGAGGACGGTGGGTTCTCCACCGCGTGGATCGGCGAGCACCACGCCATGGAGTACACCGTCTCCCCCAGCCCCATGCCCTTGCTGGCCTACCTCGCCGCCGAGACGAAGACCATCCGCCTGGGCGCCGGCACCCTGATCGCCCCGTTCTGGAACCCCATCCGCGCGGCCGGTGAGTCCGCGCTGCTGGACGTCATCAGCGGCGGCCGCCTCGAGCTCGGCGTCGCCCGCGGCGCCTACCAGTTCGAGTTCGACCGGCTCGCCGGCGGCATGCCCGCCGCCGCCGGTGGGCAGCACCTGCGCGAGATCCTCCCCGCCATGCGCGCCCTGTGGCAGGGCGACTACGCCCATGACGGGGAGATCTGGCAGTTCCCCACCTCCACCAGCGTGCCCAAGCCCGTCCAGGACGAGATCCCCATCTGGGTCGCGGCCCGCTCCCCCGAGTCCCACGAGTTCGCCGTCGAGAACGGCTTCAACATCATGGTCACCCCGCTCATGAAGGACGACGCCGAGGTCGCCGATCTCATGGGCAAGACCCGGGCAGCCATGGCCAAGTTCCCCGAGGCGGACAAGCCGGAGGTCCTCTGCCTGCGGCACACCTACGTGCACAGCCCCGAGGACCCGGACGGGTGGCGTGCCGGGGCGGCCGCGATCAACCGCTACTACCGCACCTTCGATGCCTGGGCCGGGAACAGGACCACCCCCGTCAACGGCTTCCTCGAGCCCTCCCCCGAGGAGAAGTTCGCCGACCGGCCCGAGTTCGAGCTGGACAGCCTGCACCGGTCCGCGATGATCGGCACCCCCGACGAGGTCGTCGAGCGGATCCGGCACTACCAGGAACTGGGGGTCGACGAGTTCGCGTACTGGATCGACAACGGCATGAGCCACGACGAGAAGAAGAAGTCCCTGGAGCTGTTCGTCCGACACGTCGTCCCCGCCTTCCAGGAGCAGCCCGCCGCCGCGGCCCGGTGACGCCCACGCCGGGGCCACCACCGCGACGGCGTGCAGGGGTCGAGGAGGGGGTCCCGACGCGCGGCCCCCTCCACCGGGGCGCGGCAGTCAGCAGGCGGGACACTCGGTGGCGATGAGCGGCCCGAACCGCGTGACTCCTGCGGGCAGGGGCCCGAGGGTCGTCGTCATCTGCTGGATGACCCGCCACGACGGCAGGCGCCACTCGAACGACGGGCGGCCCTCGGGCACGTGGTCGAGGCGGGTGTAAGGGCGCCCGCGACAGCTGTTGGCCACCATCCAGTAGCTGTCGAGAAGCGCCGCCAGGCTGCTGCCGAGCGAGTACACCGGCCGGCGCGCCCCCGCGCCCGTGACGTAGCCGATGACGTCCCCGTCCGAGCCGAGCGCCGCGATGGGCGGCGGAGCGTCGAAGGCGTGGACCCAGCCGGGCACGCGGTAGTCGCCGGGCACCGGCACGACATGAGCGGGCACCAGGGCCTCGCCCAGAAGATCGGTGGCGCGGGACCTGTGGGCGCCGTCGAGGATCACGGGGGACGCGTCGGAGGTGACGTGCACGGGCCTGCGGACCCGGTGCACACGGATGTCGGCCACGAGCGCCTGGAGGCGTGCGTCCTCGCACGCCTCGTGCCAGACCAGGGAGTCGACGGGGATCATCACGCTGTCCACGACACCGCCTCGGAGTACGCGGGAGAACCTGACACCATGCGAGAGCCCCCGGTCCACGTCCACCCCGGCACGACCACGGGGGCTCATTGCCAATGCAAGCACGCCTGCCCCGGGCTGGCAATCATGAGACGGCGCCTCGACACATCGGACGGTCCCCGGAGTGCGGCGACGAGGACCGGCGCGGCAGCACGAGCCACCGGGGCGACGTGCCCGTCGTGCGTGCGGCCGGGGATCATCGGTCGTTCAGGGTCCGATGAGGACGACCCGGTTGCCGTCGGGGTCCGTGAGCTGCAGGATGCGAGCTCCCCCACCGGGCTGCGGACCCTCGTGCTCGACGCCGGCAGCAGCGGTCCGCGCGGCGGCGGCCCGGAGATCGGTCTCGCCGAGGACGACGCTCGAGCGCCCCGCCCGGGCGGGTTCGGACCAGATCTGCACCCCGGCGGTGTCCCCGAGGTGCCACTCGAGCAGGCCGGGCATCGGGCGGGCGTCGGGGGCGCGCTCGAAGACGACGGTGTACCACTGCTCGGCGCGGTCGAGGTCGGTGACCGTGCAGTGGGCGAGCACGCGATGGATCATGGTCGTCTCCTTCGGCGGGACCCCCGGGGTAGACGGTGCGCGCTGACCTGCGCCGACCGCGGAGGTCCTTCGGCGCGGTCGGCGCCCTCGTGCCGGCCAGTCTGCTCCCGGCCGGTGATGTCGCACAAGACGGTCCCGGTGCACGCGGTGCAGGACGCGCAGCGGGGGTACCCGTCGGGCCGGGAACCGGGGCCACGTCGTCGTGCCGGCCGGCCGCCCAGGGCGTCGCCGGGCGAGCAACGGGCGAGGTCCTCGCCGTGGCTCCCGGTGGCCGACTACGGCTGCGGGGGCGGGACCGGGAAGCGCTGCCGGTAGGCCGGGACCAGGGCGGGGTGGTAGTCGCGTGCGAAGTCGATCGCGGCGACGTCCCCGCCGGTCTCGGCTGCGACGAGCCGGTCCAGGTAGTAGTCCCAGCCGGGGCCGACGTCGTGCGCCCACCCCGGGTCCGGCAGGATCTGGCCGAAGTGCAGCGTCGTGCCGCCGCTGTCCTCGGTGAGCCGGATCTCCACCCTCCAGTCGTGGTCCTGCCCGTCCGGTCCCTCGCTGCGGGCGCGCGTGCGCAGCAGCCACGGGGGCTCGCAGGCCTCGATGTGGTGCACCTCCTCCGGCATGCCCTCCTCGGCGGTCATCCGGAAGGTCACGCTGCCGGAGGCCGGGTTCCCGCTCCAGGTGCCGATCCAGCGCCCGAGGCGCTCGGAGTCGGTGACGGCGGCCCACACGTCCTCGACGGGGGCGGTGAAGCGGCGGGTGAACACGATCCACTCACCGTCCTGGCGCGTCTCCGGCCGTCCGGTGGCCTGTGGTGACGTCATCCTGCGTCCTTCCTCTCGGTGCGGGTGTGCCGGTCGGCGGCGCGGTCGCGGCCGGCGCGCCGGACCTCCAGCTCCAGGCCGTCCAGGACGTGCTCGGGGACCCGCGGCGCCCGGTCGGCGAGCTCGTCGAGCAGCACGGCGACCGGCTCCAGGGCGGCGGGCACCAGCCGGTATCGGCGTTCGCGGCCCTGCGTGGTCCCGGCGATCAGGCCCGCGTCCCCGAGCACCTTCAGGTGCCGGCTGACCGCCGGGCGGCTGATGTCGTGGTCGGCCGCGAGGTCGACCACCCGGGCCGGTCCCCGGGCCAGCCGCCGCAGCAGCGCCCGCCGCACCGGGTCCGCCAGAGCCGTGTAGACGTCCACGACCCTTATGGTAACCATCCGGTTACCAATGTGCCAGGGGTCGTGGACGAGCCCGTCACGGGGACGGCTTCTCGGCAGGACCGGGGGCGCGGCGGCGCCACGAGCGGGTCCGGCCGCGGCGCGGATCCCCGGACGACGCCCGTGGACGGGGTTCAGTCGGTGCGGATCAGGCACCACGCCCGGTCGAAGCGGCCGGCGTCGAGGTCGGTGGTGCGCATCCAGACCTCGAGGCTGCCGGCGTCGCCGAACCATCCTTCCAAGGCTGTCCAACTTTCCAGGTCCAGGACCAGGCGGTGCTCGTCCCCGGGAGCACTCAGCGGCAGCACCTCGTCCAGCAGGGCTCGGGCGTTGATCTCGCCGTGCCGGCTGTGCCCGTAGACGTGGCTGACCGGCACCGGGTGTCCCTCGGTGGAGCCGGTGCGCTGGGCCAGCCATGCCCTCTGCAGAGCCTCTTCGAGCGCTTCGGCGGTGGCGAAGTCCTCCGGCGGTCCGCCGACGGAATCGGCGGCCGGGGGCAGGGTGAAGCCGGGCAGGGCCAGCACGAGCTGGCACACCGGAGCCGGGACCTCGACATCGGCCGGGGGCTCCACCAGGGCGGCGCGGTCGGGCTCGGGCACCCAGCGCACCGACCAGGCACCTGCGCCCCCGTCGCCGGACTCGGAGCCGAAGGTGCGCAGATCGTGGAAGACCTCCAGGACCCCGGTGGTGGGCAGGCCCTCGCGCAGCCCCGGCCAGGCGGCCTTGCCCTGGGCGTCGAGCACACCGGCCGTGTCCGCCAGGTCGAGGGTGAGGACATGGGCCAGCGCCGTGCCGTCGACCGCCCGCGGCCACCGGCCCAGGGGCGCTGCGGCGGGTCCGCCCAGCCAGCTGACCCAACCGCCGGTGCGCCACAGCTCGGCCAGCTCCTCGTCGCCGGGGGCGAAGGACTGGTCGCTGAGCACCGGGGAGAACGCCACTCGCTCCAGCAACCGGTCCGCGCCGGCCGGCCCGTTGCGCAACCAGGCCTGGATCCGGCCGAAGGGTCCGTGCAGGGGCGCCTCCACGGTGCCGCGCTTCCTGGCCATGGCCGTCCTCTCCTCGCCGGGGTGGGGCATCGAAGCGGCGGGCGGGCCGGCACCCGGCCATCGACGTCCGCACCCGCACGGCGACCACCGTGGCCGCACGACACACCGTGTCCGGCACCGACCCTAGCGGTGCGGTCCGTCCGGGTCCGGCGGGCACGACCGCTGCGTGGCGGCTCTCAGCGCGTCCGGTCCGTGCTGATCGCCAGGACCACGGCGAGGGCCGTCAGGGCGAGGGCGACGGCGAGCGCCGCCGGTCGGGTGTCCGCCGGGGCCACCGCTGAGCCTCCCCTGCCGGCTGCCACGCGGCGCGCGCCCGCGGCGTGCTACGGCTGGGCGTTCTCCGCCGCTTCGGCGGCGGTGGTGGCGGCCCAGCTGGTGAGGAGCTTGAGGTGCTCCTCGTGGGCGGTGCCGGGTTCGGCGGTGTAGATGCTGAGCTCGGTGCCCGCGCCGGGAACGGCAGGCACGGCGAGGGACTGATAGGTCAGCTCCAGGGCCCCGACGACGGGGTGCTGGAGGCGCTTGGTCCCGTCGTGGCGGATCCGGATGTCGTGGGAGGCCCACAGGGTGCGGAACTCCGCGCTGAGGGTGGACAGCTCCCCGACGAGCTCGCGCAGCGCCCGGTCGTGGGGCTCCCGGCCCGCTTCGGTGCGCAGCAGCGCCACGGTGGCCGCGGCCCCGTCCCCCCAGTCGATGAAGAAGTCCCGGGAAGTCGGGTCGAGGAAGTGGTAGCGGGCGAAGTTGGCCCTGCCGCGGACGGTGGTGGCGCTGGCGAACATCGGGGCGTGGACGGCCCGGGCCAGGGCGTTGGTGGCGACGACGTCGAGGCGGCCGTTGCGCACGAACCCGGCCGACATCGTGATGGAGTCCAGCATCCACTGGATCGGGGCCGCGACCTCGACCTCCTTGCGGCCGGCGCGTCGGCGAGCTGCGGGCCGGGCGGCACGGGCGAGGTCGAACAGATAGGTGCGCTCCTCCTCGTCCAGGCGCAGGGCCCGGGCGACGGCCTCGAGCACCTCTTCGGAGACCCCGCGGATGTGCCCCTTCTCCAGCCGGGCGTACCACTCGGTGCTCACCCCCGCCAGCACCGCGACCTCCTCCCGGCGCAGCCCCGGCACGCGCCGGCGGGCCCCGGCGGGCAGCCCGACCTGTTCCGGACGCAGCTTGGCGCGGCGGGTGGCGAGGAAGTCGCGGATGTCGGCGCGGTTGTCCGAGGCGGTGTCCATGCGCCCACCCTAGGCGGCTCGCACCCCGGGTGAGGGGGGAGAGTTTGTCCCCCCATCAACACGACCTTCTCCGGCCGTGGGGACCGGGGTGCAATGGAGGACAGGACGACGTCGATCGAGCTCAGGAGCACCGCACATGCACGGATCAGCCCCCACCATCCCGGCCGGAGCGGGGACCGCGACGAACGGCCGGCGCTCGACGCCCCTGCCGCTGGTGGTCTACGCGCTGGCAGTGGGCACGTTCCTGATGCTCACCACCGAGTTCGTGGTGGCGGGCATCCTGCCGCAGATCGCCGACGACCTGCAGGTCACCGTCGCCCGTGCCGGTCTGCTGATCACGGTGTTCGCGGTCGGGATGGTGGGCGCCCCGCTGATGGCGATGCTGACCCTGCGCCTGCCGCAGCGGCTGACGCTGCTTTTGGCCCTGGTCGTGTTCGCCCTCGGTCACGTCGTCGTCGCCGTGAGCACCAGCTTCACCGTGCTGGTCACCGCGCGGTTCCTCACCGCCCTGGCCACCGGGGCGTTCTGGGCCGTCGCGGCGGTGGTGGCCACCCGCGTGGCCGGCCCCGGCGCCGGCTCCCGGGCGGTGGGCATCGTCAACGCCGGAGGCATGCTCGCCACCGTGCTCGGCGTGCCCCTCGGCGCCCTCGCCGCCCAGCTCGTCGGATGGCGGGGCACGTTCTGGGCTCTGGCGGTCCTGGCGGCGGCCGCGATCCCCGTCATCGCCCGCCACGTCCCCCACCAGGGGGCCGGAACCGGTGCGGTGTCCCTGCGCGCGGAGCTCTCCTCGCTGCGGTCGGGGCGGCTGTGGCTGGTGCTGGCGGCCTGCGCCGCCACCACCGGTGGAGTGCTGGCGGCGTACTCCTACATCGTCCCGCTGCTCACCGACCGGACCGGTGTCCCCGCGCCCCTGGTGCCCCTGGTGCTGGCCGGCTTCGGCCTCGGCTCCCTGGCGGGCTCGGTCCTGGGCGGCCGGCTCGGGGACATCCGTCCCCACGCCACGACGATCGTGGCCCCGGCCGCCACGGCCGTCCTCCTGCTGGCGATCTGCCTGGTCTCCGGTGCAGCCCTGCCCACCGTCGTCCTGCTCGCCCTGCTGGGCCTCTTCGGGCTGGGGGCGAACCCGGTGCTGATCTCCCTGGCCGTGCGCTACGCCGACCACGCCCCCACCCTGGGTTCCTCGCTCAGCGTGGCCGCCTTCAACGTCGGCACCGCCGCCGCTTCCTGGGTCGGCGGCATCGCCCTGGGGTCCGGGCTCGGGCCGATCGGCCCGGTGGCGGTCGGCGCAGCCATCGCCGCCCTGACCCTCGTCCCCGCCGCCGTCCTGGCCCGCCTCCAGCGCCGCCGCGCGGTGCCGGAGGCGCCCGCCACCGACTGAGCGTCCGCCGCTCCGGTCCCACCGCCGTCCCCCGGTTCCCGACCTCCCCGCACTGTCCACGAAGAGCACACCCGAAGGAGAACACCCCATGCGTGCCACCCTCATGTACGGCCCCGGCGACGTTCGCATCGAGAACGTCCCGGACCCGGTCCTCAAGCGGCCCACCGACGCGCTGGTCCAGATCACCGCCTCCTGCATCTGCGGGTCGGACCTGCACCCCTACCACTCCATGGACCCCTCCGGCGGGCCGGCCCGCATGGGTCACGAGTTCATCGGCGTCGTCGAGGACACCGGCACGGCGGTGACCACCGTGGCGAAGGGCGACCTGGTCGTCGCGCCGTTCGCGGTCTCGGACAACACCTGCCCGTTCTGCGCCGAGAAGCTGCACACCTCCTGCACCCACCACGAGGCCGGCTTCTGGGACGCCATCCCCGACGAGGGCGGTCAGGCCGAGGCCATCCGTGTCCCCCTGGCCGACGGCACCCTGGTCAAGCTGCCCGTCGCCCCCGACTCGGCCCTGATGCCCTCGCTGCTGACCCTGGCCGACGTGCTGGGCACCGGCTACCACGCCGCCGTGGCCGGCGGGGTGCGTCCCGGCAGCCGTGTCACGGTGATCGGCGACGGGGCCGTGGGGCTGCTGGCCGTGCTCTCGGCCCAGCGCCTGGGCGCGGAGCAGATCGTCCTCATGGGACGCCACCGGCAGCGCACCGACCTGGGCCGCGCCTTCGGGGCCACCGACGTGGTCTCCGCCCGCGGGGCGGAGGGCATCGCCCAGGTGCGCGAGCTCTCCGGCGGCCACGGCTCCCACGTGGTGCTCGAAGCCGTCGGCCACATGCCCGCCTACGAGCAGGCCGTGGGCGTGGTCCGCCCCGGCGGCGTGATCAGCCGGGTGGGCGTGCCCCAGTACGAGGACGCGCCGATCGGCTTCGGCAGCCTCTTCCGCCACAACGTCCGGCTGGCCGGCGGACCGGCCCCGGTGCGCGCCTACATCGAGGAGCTGCTGCCCGACATCCTCGACGGCAACATCGAACCCGGCCGGGTCTTCGACGCCACCACCGACCTCGGCGGCGTGCCGGCCGGATACCAGGACATGGACGAGCGCCGGAGCCTGAAGGTCCTCGTCCGTCCGTGACCGACGACCGATCGGCCTCCCGAGCGCCCCGCACGAGGAGGCCGGTCGCGAGGTCGGGCAGGCGATCCGCGACTCCGGACTCGACCGGTCCGAGGTCCTGATCGAGACGAAGATCTGGATCAGCGACTTCGGCTACGACAGCACCCTGCACGCCTTCGGCAAGAGCGCGGCCACGCTCGGCGTCGGGCAGATCGACCTGCTACTGCTGCACCAGGCGCTGCCCAGCCACTTCGACGGCACCGTCGACGCCTACCGTGCCCTGGAGCGGCTGCGCGACGAGGGCACGGTGCGCGCGATCGGGGTGAGCAACTTCATGGCCGAGCACCTGGACCGGCTCCTGGCCGAGACCTCGGTCGTGCCCGCGGTGAACGAGCTGGAGATCCACCCGTACTTCCGCCAGGCCGAACTTCGTGCCAAGGGTGAGGACCTGGGCATCGTCTCGCAGGCGTGGTCACCGCTGGGCGGGGTCGTCACCTACGAGGACACCGCGTTCTCGAGTCCCCTGGAGGACCCGGTCGTCCTCGAGATCGCCGAGGCCCACGGCCGCACCGCCGCGCAGGTGGTGCTGCGCCGGCACCTGCAGAGCGGCCGCAGCGTCGTCCCGAAGTCGACCGATCCCGGGCGCATCGCACAGAACGCCGACGTGGTCGGCTTCCACCTCACCGGCGACGACATCGCTCGCATCGACGCCCTGGACCAGGGCGTGCGCGGCGGCCCCGAGCAGGACGACCTCACCCTGGAGTCCCACCCGGAGCAGATCCCCGAGCCCTGATCGCCCGCACCGGGGCGACGACGGCGGACCGGTCGCCCACCCGCCGGCGGCACCCGTCATCGCGTCGTCGTCCCTCGTCAGGGCCCGGTGGGGCGTACTCGTCGGTTAGGGAAATGTGGGTCCGGCGGACTCCGGATCCTTGCGGCCGGGGACGCCGCGCCCCTAGCGTGGACGGCACCGGGCCGAGCGCCTGGTGCCGTTGCACGCGCTGAAGGGTGCCCCCCGTGAACCACAGGCTCTCCGTCCTGGTCCAGTTGGACAACGAGAACAGATCCGTGCGCCTGGTGGTCACCGGGTGGGTGACCGAGGCCAACCAGCACGTGCTGTACCCGTTGGTCCGCCGGGCCAGGACGCTGCTCCCACCGGTGACGGTCAGCGTCGACCTGACCGCCGCCGGCTACGTCGAGGCGATCGCCGTGGACCTGCTGCGCTGGGCGGTCGACCACGACGAGCCGGTGACCGGCGCCGGTCCGGTGCAGATCCTCTGCCCTGACGGGCTGCCCGTCCCTCCCCCCGGATGGGCCCGGACCGCCGGTCGCCGGAACGCCGCCCGTCCGCTGCCGGCATGAGCGGAACCTGCGCGGCCGCGCGGACCCGGACCCGCGCCGCCGGCGTCCGCCCACCGGCCGACGGCGGTGTCCGGTGATCATCGCGTCCCCGCGCCGGCAACCGTCGTGCGCGCGGTGGCGACGGACGGGCGGCCGGGAGCGGAGCTGACCCGATGCGCACCTTCGGCGTGGAGGAGGAGCTGCTGCTGGTGGATGCCGCCACCTGGCAGCCGCTGGCCCTCGGCGAAGACGTGGTCCGGCAGCACGAGCAGGGCCTGCGGCACGGCCCACACCGTCCGGAGGCGGCGCCCCCGGCTGCGGAGCCGGCCGACGCGGCTGCCCGCCACGCGCTGACGGTGGAGCTGCAGCAGGAGCAGATCGAGGTCGTCGGCCCACCCCAGCACACCCTGGACGACCAGATCGCCGCGATCCGCACCGGCCGGACGTTGGCCGATGCGGCCGCCCGCACGGTGGGCGGCCGGGCGGTGGCCCTGGCGACCTCGGTGTCCCCGGGCCTGCCCCACCTGGTGCCGGAGGCCCGCTACCGCCGGATCCAGCAGCACGTGGGATTGCTGGCCGCCGAGCAGCTGACCTGCGGGTTCCACGTGCACGTCGGCGTCGCCTCCCGCGAAGAAGCGGTGGCGGTGCTGGACCGGATCCGGATGTGGCTGCCGGTGCTGCTGGCGCTGAGCGCGAACTCCCCGTTCTGGTACGGCGTGGACACCGGTTTCGCGTCCTACCGGTACCAGGCCTGGTCCCGCTGGCCCACCGCCGGGGCCGGTGAGATCTTCGGATCGGCGGCCGGGTACGACTCACAGGTGCGGTCCCTGCTGAACTCCGGGGTCCCGCTGGATGACGGCATGATCTACTTCGACGCCCGGCTCTCGGCCCGTTTCCCGACCGTGGAGGTGCGGGTGGCCGATGTGTGCCTGGACCCGGTCCACGCCGCAGTGATCGCCGCGCTGGTGCGCGCCCTGGTGGAGACCGCCGCCCGCGCCTGGCACACCGGCGGGCCGCCGGACCCGGTGGGCGTCACCGCCCTGCGCACCTGGTCCTGGCGGGCGGCCCGCTCCGGGGTCGAGGGCCGGCTGGTCGATCCCGCCACCGGCACCCCGGCCCCGGCCCGGGACGTGGTGGCCGCCCTGCTGCAGCGGCTGGAGCCCGTGCTGGCCGAGCAGCAGGAGGACGAGCACGTCCACGGTGTGGTCGCGGCCATCCTGGCTGAGGGGTCCGGGGCGCGGACCCAGCTCGACGCCTATGCCGTGCGGCAGCAGTGGCGCGATGTCGTCGAGGCCGCGCTCGCCAGGGGCACCCCCGGAGCGGAGGGGGCGCAGGGCGGTGCGCACGGGTGAGCGGTTCCGGTCCCGCTGCCTCTGGTCAGGCCCCGGGGCTTGCCTCTAGCCTGGAGGCAGGTCGACAGTCGGTAGCGCGGGATCAGGTGGCGGAGGAGCCCCGGCCATGGAACTCCAGCTGTGCGTGGCGGCCGAGATCGATCCGGACGGCCACCGGCTGCGGCTCGCCGTCTCCGGAGCACTGACGACCACCAACCAGCAGCTCCTGGCCTCGGTGATCACCGGCTGCCGGGTCCTCTCCGTCGGCGCCGTGGTGGTGGACCTGCGCGCGGCCCAGTGCCCGGAGGACACCGCGGTGGACCTCCTGCTCTGGGAGCTCGAGCACGACCCGCCCGCTCCCCCGGCCCGGCCGGTGGGCCTGCTCCTGCCCGGGCCGGGGGCGCGGAGCTCCGGGTGCGGGGCGGCTCCGACCTGCCGCACCGTCTGGGTCGGCGCCACCCGCGGAGGCGACCCGTGACCGCCTCCCGCACCGGCCGGGCCCGCTCACCGCGCCATGTTCACGAACGGAACCGGCCATGACCCCTGACGCCCAGGTGCACTCCTACCTCCGGGCGCACCTGCCGCAGATGCTGGAGCGGTTGACGGAATGGGTGCGCATCCCCTCGGTGGCCGGGGTCCCGGAACGGGCCCACCACCTGGTGCGCTCGGCGAACTGGCTGGCCGCGGAGCTGCGCGACCTGCGGTTCCCGACCACCGCGGTCTGGCCCGGCGCCGAGGGCCCGGCCGTCTACGGGTCCTGGTGCGAGTCCCCCGGGGCGCCGACGGTGCTGGTCTACAGCCACCACGACGTGCGCGCGGTCAAGGAGCAGAACTGGGACCAGACCGCCCCCTTCGACCCGGTCCTGCGCGACGGCCGGCTCTACGGCCGGGGCGCCTCCGACGCGAAGGGCCAGGTCACCGCGCACCTGTGGGGCATCCGGGCGCACCTGGCCGCGACCGGCCGCACCGCTCCGGCGGTGAACGTCAAGTTCCTCGTCGAGGGCGAGGAGGAGGCCGGCTCCCCCGGCCTGGCCGAGCTGTTGGACGAGCACGCCCGGGAGCTGGCCGCCGATGTGGTGATCTTCTCCGACACTCTGCTGTGGCGCGCCGACCACCCGGGACTGTGCACCGGGGTGCGCGGGATGCTCGGGGCGCGCCTGGAGGTCTACGGTCCGTACACCGACATCCACAGCGGGGCCGTCTCCGGGGTCGCCCCCAACCCCGCCCTGGAGATGGCCCGGGTCCTGGCGCAGCTCTATGACGAGCACGGCCGGATCACCCTGCCCGGCTTCTACGACCGCGTCCCCGACATCCCCGCGGCCCGCCGGGCTGAACTGGCCGCGCTGCCCTTCGACGAGGCCGACTGGCTGGCCCGTTCCCACACCCGCAGCATCGGCGGCGAGACCGGCTACACCGTGCTGGAGAGGCTGTGGGAACGCCCGGCCCTGGAGGTCATCGCCCTCGTCGCCGGGGACCCCGTGGGCGTGTCGCGGGCGACCATCCCCTCGATGGCTGCCATGGACCTGAGCATCCGCACGGTGACCGGGCAGCGGGTCCACGAGGTCGCCGAGCAGCTGCGCACGTGGGTGGCCGCCCTGGCACGGGCCATGGCCGCCGGCTTCGCCGTGGAGGAGGTCGGGCGGATGGGCAATGCCGGCGGCGGGCCGGCCGCGCTGCTGGCCACGGCACTGGATGCGCCGGTGGTCTTCTTCGGCACCGGGCTGGTCGAGGACAACTGGCACGACAGCGACGAGAGCGTGCGCACCGACCTGCTCACCGCCGGAGCCGCCACCCTCGCCCATCTGTGGCAGGACCTGGGAGACCACGGCCTCGGTCCCACCGCGGATGCCGTCCGCACGGAGCGCACCACCGGATGAGCGCCATCCTCTCCGGCCCGGCATCCTCGGCCCGCTCCACGGCGCGGGCAGCACACCCGCGGAGTGCTCCCCCGTCGCCCCGTTCCCCGTCCCGGAAGGAGACCGCACCATGACCACCTCCACCGTCCGCCCCGTCCCGCCGGCCCGGGCCCGTCGCTATCGCTGGTGGCACGCCGCCGCGGTCGGCCTCGCCGCCAATGCCGCCGGTGCCCTGCCGCGGGGGTTCACCGGCGACGCCACCTTCTACAACGAGCTCGACACCCCGCCCGGGGCGCCCGCAGACTGGCTGTTCCCGCCGGTGTGGGCCGTCAACAACGTCACCACGCTGTAGAGCAATCTGCGGGTGGCCAACCTCGCCCCCGGCACCCCGGGCCGGGCCACCGCCCTGGCACTCGAAGGCGCCGACTGGGTCCTGTTCGCCTCGTTCTCGGCGCTGTTCTTCGGTCTGCGCAGCCCGGTGCTGGGGGCCGCGGTCACGGTGGCCTCCCTCGGGGCCACCGCGGGCAGCGTCGTGCGCACCGCCGCCCTGGACCGCAAGGCGGCCTGGGCGCTGGGTCCCCGGCTGCTGTGGTTGGCCTACGCCTCCTACGTCGCCACGGCCACGGCCGCACGCAACCGGGACGAGCTCCTCGACCGGACACGATGCCGGTCGTGACGGTTCCCTCCGCCCGGGCGGCCGGGTCCGGGACGTGGGGGCGGTGGGTGCTGCTGGTCACCGCGGTCACGCAGGCTGTGAGCCCGGCCCTGTCCGGGTTCACCGGCGGGTCGGGGTCGGACCCGGTCGTGGTGCCGCCTGGGCCGTTCTTCGCCATCTGGGGAGTCATCGTCATCGGATGCGTGGCCTCCGCGCTGTGGGGCCTGCCGCGGAGGCGAGCCACCACGGCCCCCTACGCGCGGATCCAGTGGCCGGTGTCGCTGGCGCAGATCGGCTTCACGGCCTGGCTGCTCGCGGCGGTGTCCTCCCCCGCATGGTCGGTGCCCGTCTTCCTGCTCATGCTCGCCTGCCTCGGGACCGCCCTGCGCAGCCTCGTGAGCGCTGCCGCCGAGCCGCCGACCCGGTGGCTGCTGGGCACCAGCCTGGGTCTGTACACCGGGTGGTCCGCCGCGGCGGTCTGGGTGAACATCGCCACCGTGCTGCCCGAGGACGCCCGCGCGGACACCGTGTGGCTCGGGCTGCTCCTGCTGGGCGCGGTGATCAGCCTCGTCGTCGGTGTGGTGCTCTTCCGAGCCCACCCGGCCTTTCTCGCCGCCGGAGCCTGGGCCCTGCTGGGCGTGGTCATCTCCACGGCCACGGCCGGCGCCCTGCTCCTGAGCGTCGTGGCCGGGGGCGGGCTGGCCGTGCTCGCGGTGGCCGCCGTCCTGGTGCGACGACGGCACGGGCAGCCGATGGCTGCGGCCCCGCCCCGGCGCTGAGGCGCACCCGGCGGCGGCCGCCGGGCGCGTCCCGCCGCGGCGGCGGAGGACGTCAGGCGGTGAGGGCCACACCGGCGAGCCCGGCGGCGAGCAGCGCCAGCACCGCCGCGGCCGGGATGCTGCAGGCAGCCGTGCCGGTGGTGAGCCTGTCGACGAGGCGCTGCAGGAGGGGACGGATGCGCCCGTGCAACAGCCTGCCGGCCGTCAGCAGCACCAGGCACGGCAGGCAGTACAGCACCGCGTAGCCGGCCAGGACCACCGTCGCCGGGGCCAGCCCCGCGGCCAGAAGACGCTCGATGGCGATGAAGTACGGGAACGCGTCGGGCAGGTCGGCCGCGGTCATCACCACGCCCAGCGGCAGCGCGGTGATCGGGGAGAACCATCCCGGCAGCCGCACCGACCGGCGCGGACGAGGGCGCAACCGCCGCACCGCAGCCACCAGCAAGCCCGCAGCGGCCGCCCCGAAGGCCGCCCGCCGCACCCGGACCAGACCGTCGGTCAGGACCTCCGCGGCGGCCCTGGCCGAGACGAACACCACCGCCCCCAGGGCGAGGACGGCCCCGACGGCCCCGGCCACGAACGCCAGGGCCGAGAGCACCGGACGCGGCGGATCCCCGACGAGGATCAAGGTGATGGCCACCAGGGTCGCCGGGTTCAGCGAATCCAGCAGCGTGAGCCCGAGGATTCCCGCCAGCAGCGCCTCACACCGGGGGGTGGCCGTGTTCTTCCGGCCCTCGGCCCCTGACGACCAGCACGCCGGCATCGACCTCCGGGAAGTGTCCACCGGGGAGGCATCTGCGGGTCACACGGTGCTCACCGCGCGCCGGCAGGCTGGACGGCGTCGTCACCGGCCAGCCGCAGGGGGTCCACGCCGTGATCGAGTTCGATCCCGATGCCCGTGCACTGCAGACCGTGCGTTCCGGTCAGCGTGTGGAGGTGTGGAAGGACCAGGAGCTGCACTGTCGTGGACTGGTCGAGGAGCACGTGCCGCAGCTGGGGGTGGTGTGGATCCGGGAGGCCGGGATCGGGGAGCGGAGGATGATCAGCACCGAAGGCTGCAGCTTCCGCAGCTACTGACCGCCCCGCGCCCTGCACCGGTCACCGGTCACCGTGGCCGAGTGCGGAGCCGGCGTGACCGTCGAGGGCCGGCGGGCTCACGATCTGCTGGTGCTCCGCGCCGGCGGCACCACTCGCCGCCCGGTCATGCCCACCGGCTGCTGACCGCCGTCGGCGGCGCCCGCCCTCGAGCCGGTGGGCGGCAGCGCTTCGACCCGCCCCACAGCGGTGCGCCGCCAGCGCAGGTCCCGGCCCTCCGGCGGACCGGGCGCTCGCGATGGGGACACGTTCGGCGGAGGCCCGTCCGGGGACGCACCGGCCGGGGCATGCGAATGCCCCAGCCGGACAGTCGTCGGACAGCTGGGGCATTCGGCGCCGATCCCTGGGGGGGTGGATCCGCACCGGTGTCAGCAGGGGGATGCTGACCAGAAGAAACGTATGCGGAGCCGGTGTCCGCCCGATGAACCCGTGGTGAACACGACGGTGCCCCGCTGCGGCGCCCTCGCAGGACACGCACCGGGACTGCGGTGCCGGCCTGATGCGGAGGCGCTCCGCACCACCGCAACCTGCACGATCGTGGGGCCATGCGGACGGGTACACGGACTCGCAGCAGGCGCCGCAGACCGAGGCGGCGCAGGTCTCGGACACCCGGGCGCTGCCGCGCACGGTACCGAGCTGCTCGTCGGATTGCGCCAGGAGCTGTCCTGACCACGGTCATCGGTCCGGCAGACAGCTCCTTCCCGCAACCGTCGACGGGATACCGAGCCACCCCGCGGGCGGGTACTCAGCGCGGCGCAGCCCGTCCTCGACGCCCGGAAGGCTGGTGGTGGGGTCCTGAGGGCCGGGCGGAGTCGACCGTTCCCACGGGACCTCGGGCCTGCGCGCGGTTCCGGTCCGCAGTCCGGCCCCCGTGGTCCCGCAGGGCGCTGGCGGGCGCGGGTCGGCAGGGACGGTGGGGGTCAGAGGACGTTGGCGATCAGCTGCAGGGCCATGCTCGCCGCGATCAGCACCGCCGGGCCGGCGTAGTGCACCGGCGCGAGGTCCACCCGACGCCGGCCACCGGTGGCCGGGCGGCGGCGACGGCCGGCCTTGACCGCCATCGGCCACACGACCGCGGACGCGAGGAGGACGGTGCTGAGCAGGAGCAGGAGTGCAGGGGAGAGCATGCCCTCCAGAATAAGTGCACCTCTTGGACG
The DNA here is from genome assembly GCF_053711175.1 of Kocuria sp. KH4. NCBI lineage: Bacteria > Bacillati > Actinomycetota > Actinomycetes > Micrococcales > Micrococcaceae > Kocuria > Kocuria sp. KH4. The sequence goes on from NZ_JBSJYX010000007.1 coordinate 42,976, forward strand.
GTCACGCCCCGAGGGGCCGCCGGCAGACGGCTCCGGCGGTGTCCTTCGCCACACCTGCCCCCGTCGCACCCGTCTCGGGGCGCCGACGGTGCGCCGTGCGGGGAGAGCCCCGATGCCGCCCGGCCGCCGGGGTCATGGGAGTGCGTGGCCGGCACCCTCCGGGCCGAGCCTCCGGGCGGCCGCTTCAGGGACGCACGCCCGGCCGTCCCCAGGCGCACGGCCCGAGGATCTCACCGGTCGACTCCAGGTACTCCACCTCGCCCACCGACAGCAGGACACCGGGGTTGTGCCCGTCCGCTTCGCAGCGCACCAGCACGAGCAGGTGCGCCTCCGTCGGCGCGTACGGGATGCACAGGACCGTCTCCCCGGCCCGGAGGCGCAGCCCGGGGCGTTCCGTGCGCATCCGGTAGCGGGACAGGCGGATCGGACCCCGGTGCGCGTCGGAGCCGTCGGGACCGGACGTGTCGCCACGGATGACGGAGAGTCGAGACGGATCGGTCATGGTCGGGTGCCTCCTGAGGGCTCGAGCGCACCACCTGCCCTGGTGGACGGCGGTGCCGACGGAACGGGGAGCTCGACATCGTTGTCCGGCTTCAGCGTAGGGGCCCGTCCGGGCGCCGGAGCGTGCTGTGCGCCGGCTGCGCCCAGAATCATCCACCTGTTCACCGGCCCGACCGTTCCCGTTCCCCTCCCTCCCCCACCGCGAGATCTCCCCCACAGCCCTCCCGGCACACCGGCGCCCCGCGGTGTCCCCTGCCGGCCACCCGGTGGTCACCCGGAGGTCACCGAGGGATCGCAGACTGGGTCCGTGCCGGCACGGCACCGGTGTCCGGGTCGACGGAGGCAGCGCGGCTGCGTCCTGGTCGGGGCCGGTGCCGGGAACACGGGGCCCGGAGGGGGCGGTACGCCGGGCAGCGCCGGCACCTCACACCCATGGCGACCCGGCGGGTCCGCGGGGGCGCTGGTGGAGTGGGCAGACACGCTGAACTATTGGCCGGCCGACGCAGGGGGACGCCATGACCGCGCAGGATGTGCACGCACAGCACCCACGGGTGCCGGACCGGGCGGCCGGGCGCCCGGTCCTCGGCCGCACCGCCTCCGGCACGGGCACCCCGGCCCGCCGGGCCCCCGGGTCCTGAGGTGCTGCCGGCCCTGCGGACCGGGGTCCGCCTGTTCGTGTTCACCACGCCGGCCGCCGTGGCGGTTCTGGCGGTGGCCACCGACACCCCCGCGGTCATGGTGCTGATCGTGGTCCCCGGGGCGGTGGTGGCCGGCGTGCTCCGTCTGGAGCACCGGGAGAGCACCCACCCGCCCGGCGCTGCCGGCGCGATGCCGGAGGAACCGGCGCGAGCCCGTGCCCGCCCCGCGCCGCTCCCGGATCGGGCGCTGCCCGTGGTCGATGACGCCACCGTCAACCGGGTCCAGGCACGGCTGCTGCGCCGATCGCTGGAGGGCGCCGACGTCGCACCACACCGGCTGTGGCTGCACTACATCCACCACGGTGGGGTGGTCGGCGCACTCGAGGTCGAGGCGTACCTGCACGAGCTCCACCACCTGCCGGCCGTGGAGCGGGACCGGTTGATGCTCACCGCCGCCGTCCTGCTGAACGCCCGCCACCCCCTGTTCCTGCCCTGCACGGACGAGCTGCTGGGTCTCGGGCGGACCCACCGCCACCCCACGGATCAGCAGAACTGACCCCGGCGCACCCGCCGGCACCGCCGCGCCCGGCGGGTGCGCCGGCGTTCAGCGGGTCAGGTGGTCCTGGAGACCGGGAAGGTCGTCGGTGTTGATGTGGTCCACCCCGGCCGCCTGCAGCTCGCGCCACAGGTTCTCCCGTGCTGGCCCGGCGATGTCGTGGGTGGCCCAGAAGCGCACCCGGTACCCGGCGGCATGGGCCTGCTCCACATGGGCGTGCAGCACCACCCGCCGGCGGTGCGGCTGACCGTCTGTGCCGCCCAGCACACCGTCGAGCACTACCTGGACTTGGCGGGGCCGCTGAGGCGCCGTCGACACCGGCGCGGTGGCCTGTCCGGCCCCGTGCGGTGCCCGAGCACGGTGACCCCACCGTCCCGGGCTCGTGCGCCGCCGCGGCCGGTCTCCGCGCACCCCCCCCGGGGGTGCGTGCGTCGTGCCGCCCCGCCTCAGGCTTGTCCGAGGAGTGCGGCGACCAGCCGGGCGGCCTTGCCGTCGTCGGCCGGTTCGCGCAGCAGGATGTGGAGGATCACGGCTCCGACCATGGCGTTGACGACCTCCCCCACCGCCGTGCCGGCGGGCAGCTCCGCGGAGTCCACCGCCGCCTGGAGGCGGGTGGTCAGTTCCGAGTCCGCGCCGAGGGAGGCACCCAGCCGCCGGCCGACCTGATCGTTCTCGGCGGCCACGATCAGCAGGGACCGCAGCAGGGCGTCGTTGCCCGGGGTGTCCACGAACGTGAACAGACCCGACAGCCACCGGGTCATGTCGGTGTACACGTCGCCGGTGTCGCGGGGATGGATCTCCTCCGGCAGCAGCCGGCCCTCGAACAGGCACTCGGCCACGAGTTCGCTCTTGGACCTCCACCACCGGTAGATCGTCTGCTTGGCCACGCCGGCCTCGGCCGCGATGCCCTCGATCGTCAGCCGGTCGTACTCGCGGTCGCGGAACAGGTCCGCCGTCGCCTCCAGGACCGCCTGCCGGACGGCCTCGCTGCGGACCGCTCCTCGGTGTCGTTCAACCATGGGTATGATCATAACGATTTCAACAATACGCAACGTTGCGTTGTTCAGCTGGGCCCGGGCCCGGACCCGAGGAGACTGAAGACCCATGGCCGAATTCCTGTACCGCATCGGCAGGGCCGCCGCACGGCGTGCCGGGGCGGTGATCGGCGCCTGGGCGGCCGTGCTGGCCCTGACCGTGGCCGCCTTCCTGACCTGGGGCGGCAGCCTGGCCACCAGCTTCGACATCCCCGGCCTGCCGTCGTCGGACGTCGTGGCGGAGCTGACCGGTGAGCTGCCCGACCTCGCCGGGGCGTCGGGCACCGTCGTGTTCTCCTCCGAGGACGGCCGGGCGCTGACCGAGGGACAGCAGGCGGAGATCAGCCGGCTGGTCGACTCCGCCGCCGATCTCCCCGACGTCGCCTCCGTCGTCGACCCGTTCGAGACCGAGGCGCGGCGGGCCGAGCAGGCGAGCCGGCTGGGGGACGCCCAGGACCGGCTCGAGGCCGGGCGCGCCGAGCTGGCGACGGGGCAGCAGCGCCTCGACGCCGGGCGGGAGCAGCTGGAAGCCGCCCTGGAGCAGGCCGAGGCCGCCGGAGCCCCCGCCCCGCAGATCAGTGCCCTCACCGACCAGCGGGCCGCCCTGGATACCCAGCAGGAGGCCATCGACGACGGGATCGCGCAGCTGGAGGCCGGGGAGCAGGAGACGGCCGACGGCGCCGAGCTGCTGGGCTACGCCGAGAACATCCGCCTGGTCTCCGAGGACTCGTCGACCGCGCAGGTCACCGTCGCCTTCGACGTGCCCCGCCTGGAGCTGCAGGACGCCGCCAAGCAGGCCGTGATCGACCACTTCACCGGCACCGGGATCGACGGGGTGGAGGTCTCCGTCTCCGCGGACATCTCCCAGGCCGTGCCGAGCCTGGTCGGTCCCGGTGAGGTGGCCGGTCTGGCCGTGGCCGCGATCGTGCTGCTGGTCATGCTCGGCTCCGTGCTCGCGGCGGGCATCCCCATCGTCACCGCCCTGATGGGCGTGGGCATCGGCGCGGTCGGCGCACTGTCCTTCTCCGGGGTCGTCCAGATGGCCTCCATCACCCCGGTGCTGGGGCTGATGCTGGGCCTGGCCGTGGGGATCGACTACTCCCTGTTCATCCTCAACCGTCACCGCCAGCAGGTCATGCACGGCATGGACGTGCAGGAGTCCATCGGCCTGGCCAACGGCACCTCCGGCACCGCGGTGGTCTTCGCCGGCGCCACGGTGGTGGTCGCACTGCTGGCGCTGAATGTCACCGGCATCCCGTTCCTGGGGCTGATGGGCACCGTGGGGGCGGCCTGCGTGGGCATCGCGGTGCTGATCGCCCTCACCCTGGCTCCGGCGCTGGTCGGACTGCTCGGCGACCGCGTCGCCACGCCGAAGGCGCGCTCGCGCGCACGGGACCAGGACGACGCGATGAGCCGCACCCGGCCCATGGGCACGCCGCGCGCCGTGGCGACCGTGGTGCTCACGGCCGCGGTGCTCCTGGTCCTGGCCGCCCCGGCGATGCACCTGCGGCTGGGGCTGCCCGACGGGGGCACCGAGCCGCCGGGCTCCTCCGCGCAGGTCGCTTTCACCACCCTGTCCGAGGAGTTCGGCGCCGGGTCCAACGCCACCCTGCTCGTCGCGGCCAACCTGCCCGAGGGCCTGGACGAGACCGGACGGACCGCGGCCCAGCTCACCGTGGCCCGCGAGCTCGCGTCCCTCGACGACGTGACCGCCGTCGCCCCGATCGCCGTCTCCGACGACGGCCGCATCGCCGCCTTCCAGGTAATGCCCACCGGCGGACCGAACGACGAGTCCACCGAGGCGCTGGTGCGCGAGCTGCGCGACCTGCCCGCCGTCGACGGGGACATCACCCTCGGTGTGGCCGGCCAGGCGGCGATCAACATCGACATCTCCGAGTCCCTCCGGGACGTCCTGCCGCTGTACCTGCTCGTCGTGGTGGGCCTGTCGCTCATCATCCTGGTGCTGGTGTTCCGCTCGGTCCTCGTGCCGGTGATCGCCACCGGCGGCTTCGTGCTGTCGCTGCTGGCCACCTACGGGGCCATCACGGCGGTCTTCCAGCACGGCCTCGGCGCCTCCCTGATCGGCCTGCACGCCACCGGCCCGATCCTGAGCTTCCTGCCGATCATCCTCGTCGGGATCCTGTTCGGCCTGGCCATGGACTACCAGCTGTTCCTGGCCTCGGGCATGCGCGAGGCCTACGTCCACGGCGCCCCCGCACGGCTGGCCGTCACGCGCGGGCTGCGGGCGGGCCGTCCCGTGGTGATCGCCGCCGGCCTGATCATGGTGGCGGTCTTCGGCGGCTTCGTGTTCGCCGAGTCCACCATGATCCGGTCGATCGGCTTCGGCCTCGCCTTCGGCGTCCTTGCGGACGCGTTCATCGTGCGCCTCCTGCTCATGCCCGCCCTCATGCACCTGCTCGGCAACAGCGCCTGGTGGCTTCCGGCATGGCTGGACAGGATCCTGCCCAACGTCGACGTCGAGGGCGCCGGCCTGGAGCGACGCCACCACCCCGATGCCGGCCACGTCGAGGCCCGCACGGACGCTGCCGCCGCCGAGGCGGTCGGCCGCCACGGCTGACCGGGGTCGCCGACGACCGCAGGACGCCCGCCCGGACCCGGGCGCCCCGCGGCACGCAGGGCGCCCGCCGCTCGGACCACGCGGGCGCGAGGGCGCACGACGGGGTTCATCCCGACGGTGCGGCCGGAGCACCCGCGGGGCAGTCGGCGGTCGATCCGCGCGTCCGCCGTGGGCGTGGCGGTGCGCCGGCGGGTCGGTGTGCGGCGGTCTGGCCGAGCAGGGCCGCCACCAGGGCCAGGGCGAAGCCGGCGCTCTGGATCCCGGTGAGGGCCTGTCCCAACCAGACCCAGCCGATCACGGCGGCCACCACGGGACTGAGCACTCCCAGCAGGGCGGTGCTGGTGGCCGGCAGGCGACGACCGGCGGAGAACCACACCGTGTAGGCGATCGCGGTGCCGGGGACGGCCAGCCAGGCGTAGCCGGCGAGCGCCGGGCCGTCCAGCACGAGGTCCCCGGCGTCCAGCAGGGGAACCAGCGGGGCGATCACCACGGCCCCGAGCACCAGTTGCCACCCGGTCACCGCCAACCCGCTCATGCCCGGGGGCAAGCCCCAGCGGCGGGTCAGCACCACCCCGGTGGCCATCGAGGCCGTGCCGGCGAAGGCAGCGGTGATCCCGAGGGCGTCGACGGTGACCGGCCCGGCGAAGACCGCCAGTCCCACCCCGGCCACGGCCAGCACCGCCCAGACCAGCTGACGGGCCGGGGTGGTCTGCCGGAAGGCCAGCAGCAGCACCACCGCGGCGATCAGCGGCTGGGCCGAGCCCACCACCGCGGCCAGGCCGCCGGGCAGGCGGTAGGCGCCGAGGAACAGCAGCGGGAAGAACGCCCCGATGTTGAGCACCGCCAGGACCGCCAGCCTCCCCCACCACGAGGCCGGCGGCACCTGCCGCGTCAGCGCCAGCAGGAGCACCCCGGCCGGTGCCGCCCGCAGCAGGGCCGCGGTCATCGGCCGATCCGCCGGCAGCAACTCGGTGGTCACCGCATAGGTCGTCCCCCACACCACCGGAGCGATCGCCCCGAGCAGGGTGGTGCGGGTACGGGCGGTCATCGTGTGCGGCATCCCGCTCCCCTGATTGCTTAGCAATAAGTTATCTCGAAGGTATACTGGTGGCATGACCAGCACAAGACCGCCGCAGCCTCCCCAGCCTGACGCGGTGGATGCCATCGTGGCCCAGTGGGCCGGACAGCGCCCGGAGCTGGACACCCGGGCGATGGAGATCTTTGGCCGGATCTACCGGCTGTCCGCGCAGATGGGAGAGCGGATGGAGGCCGCCTACGCCCCCTACGGGATCAGCCGCGGGGAGTTCGACGTGCTGGCTGCCCTGCGCCGGTCCGGAGCCCCCTACCGGCTGGCGCCCAAGGACCTGGCGCGGTCGTTGATGATCACCACCGGGGGGATGACCGGCCGGCTCACCCGCCTCGCCGAGGCGGGGCTGATCCGCCGGATGCCCCACCCCGGCGACAGGCGCTGTCTTCATGCCGAGCTCACCGACGCCGGACTGGAGCTCGTCGACGAGGCCGTGGTCGCCGGGGTGGACGCCCAGGCCGTCGTGGCCGAGCGCCTCGGGGAGGAGCAGGCCCGCGCCCTGGCCGACCACCTCCGGGCAGCCCTGCACATCCTCACCACCGCACCCCCGCACGCACCGGGGGGCGCGCCGGCCGATCGCCCGGGCCCGCGCACGTAGCACTCCCTGCTCACACCTCGGCCGGCAGTCCCCGGCTCGGATCCGCGGGCCGCCACACCCGGGCGGCGCCGCAGAGCACCGCGACCGGGACGACGATGACCAGCGTCATGGCGTCGCCGATGATCAGGGACCGTCCGCGGGCCCGCCAGGAGCTGCTGCGCAGCCAGCACACGACGGACTCCCGGCTGCTCGTGCCGAGGCCCGTGGTGGCGCGACGGGGCTACGGCTGCGAGGCGCCGACCAGGGCCTGATGGGCTCCCAGACACTGCTGGAACTCCCGCTCCTCGGCGGAGAGCTGCGTGAAGGCCTGCTCCTGGGCGGTGGCCGACCCGGCCGGCACGTCCTCCGGGGAGGCCAGCAGTCCGTGCTCGGGTTCCTGCCCGCCATCGCTGAGCACCGCGTGCACCGCGGCCGCGGTGTCCGCCTCCGAGCACTCCGGCAGACCGGAGAGCTCCTCCAGCGTCGGGATGGCCGACATGCCCACCACCGGCTCCGGCGCCGAGGGCCCCAAGGCTGCGGCGACCGGACCGACCGCCACCGCGCAGGCCACGCACCCACCCATCACCCACATCGCCTGGGAGACCAGTCGCATCACACCGTTCCTTCCATCCAGAGCTCCACCCGCCCCGGCAGAGTCCAGGGTGCGGACCGCATCGACGTCCTCGGGCCGGCGGCACGGACACCGGAGCGACCGCAGGACTCCTGCGGGACGCTCCCCCCGAGCCTACGGCCACCCCGACGGTCACCGGACGCCACGCCGCGGTGGGCCAGGACGAGCCCCGTCGACGCCGTGGTGCGACGGGCGTCGGGCCCCCCGACGGCGGCTCACCTCGGGAGCCTCGCCGGGCGGACGACTCCTAGGAGCGGCGCCCGGCCAGGCGGAACAGTCCGTCGACGACGAGAAGGACCAGCCCGCCGGCAGCCACCAGAAGCGCGAGACCGAGGAAGATGATCGGGCCGAAGAGCACGCCCGACCAGAAGAAGTGGTTGATGAACGCCATGTACCAGTAGAGGGCCACCGCGAGACCGGCGCCCACCCCGGTGAAGGCGAGCCCCCACTGACGCACCACCCGAGGCTGCCGCCCTCCCCCAGGGCCCCGGCCCGACCCGGCCTCGAGGCCCACCACCTGTCCCCGTGACGCGGCAGGTCTCCGCAGGCGCATCACCCCCCACAGGAAGGCCGCGGCGCACAGGAACACGAAGACGTCGGAACCCACCCCCATCCCGCCCCGGTCGTGGATCGTGAACGCGATGGCACCCAGCGCGCCGACGAACAGCACCGTCGCGTACGCCAGGACGGCCGCCCGCAGAGCGCCGACCGGCCGACGAGCGCCGCCCGGAACTGCCTGCGCCGCCTGCCGTGCGGCAGGTCGGGCCGTGCTCGCGAGCACGACGTCGCCGAGAAAGGCGATCAGCCCACCGACCGCGACGAAGCCGGCGGGAAACGCCAGCCATCCCGCGTTGCCGAGCGGATGCATCGGGTCGGCGGACTGTTCCACGATCCACGTGATCGTTCCCGCGACGACGGCGACGGCCCCGCTGATGCCGGTGACGAGCAGAGCCACCCGGCGCAATGATCCGGTCGGTCTTCCTCTGCGCTCGAACCTTCCCACTCTTCTGTCCATGCTCGAACGCTACCGACCGGTCAGCACCGGATCCACGACGCACAGCACGTCGCGGGTCGTGACGGCTCGCCCTCCGCAGCCCGCGACCCGGCCCATGGCGTGGACCATGGACGGGCGCATGGCGCTCCTCGGCTGGCCCCCGTCCTCGGTGTCGGCCATCCCCGGGTTCCGGCGGCGGGAGGAGGTCGTCGTCACGGGTGCGACGGTGTCAGGCGCCCTCCGGCGCCGGCCGTGTCCCTCCGGGATGCCGGCACTGCTGGGCGAGCACGAGCCGGCGGTGTCCCAGTCCGGCTTCGCGCACCCAGGCCACTCCGAGGCGGGGGACGTGTTCCTCCACCTGGGCGTGGTAGCAGAACGTGTCCTGGTCCCAGATGTCCACGATCCGCCCCGGCGTCAACGCGTGGGCCGGCAGCACCCCGGCCGAGAGCCCGGAATCACTCACCAGCGGTCACCCCGCGAGCGTCCCGGTGGGTGTCGAGGGCTGCCATGAGTTCCTGGTGGCGATCCAGGGTCACCGGGTGCGGCCCCGCAGGGGCGTCCAGGTGTTCGTCCTCCAGCTGCAGGAACACCCGGGAGTGGAGGACCTGCAGCTCCGCCAGCGTCAGGGATCCCAGGTCCGCCGGGAACGTCTCGCCCGGACCCAGCCGTGTGCTGCCCCCCAGCGCATCGACCGTCGGTCCGCGCGAATGCTCAGCGGCCGGATTCCCGGCGTCGGTGCGGGTCTGCTGGTGGTGATTCATGCCGCCACCTCTCGGCCGGCGCCCACGCCCAGCACCAACGCCCGGCCGAGGCCGTCAGCGGGGTCGCCCACCGCATCGGCGCCGACGGTGGCGGGGATCTGGCACGCGGCCTCGGGCAGCACCAGGCGCACCGCACCACCTCGACCGGTGCGCCCGGGATCCTCCAGCGCCTCGTGGAGCAGGCGCACGGCGGAGGCCTCGACCTCGGACAGGGTAGAGAGGTCCACGGCGACGTGGACCCCCGGGGTCAGGGTGCGTGCCCGGCGGATCACCGCGTGCAGCCCCTGCTGGGACAGTGCGGTGAGCGCACCGGCGGTGACCCTGATGGTCACGTGGCGGCCGTCCAGATCGACCTGGACGGCAACAGAGAGCTTGGAGGGCTTCAACGACCTTCTCGAATCCTGGGTACGGGAACAGAAGGGCCGCTACTTGACCACTGCACCAGCCTAGAGCACGGCTGCGGCCCACACGGCGCCGGAACCCATGGTGTGGCTCACATTCGCCCTGGTCGGCGCGGCATCACCTGGTGAAGTGGCCGGTGACCGGCCGACGGCACACGCGTTCCTGGCGTTCGCCGCTGGGCACGGCGCCGTCGTGCCGGCTGCTGCCGACGTCCGGCGCTGTCGGGGCGCCGCGCAAGGAGTCCTCCCGGTGCTGAAGGCCGCTCGCAGGGTGTTCGCGCTCAGCCGGAACCGTTGACGTGACCTCCACGGCGTGACAGGTTGGATGGACAGCAACCTGATGAATTTGGAGGCGGTCATGGCCGATCAGTACACGATGCAGGATCCGACGACCCAGTACCCGGGCCCCGACGACAGTTTCGAGCAGCAGCAGGAGGGCCCGGGTCTGCAGCAGGAGATGGCTCCGAAGCCGGACTCCGGGGAGGCCAGCTACCGCGGCTCCGGACGGCTGACCGGTCGCAAGGCGGTGGTGACCGGCGCGGACTCCGGCATCGGGCGCGCCACGGCGATCGCCTACGCCCGGGAGGGCGCGGACGTGGTGCTGTCCTACCTGCCGGAGGAGGAGGCGGACGCCCGTGAGGTCGTGGAACTCGTCGAGGCCGCCGGGCGCCGGGCGGTCGCGGTGCCCGGGGACGTGACCGACAAGGCCTACTGCGAGCAGCTGATCGCCACCGCGGTGGCCGAGCTGGGCGGGATCGACATCCTCGCCAACATCGCCGGCAAGCAGCAGCACTGCCCGGACATCCTCCAGCTGACCGACGAGCAGTTCGACGAGACCTACAAGACCAACGTCTACGCCATGTTCTGGCTGTGCAAGGCCGCCGTCCCGCACCTGCCCCCGGGCTCTGCCATCATCAACACCTCCTCGATCCAGGGCTACCAGCCGGCCCCGATCCTGCTGGACTACGCCTCCACGAAGTACGCGATCAACGGCTTCAGCAAGTCCCTGGCCGCCCAGCTGGCGCCCAAGGGCATCCGGGTGAACGTGGTGGCCCCGGGCCCCGTCTGGACCCCGCTGCAGATCGTCGGCGGACAGCCGCAGGAGAACCTGCCCGAGTTCGGCGCCTCCGAGGCCCCGATGGGCCGCCCCGGACAGCCGGCGGAAATGGCTCCGGCCTACGTGTTCCTCGCCTCCCAGGAGTCCAGCTACGTCAGCGGCGAGACGCTGGCCGCGACCGGCGGGATGCCCACGCCCTGATGCACCCGGGCCGGGTGGCCCGCGGACGGCCCCGTCCACCGCGTGCCACCCGCCCGACCCACGTGCCGTCCGATCCGCGCCCCGGGGCTGATCCTCGTGCCGTGCGGACCCACCGTTTCATCCCCTGTGAGGAGATCTGCCCATGGCTCTGCCCTATCCCACCCAGCCCGGTGACATCGACCATCTGATCGCCGACGACCACGCGATCGTGGAGCGCCAGTTCCAGCATCTCGAGGCCGGCCGCGGCGACCGCCGCACCCTCGTGGACCAGATCAGCTTCGAGCTGTCCCTGCACGCCTTCGCGGAGGAGACGGTGATGTACCCGATCTGGCGCGAGCTCGGCATGGACGAGTTCGACGACGACGCCCGGCAGGAGCACGGCGACATCAAGGAGCTCTTGGTCACCCTCGGGCGGACCGAGCCCGGGGAGGCGGAGTTCGAGGCCGCCCTGACCGAGCTGATCTCCGTGACCCGCCACCACGTGGAGGACGAGGAGCAGGAGGAGCTGCCGGCCTTCCGGGCCAAGGTCGGCGCGGAGCGGATGGGGCAGCTGGGCAAGGAGTTCCTCGCCGCCAAGCGCCAGGCACCCCCGGCTCCCCATCCCCACGCCCCCGACGAGGGCCGGCTCGAGAAACTGGTCGGTGCCGTGGCGAAGCCGGTCGATGCCGCCAAGGCCGCGGTGACCGGCAAGAAGAAGCGCCTGGCCACCGACGCCTCCGGGCTCCTGGACCCCCAGGCCCAGGCGATCGTCGACGCCCACTCCGCCCTGGGCCCGCAGCCCTTCGAGATCCTCCAGCGCGACCAGGCCCGCGCCCAGCCCGGCCCCGACGACGCGGTCAAGAAAGTCATGGAGGAGAAGGGACTGGAGGGACCCGAGCCCGTCGGCTCGGTCACCGACATGAAGATCCCGGACGCGGCCGGCGGCGAGCAGACCCTGCGCGTCTACACCCCGGCCGACCCCGGTGAGGGTCCGCTGCCCATCATCATGTGGATCCACGGCGGCGGCTGGGTGCTCTTCGACATCGACACCTACGACGCCTCCTGTCGCGGGCTGACCAACAAGACCGGCGCGATCGTCGTCTCCCCCGACTACCGGCGGGCCCCCGAGGCCGTCTTCCCCGCCGCCCACGACGACGTGCTGGCGGCCTGGCGCTGGACCGCGGCCAACGCCGCCCAGATGGGCGGGGACCCGACCCGGATGGCGATCGGCGGGGAGTCGGTGGGCGGGAACATGGCCCCGGCCACCTGTCTCCGGCTCGCCCAGGCCGGCGAGCCGCTCCCGGCCGCCCAGGTGTGCGTGTACCCGCTGACCACCCCCGAACAGTACGGGGAGTCGATGGAGGACGCCGCCGACGGGCGCCCGCTGAACCGGGCGCTGCTGTCCTGGATGGCGATGCACGCCTTCGAAGGCGTGCCCGAGGCCGCCCAGGACCCCCGCATCGACCTGCTGAACTGGCCCGCCGAGTCCCTGGCGCTGATGCCCCCGACGCTGGTGATCACCGCCGAGCGGGACGTCCTGCGCAGTCAGGGCCAGCAGTTCGCCTCGAACCTGAAGGCTGCCGGGGTGCCCACCACGCACAGCCACTACGACGGGGTGATGCACGAGTTCTTCGGCGCCTCCGCGGTGCTGGACAAGGCCGAGGCCGCCCAGCAGGAGGCCGCCGCGCACTGCACCGCCGCCCTCTCCAGCACCGCCTGACCGGTCCGCACGACCCCGGGGAGCCCACGCCACCCGCCCTTCGGGGTGGCGTGGGCGGGCTTCCCGGCTGCTGAGCCTGCCGACGGATCCACCGCGCATCGCCGAACCATCGCTCCATCACCGCAAAGGACGACACCATGTCAGAACTTTCCGCCCTCGCCCTGGTCTGCAGCCTCACCCCGTCCCCGGCACCGTCCAGCAGCGAGCTGATGGCCCGCCACGTGCTGGAGGCGCTCGAGCAGCACGGGGTGTCCACCTCCTCCGTGCGGGTGGTCGACCACGACGTGAAACCCGGCGTCCAGGTGGACATGGGCCCCGGGGACGCCTGGCCCGCCCTGCGGCAGCAGGTCTTGGAGGCGGACATCCTGGTGCTGGCGACCCCGATCTGGATGGGCCACCCCTGCAGCATCGCCCAGCGGGTGATCGAGCGCCTCGACGCCGACCTCGCCGAGACCGACGACCAGGGCCGGCCCATCATGTACGACAAGACCGCGATCGTGGCCGTGGTCGGCAACGAGGACGGCGCGCACAAGACGATCGCGGACATGACCCAGGCCCTCAGCGACGTCGGGTTCACCGTCCCGGCCCAGGCCGGCACCTACTGGGTGGGCGAGGCCATGCACACCGTGGACTACCAGGACCTGGACGAGGTCCCGGAGAAGGTCGCGGCCACCACGGCCGGTGCCGCCCGCAACGCCGCCCACCTCGCACGGCTGCTGCGCGCCGACCCCTATCCGGCCGCCGACAGCGCCGGCTGACGGCCGGAGGGGGCCGCCCGACGAGCGCGTCGGAGAACCCGTACCCGCCGGTGGCCACCAGTCTGTCCAGTGCGGCCCCGACCGAGCAGACCCCGACCGGTGCACCGGCGGTCAGGGCATGACGTCCAGGGCCTCGCGCAGCACGGCGGCCCACTCCTGGGCGGCGTCCAGGTGGGCGTCATGGGTGCCACCGGACAGATCGACCCGTCGGGTGCCCGCACGGGCGGCGACGAAGGCGTTCCTCCGGGCGGGGGCGAACATCGACTCCGCGGCGAAGACGACCGTGGTCGGGGCTCTCACCGCCTCTCACTCGGCCCACCGTGGCACGTGCACCGCCTGCAGCACGGCCTCCATGACGGCCGGGTCGAACCGGGGCCGATAGCCCCGACCGGTGGCTTCCAGATCCGCCGCCCACGCCCGGGCCAGAGGGCTCGCCCGGAGGACATCGACGGCCTCAGCCCGGGAGGCGAAGGGGACGGGCCAGGAGCGGAAGAACTCCCCCACCGCGGCCGCCTCGCCCGGCTCCCCGCCGTGCACATCGGCTTCCAGCAGCACCAGAGCGGCCACCCGCTGCGGGTGAGCCGCGGCGGTGAGCACCGCGGTGTGCGCCCCCATGGACTGACCCACCAGCACGACCGGCTCACCGGGTGCCACCACATCGAGCACCGCGACGACGTCGTCGACGAAGGCCTGCCGCCCGGTGTCGGCCGGCACCCGGGTGCTGTGCCCGTGCCCGCGCTGGTCCACCAGCACGCACCGGTACTCCGGCCACAGCGCCCGGGCCGAGGGCACGAACTCCCCGGCGCTGCCGGCCAGCCCGTGCAGGAACACCACCACCGGGGCCGCACCGCCGGTGTCCAGATAGCTGATCCGCACCCCGGACCGCTCCACCACCCCGCGCACCAGCTCCATTACCTCGCCCTTCCTTCCGCAACCCTTGCGATCCGGCACGCCCACGACGGTGCCGCGGAGCCTGCCGTCCAGCGGCGGGTCCCCGGCCCGGGTGCATGCGCCCCGCACCACACCGGAGACGTTCACGCCGACAGGCGGGTGCGCAGCTTCTCTCGCAAGGACAGCCGCACGGTGGGCCACTCGCTGTTGATGACCGAGAACACCACCACATCGCGCATGGTCCCGTCACGCCACAGGTCGTGATTGCGCAGCACCCCGTCCTGCTTCGCCCCCAGGGCGGCGATCGCCCGCCTCGACCGCTGGTTGTGCCAGTGCGTGCGGAACTCCACGGCGATGCACTCCAAGGTCTCGAAGGCGTGCGTGAGCTGCAGCAGCTTCACCTCGGTGTTCAGCCCGGTGCCCTGGACACTGGGGGCGATCCAGGTGGAGCCGATCTCCAGGCGCCGGTGGTCGGGGCGGACGTTGAGGAAGGTCGTCATCCCCACCGCCCTCCCGTCCGCGGTCCGGATGGCCCACGGCACGACCTGACCAGCCCTGTGCTCCGCCAGACGGCGCTCGATCTCCGCCCCCATCGCGTCCGGGGCGGGCAGACGGGTGTACCAGAGCTGGTAGAGGTCGTCCTCCGCGACCGCGTCCGCCAGGTCCGCGGCGTGCTCCGGCGCCAGCGGTTCGAGCGTGGCCACCGTGCCGGTGAGCGTGGGGATCGCCAGGAAGTCCATGCCGCCAGGCTACTGAACGCCAGGACAGTCCCACCCGCATCAGCACGCCGCTGATGAGACCGGGAGCTCCCGCTGCACCGGCGCCGGCACAGCAGCCGGTCAGATCTGCCAGGGTTCCTGGCTCCGCACTACGGGCCGCGTCCCAGACGCTCGTCGAGTCCCGCCATGCGCTCGCGGTACTCGCGGTCGTGCCGTGTGCAGCCTCGCCAGGTGACCAGCGCCATCGCCACAAGACCGAGACTGCTCAGCGCCGTGGTCCAGGAGTCGCCCTCGAGGATCGCGACGACCACCATGGCCAGGAACCACAGGACGCAGACGATCGCGATGCCGCCGCTGATCGGGGCCCTTCCCCTGCCCACGGTGCGTCGCGGCTGCGGTCCGGCACCTGCCGGCGGATGACGGCGCCTCACCGGTGAGCTGCTTTCCGGATTCGGCGCAACCGGACCAGCTGCACCGCGATGAGCGCGCCGAACAGCAGTGCCAGGACACCGATCATGATCACCAGGACCGCCGCCCCGAAGGCTCCGGCACCCAACGCCCACACCGCGACCCCCACGCACCCGACGGCCACGAGCGCCAGGACACCGAGGATCCGCCGCCACCGCCGCTGCTGGACCGGGGTGACCTTCGCGGCCCACTGGGGATCGGTGTCCGGGGCGAAGAGCATGAAGAAGGCATTGCCCACCACCAAGGCCGACAGACCGATCATCAGCTGAGGGTCGGAGAGCGACGTCGCGATCCACACTGTCCCTGCGGCCAGGAGAAGCGCCACGGGCGTGAACCAGTACCGCCACCGCGCCCGCGTGAGCCGCATGCGCCGGCCGTTGGACCAGCCGACCAGCAACAGCGCCCCGTGCAGCACGGCCACCAGAGCCGCGAAGGCCCCCACCCACCCCGCGAGCCGGTCCTCCACGGGAGGGGCCGGTGGGAGCCACCAGATGGCCAGGAGGGCCGCCACCCCGGCTGCCGTCGTCATCACCCCACCAGCCAATCGGATTCCCCTGCCACGCTCCCGGTCGGGCTCATCCATGCTGTTCTCCTGTCGTGGACGACGCCGCGTCCGCGTTCTGAACCGATGACGGCACCAGGTGTGCAGCACGGCAGCAGCACCTCCCGGACCCCGCAGCGGGGTCAGCGCACCCGATCCAGCTCGCGCAGCAGCGCCTCCGGGTCGGCCACGTCGAAGAAGCCGATGCCCTGGGCCTGACCGACGGCCAGGACGTCCATTCCCGTGTTGAGGTACGCGGCCTGGCGGCCACCGCCGCCGAACACCACGGTGGCATGGCGGTTGTCGCGCGAACGGGTGACGCGCACGCCGACGTCCTTGACCGGCGTGTCGTCGAAGGACCGCTCACCGGTCGACACGATGGCACGAGCATCGGTGAGCCCGTAGACCGTGCGCAGCTTGCGGCGCTTCTTGTAGACGAAGCGCCCGACGATGAAGTACAGGCCCACCAGCACGAACGGGATGCCCCACAGCGCGAAGAAGATCGACTCGCTGTCGGTGAGGACCTGCCACTCCCAGAAGATCGCGAAGCCGCCCCACAGGAGACTGAAGGGCACCAGATAGACATCCGCCGGCGCGAAGCGCACCTGCGGGTCGGGGTGCCCCACCCACCGCAGCTGCTCGCCCGGTCGAAGAACGGGACCCAATTGTTTCCGCGCATCATCCATAGTCCGGAGTGTCCCAGCGACGTCCACCGCACCCCGCGGCGACGCGCGGGCACTCCCCTTCGACACTTCGGCCCACAGGGACGACGAGGAACGGGTCGGGTGCCACCGAGCCCTGCTCTCACGCCGGTCACCGTTCGACCAGCCCGTGCCGCGGCCGCCAGGGAGGACCCACGGACCATCGGCACACGGTACAGGCCGCACTGCCCGCCGTCGCCGTTCGCGCCGCAGGGCTCAGGGCCGCCACGGCATGGGCCACCACGACACGGGGTCCAGCGGTGGCACATAAGCTCGCCAAGTCCCCCTTTCCCCTGGAAGAGGTCGCCGTCATGCCCCGTGCCCCCTCGCTCGCGCTGCGTCCGTTCCGAGAAGCGGACACGGCCTTCTTCACGGGCCTGGCCGCCGACGAGCGCGTGACCCGCTTCGTCGGCGACGGCAGACCCTGGGCGCCGCAGCTCGTCCGGGACCGTCTGCGGGTCGCACTGCAGGAGGAGCCGGTGGATCAGCTCGGGGCCGCCCGGTGGTTCACCGCCGAGGAGGCCGGCGAGTCGGTCGGTCTGGTCGTGTGCACCCGGCGGGACGGCGGGGTGGAGATCGGCTACTGGGTGTCTCCCCAGCACTGGGGCCGCGGCGTGGCCGGGGCCATGGTCGACCTGACGGTGGCCATCGTCCCGGAGGTCTACGGCCGGGTCCGGCTGATCGCCCGCGTCGACCCGGCCAACGCCGCCTCCGCCCGTGTCCTCACCCGCCGCGGCTTCGAACCCGAGGCCGGCGAGGACGGCCTGGACCGCTACGTCCTGGCGCGGGCGCAGTAGTCGACGGCGACCGGCCGGGACGCTCGACGGCGCCGTCGGATCCGGCAGGCCGTTCAGCGGCCCCGGGCGGCCCGCTCCGGCGGTTCCCGGGCACGCACCACGCAGGCGCTCAGGAGCACGGCGTGACCGGGAGTCGGCGGAGCCCCGATGGTCCTCCCCCGCGGGAGCGGGCCCCGGTGGGCAAGGCGCACGGTGCGGGCCAGGTCCTCCGGACGGTTCAGCCGGTACTGGACGGGTGCGCGGGGAGGGGTTGGAGGTGGGAGTAGACGACGCTGGTGTTGACGTCTGCGACTTCGGGTCGTTCCGTGAGCCGGTCGATGACGAACGCGTAGAGCCCGTCGGTGTCCGGGACGGCGACGTGGATCAGGAAGTCCTGCGCGCCGGACGTCACGAAGATGCCGATCGTCTCGGGGAGGTCGCGGATCCAGTCCCGGAAGGTCTCGATGTTGGTCCTCGAGGGCGGTCGGATGCTGACGGCGATCAGGGCTTGCACCGGGCGGCCGACGGCAGCGAGGTCCACTTGCGCGTGGTAGCCGGTGATGATCCCCCGTGCGTGCAGCGACCGCACCCGTTCGATGGCGGTCGACGGCGCGATGCCCGCTGCCTCCGCGAGCTGACGGTTCGTCGTCCGCCCTTCGGTCTGCAGCAGCGTCACGATGATGCGATCGATGCGGTCGAGCATCCTGATTCCTCCTCGTCCGGGTGGCGAACGATGTACGGCGGAACGGCGAGAAAACAGTTCGCCGCTGACCGTCTACACCTGAAAGCACGGTTCAACCGAACAAAATTCGCCCAGTTTTCAACTTGGTTGAACATATCCTACTCTGACGGCGTGAACGGCGAACGAAGCACGACCAGGGTAGCCATGGTCCTGGCGACGGCGATCGTCTGCGGCACCGTCGGACCCGCACAGGTGCTCACCGGGACCACGCCTCCCCCGGCCCACTCCGCCCACTCCTGACCATGAACGACGAACAGCCCGCACACCGCGCGGCAGGACGTCGCCACAGCACCTGCCATGAACGACACCGCACCGAGGAGAACCATGAACACCACACCGAACACACCGGCTGGCACTCCCGACCACGACGCGCGGGTCGGGTTCGCGCCGGAGGAGATCGACACGTCCGGACCCACCCGCGCGGCTCGCCTCAAATGGGTCGTCGTCGTCAACGACTCGATGCCCGCGGGCCGGGCCGTCAACGCGGCCGTGTGCGTCGCCGGCGCGACTGTCGCCGGCGTGCCGGGCCTGCTCGGCCCGGCCGCCGTCGACGGGGAGGGCACCGCACACCCGGGCCTGCCCTGGGCCGGATGCTCCATCCTGGTCGCCGCCCCCGCGGCAGACCCACGTCCTCCGGCTGCAGCGCCTCGCGCCGCCGGCGCAGGAACTCCGCCAGCCCCGCCCGATCGATTCTTGCTCTGTCGATTCCTGCCCGGTCGATCACCGGCCCACCCCTTTCCCGGCTCAGGGCTCCTCGTCCCTACCGCACCTTCGTACCGCACCGGCGCCCCCGCAACCACGGCGTGCCGATCCCTGTTTGAGCCGGCCCGGCGACCAGCGCTACCGGACCACCGCACTGGGTTGGGTGGGTTCGCGGCAGGGGTGGATCGGCAGGTCCTGGTTGAGGTCGGCGCGGTGGCCGAGGCTGGACGCACAGTCCCACCCATCCAGGATGGACACCATGGCCCAGCCCGCCACCAGGTCCACGCCCGATCACCACGACCACAGGAGCCACCGCATGCCTCGCACACCCCAGCTCACCGTGCCCGACCTGTCCGGGCGGCGCGCCGTCGTCACCGGAGCCAGCGACGGGATCGGCCTCGGCATCGCCCGACGGTTCGCCGCCGCCGGCGCCGAGGTGGTCCTGCCGGTCCGCAACCGCGCCAAGGGCGAAGCCGCCGTCGCCCGCATCCGCACCGAGCACCCGACGGCCCGGGTGTCACTGCGCGAGATGGACCTGTCCTCACTGCGCTCGGTGGCCGCCCTGGGCGAGCAGCTGCGCGATGAGGGGCAGCCCATCCACCTGCTGGTCAACAACGCCGGGGTGATGACCCCGCCGCAGCGGCAGGTGACCGCCGACGGGAACGAGCTGCAACTGGGCACCAACCACCTCGGCCACGTGGCGCTGACGGCCCACCTGCTGCCGCTGCTCGTCGCGGGCCGGGCCCGGATCACCTCGCAGATCAGCATCGCGGCCAGACGCGGG
Source organism: Kocuria sp. KH4 (assembly GCF_053711175.1). NCBI lineage: Bacteria > Bacillati > Actinomycetota > Actinomycetes > Micrococcales > Micrococcaceae > Kocuria > Kocuria sp. KH4. The sequence goes on from NZ_JBSJYX010000007.1 coordinate 62,773, forward strand.
GAGGTGAACTGGGGCGATGTGAACTGGGAGCGCACCTACTCCGGCATGCGTGCCTACAGCCAGTCGAAGATCGCTCTGGGTTTGTTCGGACTCGAGCTGGACCGGCGCAGCGAAGCCGGCGGCTGGGGCATCACCAGCAACCTCTCGCACCCCGGCGTCGCCCCGACGAGCCTGCTGGCGGCGCGGCAGGAGATCGGCAGGAAGCGCGACACCCCCAGCATCGCCGTGATCCGCCGCCTGTCCCGCGCGGGAATCCTGGTGGGCACCGTCGACAGCGGACAGCTGCCGGCGCTCATGGCTGCCACCTCGCCGCTGGCCCGGGGCGGGCTGTTGTACGGGCCGACAGGACCCGGGAACCTCGGCGGCGGCCCGGGCCGGCACGCCCTGTTCCGCCCCCTGCGCGACCGGCGGGCGGCCGAGCGTGTCTGGACGATCTCCGAGGAACTGGCCGCCGTCTCCTTCACCACGTCCGCGCCGGCGTGACCGCCGTCGCGCCAGCACGCACGACGGTCGCTGCCGCGACGGCGGAAGCGCCTCCAGGACGGGTGGTGCTCCGCCGTCGGCATGCGGCCGGCCCCCGGCCCTGTTCGCGGCGAGAGCCGGGCACGAAGTGCAGGGTCGGAGGCCACTCCCCCGGTTCCTGAAGGAGTCGGCTCCGCTCCAGCATCACGACGGGGTCGCCGCACCGGACGCGCCCCGCATCCTGGACCGCCTCCGCCGGCGAGACGGTCCGGAGCTCCTCGGGGCAGGAGCGCGAGGCCGAGCCGGGCTCCGGCCCCCCACGGCGCCAGGCCATCGGGACGTGCGGACCGGTCGGACGCCACGGTCAACGTCGTCACCGGCTTCCTCCCTGCCGGCACCACGGCTGGCCCTCGCACGGACCCGCGCCGCTGGACGCGGCGCGGGCGCGCCGGTCACGCCGGGACGTAGTCGAACGTGTCGGGGTCCGGGCCCGTGCGGCGGTCCTTGTTCAGCGCCGTGATCGCCTGGACGTCCGCGTCGGTCAGCTCGAAGTCGAAGAGCTGGAAGTTCTCCTCGACGCGCGCGCGGGTGACGGACTTGGGGAACACGATGTCGCCGCGCTGGATGTGCCAGCGCAGCGTGACCTGCGCGGCCGTCCTGCCCAGGCGCTCGGCGATCGCGGCGATCGCGGGGTCGTCGAGCACCGCCCCCTGGGCGATGGGCGACCAGGCCTCGGTCGCGATGCCCTGCTCCGCGTCGTAGGCCCGCACCGTCTCGTTGGTCAGGTACGGGTGCACCTCGATCTGGTTCACGGCGGGCTTGACGCCGGTCTCGGCGATGATGCGCTCGAGGTGGGGCACCTGGAAGTTGGAGACGCCGATCGCGCGGGTCAGGCCGGCGTCGCGGATCTCGATCATGGCCTTCCACGTCTCGAGGTAGTCGACGTCGATCGTGGGCAGCGGCCAGTGGATGAGGAAGAGGTCCATCGGCCCGCCGAGCCGCTCGACGCTCCGCTCCGCCTCGCGCAGCGCGTCCTCACGACGGTGGAAGCCGTTGTTGAGCTTGCTCGTGACGAACACCTCGTCACGGCTCAGGCCCGAGGACGTCAGCGCGTCGCCGACGCCCTGCTCGTTGCCGTACATCTGGGCCGTGTCCAGGTGGCGGTATCCGACCTCGAGGGCCGTCGTGACGGCCGCCTCGGTGGTCTCCGGCGGAACCTGGAACACGCCGAAGCCCAGCTGCGGGATGCTGACACCCTCGGCGATCCGGATCTCGGGGACGGAAGTCATAGAGGTTCTCCTTCATGGACGGTCGGCTCCGGGAACCCGCAGCCACGAACCACAACGGCCCTCGGGCCGCGGCGTATTTCCCCGGTTCCATAGAAGATCGCTATCGAACGGCGGTCCGACGACGCGGAGCATCCGGCCTAGCATGTGCGGCATGACGACTTTCGCGATCATCGGAGCAGGACGCAACCTCGGCGAGGCGCTCGCTCGACGCTTCGGCAGGGAGGGCTACAGCCTGGCCCTCATCGCCCGGAACCAGGAGCGGGTCGACCAGCTGGCTGCCGACCTGGTCGCCGACGGGTTCACCGCGAAGGGCTACACGGCCAACGTGCGCGACACCGACAGCCTCGTCGCGGCCCTGGACCGGGCGACACAGGATCTCGGCCTGATCGAGGTGCTGTCCTACAACCCGCTGCCGCAGAAGGAGTTCCTGCGACCGCTCCTGGAGTCGACGGTCGGGGACATCAGGGCCGCCGTCGAGTTCTCGGTCTACGGCCCCGTGGCCGCCGTGCACCAGGTGCTGCAGGGCATGCGCGTGCTGAAGAAGGGCTCCCTCCTCTTCGTCAACGGCGGAAGCGCCGTGCAGCCGGTGCAGCACTTCGCGGGCACCTCGATCGGGTTCGCCGGCGAGACCGCCTATGTGGAGATGCTGGAGCAGGCGCTGAAGGACGAGCCGATCTACGTCGGCCAGCTCATCATCCCCGGCGCGATCGTCCCGGGCGACGAGCACAAGGATCCGGAGGTGCTCGCGGAGAAGCTGTGGCAGATGCACGTCCCGCGCAAGCAGCTGCGGGTGTTCGCCACCGAGCTGGAGAGTCAGCCGTACTGATCCCGTCCGACTAACGTTCGGCGTATGGATGTTCGTCAGCTGGAGTTCTTCATCGCCGTCGCCGAGGAAGGCACCTTCACGCGTGCGGCCGAGCGCTCGTTCGTGTCGCAGCCCGGGTTGTCGGCGTCGATCCGCTCGCTGGAGCGTGAGCTGGGGGCTCAGCTGTTCACGCGCGGGCGCCACGGCGCGTCCCTGACGAGTCCGGGGGCGACGTTCCGGGCGCGGGCCGAGCGGATCCTCGAACAGGTGCGCGAGGCCCAGCGCGCCGTCCTCAGCGACGAGCCCGGGCGCGCCCAACTGCGCATCGGCGCCGAGCAGTGTCTCGGCGGTGCCGTCGACATCGTCGACCTCCTGTCGTCGTTCGCCGGCGAGCATCCCACGGCCGATCTCGAGTTCGTCCAGGACGTGAGCTCGCGCCTGGTACCGATGCTCGACGAGGGGCGCCTCGACGTCGCTCTCATCGCCGCACCGGCGGGAGCCGCGCCCGTGGACAACAGCCTGCTGCTGCGCCGGGAGCCGTTCGTCGTGCTCTCCCCCGATGACGTCCCGTACACGGCGCTCGGAGATCTCCAGGGGGTCCGCACCGTCGACTTCGGGGGCGCCTGGGAGGCGAGGCGCGTGCTCGACGCAGCACTGGCCACCGCCGGGGCGCGACGTCGCACGGTCGTCGAGGCCAACGACGTGCACATGCTCGTCGACCTCGTCACCCGCGGCTTCGGGATCGCGGTGGTGCCCGAGTCGATCGCCGCGAAGCAGGCGGCCCAGCACCTCGTGCACACGACGCTCTCCGACGCGCCCGAGTGGGAGGTGCACCTGGCCACCGGCGCCGACCCCTCGCCCTCCGCGACGGCGTTCGCGAGCATGTTCGTCCCGCAGGCGGACATCGTCCGCTTCCGCGGACATCTCGCCGTGCAGCTGTAGTCACCGCAGGACCCCGGGCGCTCCGTGCCCCACGACAGGTGGTCGTCGAGGCAGCGCGTGTGGTGGTGCGTGGACGGCCGCAGCGGCGGCTACGACCGTGCGTCCAGGAGGTGCTGCTGCTGGTGGTGGTGTCGACGGGCCTCGATCTGCGCCCTGGTCCGATCGACGTGCTGCCGTGACCGGGACTCGAAGTCCACGACGACCCGGGCGATCAAGGCCACCGCCCCGATCATGAGCAGCGCGATCGCCGCCGGCTCGAGCGCACCGCTGGTGCCGATCGACAGGCTCAGCTGGATCATGGCCGCCGCGGTGGCCATGCCGCCCGCGCCGGTGGCGACGCTCATCAACGTTGTTGCCATGGGGAGCCTCCTGGAGCCGAGCACTAGACGTTTGTCTATGCAAAACAGGCTAGTAACATGACTCGCCGGTAATCAAGGTGGGACCCGGGACGGGTGTCCACATCCTGAGACGCCCTGAGGGGCGCGCTTTTGTTATGGCACGCCCCGGCCGGGCGACGGCCCGAGGACGAGAGCGGCCGGCACCCGGAATGGGTCGCTGTCCGGAGCGGTGCCGTCTGCGGACGCGCCGTCGCCTCATGGTTGGTCGCGGACCGCGCCTCAGGTCAGGGGTGCCGGCGCAGGCATTCCCCGCCCCGCCGGGCGGCCGGGCGGGAGCCGCCCGCATGGTCGTCCTCCGCGGCAGGCGCGTTCCCCGCGACCCGATAACGGTGCCGGAAGGCCGCCGGGGTGGTGCCGGCGTGCAGGGCGAAATATTCGACGAAGTTGCTGGCGTCATCGAAGCCGAGCCGTTCGGCGATCCGTGCCACGGGGTCCTCCCCGTGGGCCAGGAGGCGTTTGGCCTCGAGCACCACCCGGGCGTCGATGAACTCCTTGGCGCTCATCCCGGTGGCGGCCGTGGGCATCCACGTGCGACGAACGCGCGCCAACCCCCTGCTTGCCACACCGATGCGGCCCGCCCTCTCGAGCGGACCCCGGCCACGACGATACGACCGGGTCGGATCCACCGTTCGCTGACGTGGCACCCGGGCGCGTTCGGGTCGCAGCAGGCCGCGGGCGGGCGCCTCAGCCGCGCGCGTGCGTGCGCCGGTACTGCGCGGCGAGGCGGACCGGGGCGTTGGGCGCCCCGAACCCGGCGTAGCCGCCGCGGCGCTCGACCACCTCGAAGAACACCGTGCCCAGGGTGCCCGTGTAGAAGTGCAGGAACTCGCCCTCGGCGTCCCGGTCGTAGAGCAGGTCCAGCTCCTGCAGGGAGGCCACGAACTCCTCGTCCAGGTCCAGCCGGGCGGTGAGGTCCTCGTAGTAGTTCTGCGGGACCGGCAGCAGCTCCAGTCCCCGCCGGCGGGCCCGGCGGGCGGCCGCGACGACGTCCGTGCAGGCCAGCGCCACGTGTTCGGGATAGGCCGCGCCCACGAAGGAGCCCTGCTTGGCAGCGGCCGGGGCGACGTTCAGGGGCAGCCGCACCGCGGCGTCGGAGGAGCGCATCACCTGGCTGCGCACCAGCCCCGATGGCCCAGGCACCTCCTGGGCCGGCTGGGCGGCGAGGGCGAGCACCGAGGTGTAGAACAGCACGGCCTCGTCGTAGTGCTGCCACGGCTGGGCCATGTTGATGTGGTCCACGCCGGTGACGAGGGACGCGGGATCGAGCTCCTCGTCCGCGCCGAACTCGCCGAGCCACGGCGGGACGCCGTGGTCGGGACGCCGGCAGAAGAAGATCTCCGTGCCGTCCGGGGCGTAGACCCCGCGCAGCACCTGCTCGCCCGGCTCCTGGGTGCGGGGCACCGGCCGGGCCGCGAGCCGGGCGGCGCGCTCGAGCGCGGTGCCCGGGTCGGCGACCTCGAATCCGAGGGCGGCGATCTCGGTGGGGGTCTCCGGGGAGACGTCATGGGTCACGACGATCCGCACGGGGCCCTGGACCCACACCTGCACGTGCTCCTTGGACTGGTGGTGGCCGCCGAGGGCGAAGCCCAGCTGGTGCAGCAGCCGGGTGGTCTCCCCGAGGCGGCCGGTGCGGATCTCCACGAAGTCGTATCCCTGCGGCTCCTCCACCGGCGGGAGCGGCTGCAGCTGCAGCCGGTCCCGCGCCGGCTCGCCGGCCAGGGCCCGCCGGGTCCGGTCCTCGAGCCAGCGCAGGGAGCGCAGCCCGTCCACGGCCGTGCGGTGCACGTCGGCCTGGCGGAAGGCATCGTTGAAGATCTCCAGCGAGACCGGCCCGTTGTAGCCGGCGCGGACCAGGTGGGACAGGAACCCGACCATGTCGAAGTCGCCCTCGCCGGGGAAGACCCGGTGGTGGCGGGACCAGGAGAGCACGTCCATGTGCAGCAGCGGGGCGTCGGCCAGCTGCACGAAAAAGATCTTCTCCGCCGCGATGGCCTCGACGGGCGCGGGGTCCCAGCCGCGGGAGAGGATGTGGAAGCTGTCCAGGCACGTGCCCACGTGCGGGTGGTCGGCGAGGTCCACGATGCGCTGGGCGTGCTCGAAGTCGTCGACGAACGTTCCCCACGCCAGAGCCTCGTAGGCGAGCCGGACCCCGTGGTCCGCGGCGCGGTCCCCGAGCCGGCGCAGCTGCTCGGCCATGACCTCGTCGTCGTCGACCTCGGCGGTCGCGACGTTGGAGCACACGAGCAGCGTCGTGGTGCCCAGCCGGTTCATCAGCCGGAACTTCGCCTCGGCGCGCTTCAGGGTGGCCGCAAAGCGCTCCGGGCGCACGGCCTCGGCGTCGCGGAAGGGCTGGTACAGGTCCAGGCTCAGCCCCAGCTGCTGCGCGAGCTCCCGGATCCGCTCCGGAGAGGACGGGGAGACTACGAGGTCCTGCTCGAAGACCTCGATGCCGTCGAAGCCCGCGGCCGCGGCGGCGTACATCTTCTCTTCGAGCGTGCCCGAGAGGCAGACCGTGGCGATGGAGGTTCTCATGGTCGGAGGATTCCCTTGTCGGTCGGTGCGTGGTGTGCGGGGTCAGCGGCTGACGGTCCCGTGGGCCTCGGGGTGGTGGACCGGCTTGCCCAGCTGCTGGAGCGGGGTGCGGTAGGTCTCCTGGGCCCACATCGCCCCGACGGTGGCGATGATGGAGGAGCCGGCCACGATCCAGGCGGCCGGGCCCCAGTTGGCGGGGTCCCCGCCGACCAGGGCGGTGCCCAGGGTCGGGGTGAACCCGGCGCAGAGGATGCCGATCTGCAGGCCGATCGCCATCCCGGAGTAGCGCACCCGGACGTTGAACAGCTCCGGGAACCAGCCGGGGTAGATGGAGTTGGACATCGCGTAGGTCCCGGCGGTGATGAGGGTGCTGGCCAGGAAGACCATGGGGACGTTGCCGGTGGACAGGACGTTGAAGTAGACGAAGATCAGCACCGCCGAACCGGTGACCCCGCCGATGAACACGGGCTTGCGCCCGTACCGGTCGGAGAGGCCGGCGAAGAGTGGCTGGGTGACGATCGCGAGCGTGTTGCCGAGAATGCTCACCCACAGCATGGTGGCCGCGGGAATGCCCACCACCTGGGTGGCGTAGGCCAGCCCGAAGGCCTGCATGAAGGTGTTCGTCACGGTCTGGAAGGACATCAGCGTGACCTGGAAGAACTGAGCGGGGTGGGTGCGGAACATCTCGGCGAAGGGCAGCTTCACGAGGTCCTCGTGCTCGGCCTTCTCCTCGAAGACCTCCGGCTCCTCCAGGGACCGGCGCACGAGGTAGGCCACGATGAGCACGATCAGCGAGAGCCAGAACGGGATGCGCCAGCCCCAGGACAGGCGGGCCTCCTCGGACATGGCCGCCACCGGCAGGAAGGCCAGGGAGGCCAGCACGATCCCGGCCGAGATCCCGCTCATCGCGAAGCTGGGGAAGAACGCCCGGCGCCCCAGCGGGGACTCCTCCATGGTGAGCGCCGAGGCTCCGGCGGTCTCACCGCCGGCGGACATGCCCTGCAGGATGCGCATCAGCACGAGCAGGGCCGGGGCCCAGTAGCCGGCGGTGGCGAAGTCCGGGAGCACGCCGATGAGGAAGGTCGCGGCCCCCATCAGCACCAGGGTCATCACCAGGGTGTTCTTGCGCCCGATCTTGTCGCCCAGATGGCCGAACACGAAGGCCCCCAGCGGGCGGAAGACGTAGCCGACGCCGAAGATCGCGAAGGACTGGATGAGGGCCACGGTGGGGTCCCCGGCGGGGAAGAAGATCCGGCTGAAGATGAGGGAGGCGGCGGTGGCGTAGATGAAGAAGTCGTAGTACTCCAGCGCCCCGCCCAGGAAGGCGGCCAAGGACGCTTTTCTCGCCCGCTTGAGCTGGTATTCGGACCGGGCCGGGGGCGCGGCCTGGGCGGCCGGATCTGCCGGGGTGTGAGGTGACATGGTCGTCGCTCCTACTGGGTCAGGGATGGCGGGCACCTGCGCCCCCTCCGTCGGTCGTTCTCCCGCACGGCGGCGGTGGCATGAGTCGGTGGGTGAGTCGTGGGGCGTCGCCCCCTTCCCGCGACGTGGCGGGACGTGTCGTCGAACCCGATTCCAACTATTGGCAATGTATGCTGTATGCTGGAACACAAGCATGAGGCAGATCACAGCGCTCGTCAACATGGGAGGGTCATGGCCACGGACAGATCCGGCACGGCAGGCAAGGCCCTAGGGGTGCTCGTCCTGCTCGGGGAGTACCCGGACGGGGCGACCACCGGGCAGATCGCCGAGGTGACCGGGTACCCCTTCAGCACCGCCTACCGTCTGCTCAACACCTTGGTCGACACCGGCTTCGCCACCTACGACGCCGCGGACAAGCGCTACCGGCTGGGTCTGCGGGTCTACCAGCTGGGGCAGAAGGTCGCCCACCACCGCGGCTTCGAGGGGGCGGCGGTGCCGGTCCTGCAGCACCTCACCGAGGTCACCGGGGAGAGCAGCGTCTTCCACGTGCTCGACGGCGACCAGAGCCTCACCGTGCACAAGGTCGACGGGCCGCAGTTCCGCACGACCACCGACCCCGGGGACCGCAGCCCCCTGCACACCACCGCCTCCGGCAAGGTGCTGCTGGCCTTCGCCGATCGCACCACCCGCGAGCACCTGCTGGAGACCATCGACCTGATCCCGCGCACCGAGCACTCGATCACCGACCGCACCGAGCTCGCCCGGCAGGTCGAGCAGATCCGGGCCCAGGGATGGGCGGCCCAGGCGGAGGAGAACGACATCGGCATGGCCGCCATCGCCGCCCCGGTCCTGTCCTCCTCGCACCGGCTGATCGCCGCTGTCACCCTGGCCGCACCGATGTTCCGGGCGGGCCTGGAGGACCTGCGCCAGCACGTGCCCCATCTGCAGGAGGCCACGGCCGAGCTGGGCCTCAAGCTGCCCCAGCGCCCATGAGCGGACCCGTCCCGGCTCCGCCTTCCCGCGCCCCGACCACCCACCACGCACCCCGGGCCTGTCCGGGCCGTCCTTCCCGAGGAGTTCCCATGAGCACCACGTCCGAGTCCTATCTGGTGGGGCTGATCGGTGACGGCATCACCGCCAGTCTCAGCCCGGCCATGCACGAGGCCGAGGCGCACCACCACGGCCTGCACTACCTCTACCGCCCCGTGGACCTGGAGGTCATCGGCCGCCTCGCCCCGGAGGTGGGCGAGCTGCTCCGGGCCGGCCGGGACCTGGGCTTCAACGCCTTCAACATCACCCACCCCTGCAAGCAGCTCGTGCTGGCCCACCTGGACGAGGTCGCCCCCGAGGCCGCCGCCCTGGGCGCGGTGAACACGGTGCTCATCCGCGACGGGCGGTTCATCGGTCACAACACGGACCAGTCCGGCTTCGCCGCCGGACTGCACTCCGAGCTGGCCGACACGCCCCGGGAGCGCGTGGTCCAGGTCGGCACCGGCGGAGCCGGCTCCGCCGTGGCCGCCGCCCTGCTCTCCTCGGACGTGGGCACGCTGCACCTGTACGACGTCGACCCCGCCCGGGCTCAGGAGCGTGCGGCCGCCATGGCCGCGCTGCACCCCGGCCGACAGGTGCTCGCCGCCACCGCCGACGCCCTCCCCGAGCTGATCCGCACCGCCGACGGGATCGTCAACGCCACCCCGGTGGGCATGCACCACCACCCCGGCACCCCCATCGACACCGGGCTGCTCGACGGGCACCAGTGGGTCGCCGATGTCGTCTACCTGCCGGTGGACACCGAGTTGATCACCGCCGCCCGCGCCGCCGGCTGCCGGGTCCTCGACGGCGGTCACATGGCCGTGGGCCAGGCCGCCGACGCGTTCGAGCTGATCACCGGGATCGCCCCGGACCGGGCCCGGATGCGCGCCCACTTCCTGGACCTCCTGCACGCCCAGCAGGGCTGAGGTGCGCCCCCGCTCCGCCCCGCACCAGGCCCTGCCGTGGGTCCTCGGGGGGATCGTCCTGGTGGCCCTGAGCCTGCGCGCCCCGATCATCGCCCCCACCCCGGTCATCACCGACATCCAGTCCGACCTCGGGCTCTCGGCCGCCGCGGCAGGCCTGCTCACCGGTCTGCCCGTGCTGCTCTTCGCGCTGGCCACGCCGCTGGCGTCCCGGCTGATCGGCCGGGCCGGACCCGAGGCCGCCGTCCTGGTCTGCCTGGTGGGCGTGCTGGCCGGCACCATGATCCGCTCGGCCGGCCCCACCCCCGTCGTCCTGATCGGCACCGTGGTCATCGGCGCGGCGATCACGGTCGGCAACATCGTCGTCCCGGTGCTCATCCGCCGCGACGTGTCCTGGCGCCGGGTGCCCATGGCGACCGCCACCTACACCGCAGCCCTCAACGTCGGCTCGATGATCACAGCCCTGGGCACCGCGCCGGTGGCCGCGCTGGTCGGGTGGCGCTGGGCGCTGGCCGCCTGGGGTGTCCTGACCCTGGGGGCGCTGGCCTTCTGGCTGGTGGTGGCCCGCCGCCGGGCCGGCACGCCGCCTGCCGCCACCTCCCCCACCGCCGCCGAACCCAGCACGACCACCGGGGCGCTGAGGCAGGCCCGGGGCACCGCACAGATCCGGCGCATCGGCTGGTGGCTGACCCTCGCCTTCTGCGGGCAGGCCTTCTCCTACTACTCCGTGACCGCCTGGTTGCCCACCCTGCTGGCCGACACCCGCGGGCTGAGCCTTGCGGCCTCCGGGGTCAGTGCCTCGCTGTTCCAGGTCGCCGCCATCGCCGGGGCCCTCGGGGTGCCCCTGCTGGCCCCTCGCACACCGGCGTGGGCACCCGTGGTCCTCGTCGGAGCACTGTGGTCCACCCTGCCCCTCGGGCTCCTGGTGGCGCCCGAGGGGTTCATCGGGTGGTCGGTGGTCGGTGGCGTCGCCCAGGGCGGAGGCTTCGTCGTGATCTTCTCGATCGTCGCGCGCATCGTGCGCACCGACACCGAGGCGGCGTCGACCTCCGCCCGCATCCAGGGCAACGGCTACGTGGCCGCGACCATCGGCCCGCCCCTGATCGGCGCCCTGAACTCCGGCACCGGGGGGTGGACGGTTCCGCTGCTGGTCGTACTCGGCGCCACCGTGGTGTTCCTGATCGGCGGCCTCCTGGCCGTCCGAGAGACCCAGCGCCGCCCGTGAGGAGTCGGCCGGCACGTGCTCGCAGCGCTGCGGGACTCCGCGCTCGCGCAGAAGCCGGTCCGCTCCGGACGACGGGCACGGCGGAGGACATCCACCGAGGCGCGGCCCGCCGCCGATCGGCCAGGGGTCAGCCCATGGCCTGCGTATCCCCGCTCAGCAGGCGGTGCCGCGGGTCATCGGCGGCTCGACCCACATCGGGCCCTGGAAGACCCACCACGTGGTGTCGCAGCAGCGCGAGCACACGACACGTCATGCCGACCGCGGTGCATCGACGTGCTGTCACCGTCCCATCCGTTCGGTCACCCGCACCGGGTCCGCCCGGCGCTGGCCCACGCCGATCACCCATGGCGGGAACGGTGCACACCATGGACCGCCCCGGAGGCCTCGGAGTCCCCGCGAGGGCTGCTTCGGGGCCGGTCCATACAAGGCGGTTCGGGACATCCCAGGCTCCCGGGTGGGCGGGGCGGCTGGTGCTCGGGCCGCGCACTCGGGACGGACCAACGGTTCTCTGGGGGTCCGAGGTGTCCGAACTGGTCCCCTCCGAGCCGGCCACGGCCATCGCTCGCGCCGTGCTCCCGGGCGGCACCGCTCCCCGCCGGGTGCCGCGACCGCAGCCATGGTCGGCCGGAGCGACGTGACCGGCACTCCGAGACGTGCCGCGAGAGCCGACCGGGCCCGTCCAGGACCATCAGGCGTGACCGCCACCGGGTGCGGTCCCGTCGGGTGCGGCTCCACGGCAGGGCCCCGCGCCCGGATGCCGTGGCTGTCGGCTCCAGGGGACGGCTCTTGCACCGACACATGAAGTGCGCTTCACTAGTTGCTACTGGGAGGGGAGTATCCCACCGACGTCCCGCCGTCACTTCGACCCCGTGGGAGGGGTCCGGCGGGCGGGCCCGCAAGGGCCGGGAGAGACCTCCGATCGGAACGATCGGAAGGTGCTGTCATGGACGTCCCGTTCTGGGTCTGGGCCGCGGTGCTCGGATTCATCCTGGTGATGCTGGCCCTCGACCTGTTCGCCCACCGCCGCGCCCACGTCATCGGGGTGCGGGAGGCCGCCGTGTGGTCCGCGGTGTGGGTGGCCTTCGGCGTCGGCTTCGGCGTGCTCGTGTGGCAGGTGTGGGGCGCGGAGTACGGGCAGCAGTACTTCGCCGGCTATGTGATCGAGAAGTCCCTGGCCGTGGACAACGTCTTCGTGTGGGCGATCGTCCTCAGCTGGTTCGCCGTGCCGCGCCAGTTCCAGCACCGGGTGCTGTTCCTGGGCGTGCTCGGCGCCCTGGTCCTCCGCGGGGCCTTCATCGCCGCCGGGGCCGTGCTGATCCAGAACTTCTCGTGGATCCTCTATGTCTTCGCCGCCTTCCTGCTGTTCACCGGGTGGAAGATGATCCGGCAGCGTGACGACCACCTGGATCCGGGAAATTCCGTGGTGCTGCGCACCTTCCGCCGGTTCGTGCCGATGACCGACGCCTAACACGGGCAGAGTCTGCTCGTCCGCAAGGGCGGCGTGCTGCTGGCCACCCCGCTGCTGGCGGTACTGGTGCTCATCGAGGTCACCGACGTCGTCTTCGCCGTCGACTCGATCCCGGCGATCTTCGCGGTCACCGAGGAGGCGTTCCTGGTCTTCACCGCCAACGCGTTCGCGATCCTGGGGCTGCGGGCGATGTACTTCCTGCTCGCCGACCTCATCCACCGCTTCGTCTACCTCAAGGTCGGCCTGGCCCTGGTGCTGATCTGGGTCGGATTCAAAATGCTGCTGAAGGTCGACCTGTTCTACGTCCCCACCCTCCTCTCCCTGGCGGTGGTCACCACGATCATCGGCGTCTCGATCGCCGCCAGCCTGGTCGCCACCCGTGGTCAGGGCCGTCGGGCCCCGGACGCCCCGCCGCAGCCGCCGTTCCGGGTCGCCACCGAGGCGGAGAACGCCGCCCTGGAACCGGTCTGGGGCGCCCGCCGCGACCACCGCCGCGATCACGATCCCCAGCACGACGCCCGGCGGGAACGAGAGCGCGGATGACCTCGTCCGCCCCAGGATCCGGTCGGTCCGTGGACGCCGTCGGCGACCGCAGGCGAGGAACGCACCGGGACCACGGGTGCCGGGGAGGTGAGCACTGCCGTCCTCACCAGCTCCGCCCCCGGGCCCGGCGGGACCACCGGTGACCACAGCCATCACCACGCCGCTCCGCCCGGAGGCGGACCAGCATCTCCGGCGCGGAGTGGCTGGAGTCGTCGGGACAGAAAATATCGTTGTGACCATGATGACGATCCGGCCCCGCCCCACAAGCGCCCGCCTGGTGGTTGCCGCCATCCACGGGGACCTTCGTCCGCGGATCGTGCGGTGCACGATCTGCTCCTGGGATCCTGCACGGTGATGACGGACCAGCCGCCGGGAGGCTCCCCCGACACGTCCCCGGCGGACGGCACGCCCCAGGATCCGGGCAGCACCGAGGTGGCATCCGGGCCCAGCAACGGGGCCGGCCGAGCTGACGCAGCGGTCCGGCCGCCGTGGACCTTCCTGACCAACCACGGCCACGTCCTGCTGGCCGTGGCCCAGTCCCAGGACGCGTTGGTGAGCGAGATCGCCGCCCGGGTGGGCATCACCGCGCGGGCCACCTTGACCATCCTCAAGGAGCTCGAGGCGGCCGGGTACATCACGCGCCACCGGGTCGGCCGCCGCACCCACTACACCGTCGACGACCACCAGCACTTCCGCCATCCCGCCAACGCCGCCCACGAGATCGGAGAGCTGCTGGCGATCTTCACCCGCCCCTCATCGGGCGGTACGCCATGACGTCCTGCTCCTGCCTCGACAGCCGCAGCGCGGCCGGTGGCCGGTCATCTGCGCAGCGGAAGGGCGCCGGAGGAAGAACAGATGGGGGATGGTGGCACGGCGGCCCCTGGCGAGGCCTCGCCCGCCTAGGGTGTCCCCAGGAACCCCGCCCGCTGAGGCGTCGCTGCTGACCACACCGCCGGATACCGCCAGGCACCGATCACCGTCGGGGGCGGGACCACCCGGGAGACCCACAGCCTGGCCCTCGACGAGGACGTGCAGTACCCCGCCGGGATCCCGGACGACATCCGCTGCAGCTTCACCAACGCCTTCGGGTCCGTCGGCACCGTCTGCCAAGAGAGTCGGCTGACGGCCTGCGACGGTGCTGCGCGTGCGCCCGACCGCATCCGTACTCCGGAAGCCCCGCGGCGCGTCACCGGTCCCACGTGATCTCCAGGGTGCTGGCGTAGGCGTCCGAAGCGGATCCGCGCATCACCTGGACATCGGCGTCGACGGGCTGCTCCCCTGCCGGCCACACCCGCACCGCCCGATACGAGAAGCCGTCCTGCTCGGCGCGCTCCCACTCCAGCTCCACCGCCTGCCCCGGCACCAGTGCCCGGTGCCCGCGCACGGCGAGGACGCTGACGTGCGCCCAACAGCCCCCGGGGGTCAACTCGCAGTCCAGGACACCCCACCCTGCCTCGTCGAACCAGGACCGCACCACACCGGAGTCGCTCATCCCCCAAGGCTACGACTGGAACTGCAGCGCCTCAGGAACCACCCCTGCGACACGTCAGCGCCGGTCGATGACGTCGATCATCGTGGTCATCACCGGCCCCGGCGGATCACCAGGGTCGGGGAAACCGCACCGTGACGGCGCACGTCCCCGCCGCCCGCTCCGCCCTGTCGGCCTGCGGTCCTACCTGCCGATGACTCTGATCAGCCAGCCCAGCAACGGCACGACACTGACCACGTCCAGCACACGATCCACCAGATGGCCCATCCTCCACCACCAACTCGGATCCTGCGGCGGTTCCTGTTTGACCTTGACCACGGGGTGCAAGCCTCCTGCGCTGTGACGGACCCGAGCGGCAACTCCTCCCCCACCCTGCCCGAAGCATCGCACGAATCCGAGCAGGACCGTCCAGGCGTCAGAAATCTGCATCCGTCTCGGCGGCGCGAGGAATCCGCCCGGGCCGATCGGGAATCCGCTCGATCTCGGCTCCGGCCTGTCCGGCGCGCACGAGCCATTGCGTGTTCCGCAGGCTCACAGCTCCTCTCCCCCGGACGCAGACACGACTGGACCCCGCAGGACCACCAAGGGGATGGGCACGGTCCGGAGGAGAACAGGGCATCGGGGGCGTCGGGGCCGGAAGGCGGAGCGGTCCGCAGGTGCAGAATGGCGCCATGCCGCAACGATTCGCGTGGGTGCCCGACCTCGACCGCGCCCAGTGGCGGCGTTCCGTGGAGGCCGAGCCGTGGAACAGCGTCCTGTCGATCGTTCCGCGCGGCTTCCCGGCCTACGCACGTCTGTTCCATCCGGTCTCCCGGGACCGGCCGCGGTGGACGAGGACCTGGCACGGCCTCGAGGAGGCCACCTGCTTCGCCGGTGTCCATGACATCGAGGCCGCGCTCGTGATCCAGCGGGCCACCTGGGCTCAGGCCGCGGCGTCGTTCGGCACGACCATGCACGCCCAGGCCCAGTACGCCCGCCTCGTCCGGTCCGACGACGGCGAGGCCGACGGCGCGATCGCCCCCGACGGCTGGCGCTACGGCGACACGTCCGAGGGCCGCCTCGACACCGTCTCGCTGGCGGCGGCCTCGGCGGTGCTGGCCCGGCACACCACAACCCCGCAGACCGGGGTCGCCGCGATCTGGGAGGGCTGGGGCGGGCTGGTCAGTTCGGGCCGGGCTGCCCGCTTTGTGCTCGAGCCCGCCGACAGGCCGCCGGCCTCGGGCGCCGAGGAGGACACGGAGCGCGTCACCGCCCCGTCGCTGGGCCGGCGAGTCGCCGCGGCCCTACGGCAAGGGTTCGCCCAGGCGCCGGCGGTGCCGCCCTCGTGGCCGGCCCCACGGCACTGGTGCGCGAACTCGGACGGACCCCGGGTCTCGAGGTGCTGCCCCAGCGCACCGACGCCGACCTCACCTGGGACGGCGACGCGCTCAACCGCCCCACGTGACGTCATGACCCCAGACGCTGCGCGGACGTCGACCTCCACGGAACAGGTCCCGCCGCCGGACGAGCCACAAGCCGGACACATCGTGCCGGCCACGGACCACCTGTCCTCGCGCTGGGCCTGTCCTACCCCGGGCACGACCCAGCTGGTCGTCCCGGAGAAGGACGGAACCGCCTACCGCGAGTGCGACGACGACATCCCGGCGATGGCCGTGACCAGCATCCGAAGATCGGCACGAGTTCCTGGCCCTCCGGGAGGACGCCGACCCTCACATGTCGCCGGCCCTGCGCGGACCGAACCGGATGATGATCGCCCGCACCGAGGCACCCCTGCGGCAGCTGGAGAACGAACGTGGCGGCACGGTCCTCCCGGCCATCGCGCAGCCGGTGCATCTCCTGCAGGCTGCCGCCGAAACGGGGGACAATATGAAAGTGGATCTTTTATCTACCGCAGGGTACCGTTGACGTATCACGCCAGGCGGGCGGCCGGGGGGCCGAGCCGCAGGGCGTGGACGATGTCGGAGTGCTCAGCCGGGGGGCTCAGCGACCGCGCATCGGGTGCACGGCCGCCGCCCTGGCGGCAGAGGACTCCGGGACCGGACGGTCCGTCGTCGGGGGGCGACTCTTCTGCCACCAGGTCGGCGGCCCTCACACCATCACCCCCGGGGTCTCTGCGTCTCGCCCACGGCACCGGTACCGGCCATGAGAGCAACCCCGACCGCATGGTGCTCCGTGGTTCCAACCGACAGGTCAGGTGTCGGAGTTCGAAATGCCTTCATGGCTCGTGAAGAGAACCGCGTCCTCGCCCTCGCTCGCGGTGGGGTCCGCGGAACGCCTGCGCATGACCGCGATCCACAGGAAGCCCAAGGCGGCCAGGGCGCTGACCAGGTACAGCACCCGCGCCCAGGGCGCGTGGTCTCCACCGGAAATGCCGAAGGTGTCAGCCAGGCTCATCCCGGACCAGAACGAGACCACGAACAACGACGGGGCACCGAGAACCACCAGTGCCAGATTCGCCATCAGCACCTGGGTCCCGGTGGAGGCTCCCGGGCGGCGGACCTGCCACCACGCCGCCCCGGAGAGCCCGATCAGCACGAGCGCCCACAGCACGGCCAGGGTTACGCCCATGGTCTCCCCGGCCTGGTGCACCCGGTCGTAGATCGACCCCAATCCGACCCCTGGCACAGCGGCCAGGGGATTGAGCACCAGCAGGTGCAGCACCCCCAGGCCCGCGTAGACGGCCACGGTGCCCAGGCCCAGCTGTCCGGGCTGAGTGATGGTTCGCATGCAGGGGCCCTCTTCCCGGTCCGATCCTCGACAAGCAGCGGCCGGGCACCGGATGCCTCGACCGCATCCACCAGTCCACCACACGGACCGCCGCCGAGGCGGCGCCCACGCCAGGCCCACTCCCCTTTCGCGGTTCTCCGACGGGCGGACCGGGACCGGGCTGCCCGTTCGAGCACCCCCACCGCACCACCTGGGCGGCGCACCGGTGCCCGTCAGGGCGTCGGCGTCGTCGGGAAGCAGCCGTCTGCCCGGTGCGGGGATCCGAAGCTTCTCCGCGCGCGCTGCACGACACGCTCTGCGGGGAACACCGGTGAGAACTCGCCATCACTATGTACTGGGTGTATAGATGGGGGCATGAACAATGCGCTGACCCTGCTGGGGTTGCTGCGGCATCAGCCCAGTTACGGGTACGACCTCAAGCACGCCTACGACCGGTACTTCGGCTCGCAGAAACCCTTGGCCTTCGGACAGGTCTACGCCACCCTGGCGCGGATGATCCGCGACGAGCTGATCCGGGCGCTGGGAGAGGAGCCGGGTGCGGGACCGGACCGGAAAAAGTACGAGATCACCTCGACCGGACAGGACCGGGTGCAGCAGTGGCTGTTCACCCCGGAGGTGCCCGCCCCCACCCTGCAGAGCGAGCTGTTCGCGAAGATCGTGGTGGCCCTGTTGGTCGATGACGATGCCCAGCGGCTGCTGGACGCCCAGCGCACCGAGCACATGGCCCGCATGCGGGAGCTGACCCGGCTCAAGCGCGAAGGGGACCTGCTGCAGGTGCTCATGTGCGACCACGGGATCTTCCACATCGAGGCCGACCTGCGCTGGATCGAGCTCACCGGCGCCCGCCTGACCCAGCTGAAGAAGGAGCTGCAGAGCGCATGACCCCCACCCCTTCGTCTGTTCCCCTGCTGTCGGTGCACGAGGTGCGGAAGCACTTCGGCGCCACGCCCGCCCTGCGCGGGATCGACCTCGAGGTGCTCCCCGGGGAGGTGCTGGCCGTGATGGGCCCCTCGGGGTCGGGCAAGTCCACCCTGCTGCACTGCGCAGCCGGGGTCCTGGCCCCGGACCACGGGACTGTCACCTACACCCGGCCCGGCTCGGACGCACCGGTGACGATCAGCGACCTGGACGAGGCGGCACGCTCTCGGCTGCGCCTGCGCGAGTTCGGTTTCGTCTTCCAGTACGGGCAGCTGCTGCCGGAGCTCAGTGCCGTGGACAACGTCACCATCCCGCTGCTGCTGGCCGGCACCCGGCGACGGGCCGCCCGAGCGGCAGCCGTGGAGTTGCTGGGGCGGCTGGGCCTGTCCGGGCAGGGCGAGAAGCACCCCGGTGAGCTGTCCGGGGGCCAGGCCCAGCGGGTGGCGATCGCCCGGGCGATGGTGGGGGAACCTGCGGTGCTCTTCGCCGACGAGCCCACCGGGTCCTTGGACTCGCTGGCCTCCGAGACCGTGCTGGAGCTGATGCTCGAGCTGGTGCGTGAGGCCGGGACCACGGTGGTGATGATCACCCACGACCCCCGCACGGCCGCCTACGCGGACCGGGAGGTGATCGTGCGCGACGGCATGATCGGCGCCGACCGGTGGGCCGCGGCATGAACCCGGTGATCACCCGGCTCGCCCGCACCGGCGCCCGCTCCTCGGCCGGACGGCAGGCCGGGATCGCCGGCGGAGTCGCCGTCGGGGTGTGTCTGATCCTGCTGCTGTGGGCCGCTGCCCAGGGACTGTCCGATCGAGATCAGCGCGCCGCCTGGTTGCGCGAGGAGGGCCGGTCCCCCTACTCCGTCCCCGCCGGGGTCGATGGGGTCGACGACGCGGCGACGCAGGAGGAGCCCGAGCTGATCCCGCTGACGGCGCAGACCGTCTTCGTCGGCCGGGCCGACGAGGTCTTCCGGGACCGGCTCATCCAGCGGCGCGACATCGCCGCCACCGAGGGGTCCACCGTGGAGATCCCGGGAATCGGTTCCGCCCCGGAGCCCGGAACCTATCACGCGTCCCCAGCCCTGCAGGAGCTCATCGAGGCCACCCCGGCGGATCAGCTCGGGGACCGCTACGGCACCTACGCCGGGCCCATCGACGACACCGCCCTGGCCGGACCGGATTCTCTGGTGGTGATCACCGGGGCCCCCGAGGACCAGCTCCGGCAGGGCACGGCCGTGGCCCTGGTGTCGGGTTTCACCTCCGACCCGTACGGGGACAACACCGCCACCTACGCCACGCTGATGGGGCTGGGCGGGATCGCCGTGCTGTTCCCCGTGCTGCTGCTCATCGGCATCAGCACCCGGTTGGGCGCCGCCCAGCGCAGCGAGCGCCTCGCCACCTTGCGCCTGATCGGGGCGACCCCCTCCACGGTGGCCGGCATCGCCGCCGCCGAGACCGCGGTGTCCGCTTCTCTCGGAGCGGTGGCCGGAGTCGCCGCCGCGGCCGTCCTGCGCCCCGTGGCCGCCCAGGTGCCGGTCGGTGGCAGTCGGCTCTACGTCCACGACCTGGCCGCCGGCCCGGTGCTGAGCACGGTCGTGGTGGTCCTGGTCGTGGCCGCCGCCACCGGGGCGGCCGCCTGGGGCACCGCCCGCGCCGGGATCGGCCCCCTGGGCGCGGCCCGTGCACGCCCAGAACCCACGCCGAGACTTCGGCGAGCGCTGCCCCTGCTCACCGGACTGGTGGCGATGACGGCCGCCGCGGGCGTGGCCCGCGCCGCATGGCCGTGGGCCTACGCCGTCGCTCAGCCGCTGCTGATCCTCGGCTTCGCCCTCACCACGGCGGGTCTGGTCGTCATCGGCCCCTGGCTGACCGTGCTGGCCAGCCGGATCGGACTGGCCCGGGCCTCCGGCGCGGCCGGGGTGATCGCCGCCGGCCGGATCCGCCGCACCCCGGTGGCGACCTTCCGCGCCGTCTCCGGGCTGGTCGTGGCCGTGTTCATGGTCTCCGCCTTCGCCGGTGCCTCCAGTGCGGTGGACCAGGCCGACCTGCCCCCGGCCCGCCCCGGACTGCTGCTGCCCACCAGTGTCTACGCCCACCTCAGCGACCGGACCGACCCGGCCGAGGCGGCCCGGGTGGCCACCGCGATCGAGGACGTCCCGGGGGTCTCCTCCACCGCGGTGCTCTACCACCGCCCCGCCACCGCGTCCGGGTCCGGGTCCGGGTCCGACGACAGCAACGTCTACCTCGCCGCCGAGGACGCCCCCGGACTCGGCTTCGAGGATCCCGTGACCGGACCGGTGGCGGTCTTCGACGACGACTTCTTCGCCCCCTGGACCGAACACCCCCTTCCCCTGGGAACCGCGGCCCTCCCGGACTTGAACTCCCTGCAGCTGTTCGCCGTGGTCATCACCACCGACGGCACCGTCGAAGCCATCGACCGGGCCCGCACCGCCGTGAACACCTCCGGCATCACCTCCACCCCGGCCACCTCCCGCTCCGACGTCACCGCCACGCAGACCACTCGCCTCATCCACACCCTGTCCGTCCTGGCCCACCTGGGCACGTTCGTGGCCGTGACCATCGCCGGAATCTCGCTGGCCGTGGCCACCGGCGCGGCCGTCCTCGACCGCCGCCGCGCCCTGGGCCTGATGCGCCTGATGGGCATGCCCCTCTCCGCCCTGCGCGGGGTCGTCATCCGTGAAGCGGCGGTACCCCTGCTGTCCATACTGCTGCTCTCCGCCGGCCTCGGCTTCCTCGCCGCCTGGCTGGTCGTGAAGACGCTCAACGACACCTACTCGGTGGGCTGGCCCGAGCCGGCGTACTTCGCCACGCTCGGCCTCAGCATGGCCCTGGCCCTGGCCGCCGTGACCGTCACGTTCACCCTGCTCCGGGCCAACACCTCCATCACCACCACCCGCTTCGAATAGGGCCCCTGCCGCAGCGGTACGGCGTTCAGACGAGGCCGGTGGGTGGGGTGTCGGTGGCGGGGTGTCCGGTGCGGGCGGCCTGCACGGTGGCGGCCAGGGCGTGCAGGCCGGCCTTCAGGGTGGGGGTGTCCAGGGAGTAGGGCCGGCGCAGGTGGCGTTCGAAGGCCCCACCGTGGCCGCAGCGGGGTCCGGCGGCCAGGCGCGGACCGTGCTGCGGGGCCAGCGCAGCGAGAGTGGAGCTGATCGGGTGCGGCATCCTGGTCCACAGCGACAGCCCACCTGTCCCGGGTGCGACGGTCCAGTCCGGGTAGTGGGCACCGAGCGCGGCCAGGAGGTGGGCGCGACCCGCCCGGAGCTCATCGAGCCGGGCGGGCTGGTGGCCGTGTCCGGTTTCACCGGGACACTGCCCGCCCTGCCGGTGCTGGATGCCTTCCTGGCCACCGCACCTGACCTGGCAGCGGTGGCGGCCCACACCGGCCGGCGGTCGTGGTGCGCTCCGACGACGATCGGATCGTGCCCCCGGCTGCGACCGACGCCCTCGCCACCGGCCTGGGCGCGGTGAAGGTGGTGGTCCCGGGAGCCGGGCACTTCCTCGACGAGGGCGGCATCACCGCCCTGCCGGCCCTGCTCTCCCATCTGCCCCACCCGGCATGCCCCCTGCAGCACCGGTCCGCGTGAGCGGGGAACCTCACGGCGGGGCCATGAGGGGTGACGCACCCACGTCTCCGGAGGTGTGGTCACGTCCGAACCCGCCTGACCCAGTGTCCTGGCCGACGCCACGGTGATCGGCATCAAAGCGTGGTCTTGTCCCCAACACCTCCGGTCGCCGGCCTGCTGGGTGAGGATGGGGCCCATGAGGATCAGTGAGCTGGCGGAGGCGACCGGGGTCAGTGCCCGGTCGCTGCGCTACTACGAGGGCCAGGGGCTGCTGCGCGCCCACCGCACCCCGGCCGGGCACCGCCGCTTTCGCCCGGGTGACGTGGAGCGGGTGGTGCTCAACTAGCAGCTCTATGCCGCCGGACTGTGCAGCCGGGTGATCGCCGAGCTGCTCCCCTGCCTGGAGGCCCCACCCCGGGAACGGACCGGGCACCTGCAGACCCGCCTGGCCCAGGAGCATCAGCGCCTGGAGGCGGTGGTGCGGGAGGCGGTCCGGGCCACCCTGGAGATCACCAGCCCCGCGCACAAACAGGTCATCGACCGGATCGAGGCCAACGGCCGGCCCAGCCCGGCCATCCGCCGGGCCTTCGCGGTCGACGACGCCCCAAAGACCACCGCACGCCTGCAGGACGCCGGCGGAGAGGTGCTCGCCGCCCCGGTGCGCACCCCCTGGCAGTCACTGAACTCCCGGCTGGCCGCCCCGGCCGGGCTGCAGATCACCCTCTTCCAGGAACTGCTCCCCGCCCCGGAACGCACCACCCGACCCGGGTTCGACACCGGACACTGACCTCGGAAGGCGAGCAGCCACCTCACCGGCCCCACCGCAACCCGTCGAGGCGGCAAGAACCACAGGCCTGGTACACGCTCCACCGTCACCGGCCGGCGGCCCTGATACTGGGAGCATGACCCCTGAGCGGCCCCCCTACACCGCGGTGATCTTCACCAGCCAACGATCGGCCTCCACCCCCGAGGACGGGTACGCCGAAACCGCCCAGCACATGGAGGAGCTGGCCCGCCGACAACCCGGGTTCCTGTCGATGGAAAGCGCCCGCAACGCCGATGGGTTCGGCATCACCGTGTCCTACTGGCAGACCGCCCAGCACGCCCGAGCCTGGAAACAGGTCACCGAACACCTGCAGGCCCAGCACCGAGGAGCCCGCGACTGGTACACGGACTACACCGTGCGCGTGGCCACGGTCGAACGACACTACGGCGCCCAGACCGGTCGGACAGCACTCCGCTGAGCCCTTCCCTGTCCCTCCTCCACGATGGGGCGGACGTATCGAGACGTCCCGGGTGGCCCTGACGGCAAGGCCTTCTCCAGCAGGGTGGCGCTGTACCAGGGGCCGTCGAAGTCCCGCCGCCCCACCTCCTGGAATCCCTGCCGCTGGTAGAAGGTGCGCAACACCGTGTTCGACTCCACGCAGTCCAGGCGGACGACCTCGGCGCCTTCCGCCCGGCCGCGCTCCGCTGCCCACGCCAACAGGCCCGCCCCCAGGCCACGGCCGGCCGCTCTCCGGTGGACCATCAACCCGTGGACATAGACCGCCGGGATGCCCCCACCACCCCAGACCTCGGGGTCGGCCCGCAGCAACCGCACGGCACCGGCGATCCCCCCGGCGGAATCACGCAGCAGATGCCATTGGCCGGCCCGGATCTGCTCAGTGATCTCCTGGCGGCTCACGTGCCCGTGACCCCACTGCTCGATGCCCTGCTCCCCCAGCCAGTCCTCGATCTGGCACCGCAGCCCGTGCACGGCCACCGCATCCTCAAGGACAGCCTGTTCGATCGAGGCGGGCAAGGAGCTCATCACGCTCACCACGGTAGAACAGCAGCACTGCCCACCTGTCCATCACGTTGCGCCCGTTCGAGCAGGCGGACACCGCTTTCTTCACCGGGGTGGCCACCGACGAGCGGGTCACCCGCTTCGTGGGAGGCGGTCGACCCTGGGCGCCGCGGACCATCCAGGGCCGTTCCCGTGCCGCGCTGCGGGCAGCCGGTCGAGCAGCTCCGACAGCGGGCAGGGCGCCCAGTGGTGACCGCGGTGTGGGAGGCTGGCCGGCGTGGGAACCCAACCCGGCTACGACGCACTGGCCGAGCAGTACGAGCTCACCTTCCCGGATCCGTACCGGACATCCCTGGAACGGCACGCGGTCGCCGCCTTCACGGACATGGTCCTGCAGCACCACGGCGAAGGAACCGTGGTGGACGTCGGGTGCGGGACCGGGCACGTCACCGCCGACCTCGCCCACCGCGGCCTCCACGTCGTGGGCATCGATCCGTCAGAAGCCATGCTGGACATCGCCCGCAGGGCCCACCCCGAGGTGGTCTTCCGGCGCGGTGCGGCCAATCTCAACGACTCCGTTGAGTTGACCGATCAGCTAGCCCCGTTGCGGGGTGTACTGGCCCGGTTCAGCCTGATCCACGTCGATCCCCACCGGATCGGTGGCGTGCTCGCCTCCTGGGCGCAGCGCATGCCGGCCGGCGGCGTGGTGCTCGTGGCGTTCCAGAGCACCGAGGACGACGGGCGACCGGTGGTGCCGTTCGATCACGCGGTGGCACCGGCCTGGCGGTGGCACCCCGACGAGATGAGCGCACGGCTCGCCCAGGCCGGGTTCGACGAGACCTGGCGCACGCTGAGCCGGCCCGACCCGCTGCACCGCTTTCCCGAGTGCCACCTGGCCGCCGTACGGCGGCCCTGAGTGCGACCCCTGGTGCCACGCCGTTTTCCCGGGGAGTGTCCGGCAGCCGGCAACGAGGCCGCATGAGGCCTCAGGCAGGTCGGGTGGCACGCCCCTGCCCCGCCGGCGGACTGACGTGACCTCCTCCTGAGCGCTTCTGGCAATGTCCTACCGTTGGTTTCTCAGAGGCGTGGCGCTCCGGGTCCTGAGCTGCTGGGTCAGCGCAGGGTGCGGCGGATCGCGGTGCTGATCATGTCGGCGAGGGCCGAGAGCACGATCAGCGCCACGACGGTGCCGGCCATGGCGCTGAGGTCGAAGGCGACCCGCTGGTCCTCCAGCAGCCGTCCGAGCCCTCCGGCCCCGACGATTCCGACCACGACCGTCTCTCGCATGGCGACTTCCCAACGGTACAGCCCATAGGCGAGGAAGCGTCCACCGGCCTGCGGAACAATGGCGTACCCGAACGCGCTCACCGGTGGCGAGCCGGTCGCCACGAGCTGATCGTGGGCACGGCGGTCGAGGTTCTCCACGACTTCGGCGCACAGCCGGCCCAGGACCCCGAAGTTGTACACGCCCAGGGCCAGTGCACCTGGCAGCGGGCCGGGCAGGAACAGGAACAGTGCCAAGAGCGCCCAGATCGGGGGTGGCAGCGACCGGGTCACCAGCAGCAGCCAGCGTGCCGCCGTCCCGACGACCCGGCGCCCGGGGGTAGTTCCGCCGCGGGCGGCCACGAAGGCCACCGCCACCGATGCCACCGCAGCGGTGGTGCCGGCCACCAGGGACATCTGCAGTGTGACCAGTGCTTCGGCCAGCAGGCCGGCCCACCCTCCGTCGGGCAGGCTCGGCGGCACCATGTCTGCCGTCAGGTCGGCGAGCAGCTCGGCTGTCCGGGGGGTGAGCACCCGGGACAGGTCCGGGCCCAGGTGCAGCAGGGCGGCGACCACCAACCCGAGGGTTGCTGCCGCGGAGACGCGGGAAGGGAGGGCCCTGGTGCTCCGTCGGAGACCGGCGCCCCACCGGTCGACCACGGCTCCGATCAAGATGATGGTGTAGACCAGCGTCCACACCTCGGCGTGCCGGGATCCGGAGAAGCTCAGGACCAGCTCGAAGCCCAGGCCCCCGGCACCTACCATGCCGAGGATGACTGCGGAGCGGACCGCGCACTCGAAGCGGTAGAAGGCGTACGACACGAGCTCCGGCCAGGCGATCGGCATCACGGCGTACAGCAGTGCCGGCCCGCGCGGGGACCCGCTCGCGCGCAGCGCCTCGTAGGGTCCGTGGGCCGACTCCTCGATGATCTCCGCGTAGACCTTGGCCGTGATGGCACCGAACGGGATGGCGATCGCCAACACCCCCACCAAGGGGTCTCGTCCCAACACGCTGAGCAGCAGTAGCGCCCAGACCGCTTCGTGGATGCCTCTGGGCACGGCCAGCCCGAGCCGGGTGAGCAGCCAGCCGGCCCGGCGCACTGGCGAGCGGTTCCGGAGCCGCGAGCCGGTACCCCACCAGAGCTCCGAGAGCAGCACTCCGACAACCAGCCCTCCGAAGACCGCGAGCAAGGTTCCCAGCACCGCGAACGAGAGCGTGCTGAGCGTCGCCTCTCCGATCCTCAGCAGGAACTGGGCCGACAGTTCCGGGGAGAGTGCGGCGGAGAAGAACTCGGCGAACCGCGGCCATCCCGCAACGTTGACGACCGGACCCTCGGCGGCCAGCCAGCCGCCCACCGACCACACCGTCGCGAGCACCCACACCACAGCCCACCCTCGCCCGCCGCCGGGCAGGCGCCACCGGCCGGTCGGGGCCCCGGTACCACGGGAAACCTCCAGCCGGGTCAGGTCGGCCACCCCCGGGACGGTCATGCCTCCGGGGCCAGGTCGTAGATCCGTGCGCGGGTGCCCTCGTCCACCTCGTCGACAGCAGCGTCGAGCACGACCCGGCCCTGGCGCAGACCCACGATGCGATCGCAGTGGCGCACGGCCAGGTCGAGGTCGTGCAGGCTCACCACCAGGGTGCGCCGTTCACCAGCCTGCTCATCCAGCACCCCGCAGAGCAGGCTCATCACCTCTTCGGCCCGGGCCGGGTCCAGACTGGCGACCGGTTCATCGGCCAGCACCAGGTCCGGGTCCTGGACCAGGATCCGCGCCAGGGCAACGCGCTGCTGCTCACCACCGGAGAGCCGGTCGGTGCGCACATGCAGGTACGCGGCGATCCCCACCCGGTCCAGCGCGGCCCGGGCCTCCTCGATCTGGAGCGGACGAATCAGTGAGCGCAGGGCTCGCAACCGGCTCCAGGTACCCAGCCTCCCGGCGTTGACGTTGTGCACCACCTGCAGCGGACCCACCAGGTGCAGCTGCTGGTGCACCGAGCCGATCCGGCCCCGCAGCGCCCGCAGGGCAGCCGGCGAGGCCACCGCCGGGTCGACGTCGAGAACTTCGACACGGCCCCCGGTGGGGGTCACGGTGCCGTTGGCGAGTCCGAGCAACGTGGACTTGCCCGCCCCGCTGGGACCGACCAGGGCCACCCGCTCACCCCGGCGCACCGACAGATCGACCCCGCTCAGGGCCGGACGGTCCCCGTAGGCCACACTGGCGCCCTGCAACCGCAGGGCCACCCCGGCGTCGTTCCCGCTCGTCCTCTGCCGTGCCGTCACGGCCTATGCACGTTTCATCGGACCAGACCGAGGGTGCGGGCGATCTCCTCGAGCTGGTCGTAGTCGGCCGGCGCGGCCGGAACGATCGCCTCCGCCCCGTACTTCTCCAGCAGCTGCATCTCCTCGGCGTCCGAACCGTCTAGATCCAGCAGCGCCTGCTGCAACCGTTCGGTGAACTCCTCCCCGAGCCGGTCGTCCAGACCGGGGGCACCGACCCAGTGGTAGTCGGCGTACTCCGGGGTCGTGAAGATCTCCAGCACCGTGTCGGTGTCCACCGCGCCGGCCTCGAGACGTGCTTGCCAGACCTGCTGATTCAGCACTCCCACCTCATAGCTGCCCGCCTCCACCAGGTCGATCGTCAGATCGTGGGAGCCCGAGAACCCGGGCTCCCCGGCGAAGTCGGCCTCCGGGTCGATCCCGGCCCGGTCGAGGAAGTACGACGGCATCAAGCGGCCCGAGGTGGAGGACTCGCTGCCGAACGTGAACCGGGTCCCTGCCAGCCCCGACAGGCCGGCAACGTCGTCGATCGGCTCCAGACCCGCATCCCGGTGCGCGACGAAGACGCTGCGGAAGCGCTCGTCGATGTCCCGCTGGGCCAACACGTTCGCTCCCTCGATGCGCAACCTAGCCTGCACCCCGGTCAGGCCCCCGTAGAAGACGAGGTCCAGATCCCCGGTGCCGAACAGGCTCACCGACGCCGCGTAGTCACTGACCGGGACGTACTCCACCTCCACGTCGAGCTCCTCGGCCAGGTACGCCGCCATCGCTTCCTCCCGATCGGCCAGATCGGAGGGGTCCACGTCCGGGATCGCACTGATCCGCAAAGGAGCGGGCCCCTCCCTACCATCGGCGGAACCACCACAGCCGACCGTGACCAGCGCCACGACCACGCCGATCACCGCCACGGAAAGTAAACGAGAATCCCTCACCATCGACATGACCGCATCCTAACGGCCCTCCTCCAGCCGGCCGTTGGCCACAATGATCGGCGGAAAACCCCGACCGTGGAACAGTCCCGTCCAGTGGCCGGCGTGCCCCATGCCGCCGATGGCGCGGCCGGCCGGAGGGCCCGGCCGATCATCACGCCGCCCCGCGAGCCGCCGTCCGAGCGCCCGCCCCGTTGCCAGGTTCCGACCATGAGCACCCCCATCCTGCAGAGCGTCGCCCTCCTCGCCGGTTCCGGCTCGGCCACCACCATCATGCTGTTCGTCGTCATCGTCCTGGCCTTCGTCGGCGTCTGCGTGCTGCTCCTCGTCCCGACGCGCCGACGGTGGCACGCGCGGACCACCGGAGCCACGGGACGATCCGCGGCCGACGGCTCCAGCGCCGGGGCCTGGAGCTTTGACGGCGGCGGCTCCGACTCCGGGTCCGATGGCGGATCCGGCGGAGATGGTGGAGGCGGCGGAGATGGTGGAGGCGGTGGCGGCTGTGACTGATCCGCACCGTGCCGCGGTCGCGGCCGTCGTCGTGGTGACGTTCGCGCTCAACGCCCGGCTGGGCATCACACTCATTCCCCGTCCCCGGCGACTCCCGGACACGCACGGGCCGTGGCCGCGGGCGACAGCCGGCAGGCCCCGCCACGGCGGCACCCCGACGGCAGCACCGCAGGTGGAGCCAGCACGGGAAGCGGGGGCCGTCCCGAGCGCTCAGCAGTCGAAGACCCGCCAGCAGATGTCGTTGCGCGAGCGCTGGTCCTCGAGCACGAGTTGGCGGATGCTCCCCGGGAGTTGCGCACGCTGCCACCGGCATTCCGCTCGACCGGCGGCTTCGGCCCCACCGTCCACGGCGGCGGCTCGTGCCGCCTTGATCGCATAGGCGGCCGCGCCCAGTTCGTGGGCGGGCACGTGCGCCACCGCACCGGCCTGCCCGGCGGCGTAGGCGGCGTGCCGGGCTGCTCCTCGGGCGTGCCGGGCCGCCCCCATGGCATGGCCTCCGGCCGCACGGGATTCCATCATCGGCAGCTCCCCACGCACCCAGGCGCGCACGTGGTCGATGGCTGCGCGCGGGCGCGGATCGCCCGGGTGCGCCGACTCGAAGAGGGGCAGGACGTGCTCGGCGCAGCATGCCGCCCACAGCGCCAGCAGGTGGTGGTCGCTGTCCGTCAGGGTGCCACCGCGGCGGACGGTGGTGAGACGGGGATCGCGGATCTTCGGGAGGATCATGGTCGCCGGCTCCTCAGGGTCGGGCGGGAACGGAAGTCCTGCGTTCGCGCACATCCCAGCGTACGTCCGGCGCCCCGGCACGGTCCGCCGCTGGCCGGTCCATGTGTCGAGCCGTTCGGTGCCGACCCCGGACGAGGCGGTGCTCAGCGCCGGGAGCACGCAGCGGCGGCCCGCAGCCGGCAGGGCCTGTCCCGGGCGATGCACAGGAGTATCCTCGCGATCGGCGCGACAGCTGATCGACACGGTCGGGCTGACGACCATGACGACGACAGGAACCCCACGATGGCAGCCTTCACCTCACCGTTCACCGCCGCGAGCACCGCCCTGGAGGTCGTTGCGGGCCTCGACCTGACAGGCCGGACCGCGATCGTCACCGGGGCCGCTTCCGGCATCGGCGTCGAGACCGCGAGGGCGCTGGCCCATGCCGGAGCCGAGGTGACGCTCGCCGTCCGTGACGTCGAGGCCGGCCGCCGTGCGGCCGCTGACATCAGCCGCGGCAGTGCCGGAGCCCGCGTGCACGTCGCGATGCTGGATCTCGCGGACCCGGCGTCGGTGGTCCGGTTCACCGAGGGCTGGTCAGGACCGCTGCACCTTCTGATCAACAACGCCGGGATCATGCTGACGCCTGAGCTGCGGACGCCGCAGGGCTGGGAGCTGCAGTTCGCCACGAACCATCTCGGTCACTTCGCCCTGGCGGTGCACCTCCATGCAGCGCTGAGAGCCGCCGGGAACGCGCGGATCGTCTCGGTCAGCTCGAGCGGCCACGGCAACTCGGACATCGTCTTCGACGACATGTTCTTCGAGCGGCGGCCCTACGACGCGGGGCAGGCCTACGGGCAGTCGAAGACCGCCAACGTGCTCTTCGCCGTCGAAGCCTCGCGGCGATGGTCGGAGGACGGTATCCGGGCCAACGCCGTCATGCCGGGTGGCGTCTGGACGAACCTGCAGCGCCACTGGGACCCCGAGGTCCTTGCGGCCACGAAGGCGCGGGCAGCAGCTCTCGGCCTCGAGGCCAAGACGCCCGAACAGGGCGCCGCCACGTCGGTGTTCGCCGGCACCTCTCCGCTCCTCGAGGGCATCGGCGGGCGGTACCTCGAAGACTGCCGCGAGGCCGATCTCGTGCCGGAGATCATCGACGGAACGCACGGAGTCCGCCCCTACGCGCTGGACCCGGTCAACGCCGAGCGGCTGTGGGACGTGTCCCTCGACCTCCTCGACCTGGCGCGCGGCTAGGGGCCGGACCGCGCCCTTGACCTGCCGATGTCGCATCGGCCCGGTACCCGACCGTCGTCGGCCCGAAGGCGTCGGCCTGACGTGGATCCCGTCAAGGGTGGCTCGGCGCGTGACGGGGTCCCGAACAGGACGGGACGGCCGCATCAGCAGGTGCCGTCCGAGCCGGCCGGAGGCGTGCCGTGCTCCCTCGGACTCGCGGGACGACGGCCGGGACCGCACACTGCCTTCAGAGGTCGTGCCCGCGCAGGAACTCCCGGACCGCTCGCACGTACTCCCCCGGACGTTCCAGGTTGGGATAGTGCGCCGCTCGGGGGATCTCCCGGTACGCACCCGCGGGGGCGAGCTCGGCGAGCCGTTGTCCGCCGGCCAGGTGATCCGGTGCGTCCAGCGCCCCGTTGAGCGCCAGCACCGGCACGCTGATGCCGGGCACCCGCTCCCAGGTGTGGGGAACCGGGGACGGCGGTCTCGGCGGGACGGGCACGCCGTGCGGATCAACCCGGAGATGGCTCGAGAGGGTCTCGCGGGCCATCCGCTGCACCAGCGCATCGACGGTCGGGGCGAGATCGGCGCGGGTGCGGTACGGCCCGTGCGCGAACCGCATGAACACATCGATCCAGGCCTCCACGTCACCGGCCGCCTCGGCCTGCTGCCAGTCGCGCAGCGCCGCCAGCGTCCACGGATCGGCGAAGCCCGGCTCACTGGTGCCCGTGCCCGTCACGACGAGGGCCGCGCACCGGTCCGGGTGCTCCAGGGCGACGTCGACGGCCGTGCCACCTCCCATGGACACCCCGGCCAGCACGGCGCGGTCGAGGCCCAGCGCGTCCATCAGGACGACGACGTCGTCGGCGAGCCGGTACGGCCCCTCGGCGTCGGAGGAGCCACCGTGTCCGCGGGCATCCGGGGCGATGACCCGGCGCTCGGGGAAGGCATCCAGCTGGGGGGTCCACATGCGATGATCAACGGCACCACCGTGCAGCAGGAGCACAGGCGTGCGGGGGCGGGCCACGGAGGCGGTGACGTCGAAGAAACGCACGACGTGGTCGGCGAGCTGCTGGCTGCGTGACATGCCCGACATGACAACCAAGGTGTCATGTCCGAGCCAGAGTGACAACCCGGGTGTCATAATTGCCGGCGTGACCGACTCACTTCCCCCTGACGCCCTCGCGGCCCGCCTGGCCGAGGTCTACCTCGTCGTGGGACCGCTCTACCGCAAGGTCTCCCGCGCCGTGGAACGCGAGCAACCACGGATGGGCATGTCGGTGGGGGTGCGGGCGGTGCTGGAGCAGGTCCGGCGCGAGGGCGAGCTCACCGTCCCGATGATCGCAGCCGCCCAGGAGCTCAGCCGCCAGTTCGTCCAACGCATGGTGCACGAGGCGCGCGATGCCGCCTTCGTCGAACTCGTCGACAACCCGCGCCACCGCCGGTCGCCCCTCGTCCGCCTCACCCTCGAAGGCGATCGGGCCATCACGGCGGTGATCGAGCGTGAGCACCGCCTCATGTCCCGGGTGGTGGGCGATCTCACCGACGCGGACATCGACGCCACCCTGCACGTGCTGCGATCCATGCTCACCGGACTGGACTGAGACGCTCCGGGCATCCGCCACTGGAAGCACCGAACCGGTCCCACCCCTCTCACGGCGTCGACCGGATCCCCCAGGCACACCCCGCCACCACGGGGATCCCGAACCGACCTTCACCGCAATGGGGGTGTCCGGTCTTCGGCCATGTGCACAGTGCAAGGGTGCCAACGCGCGATGAGGTGTCATCCGATGGCGTGGACGTCCCGCCGGTGGTACCGGTGGCCGGCGTTGGTCCGGTCGATGGTCGGGAGACCCTCGACGCGTCGTCAGCGACCGTGCAGCTCCTCGGCGAGCATCACGATGATGCCGCTGGGGCCGCGGACATAGGCGAGCCTGTAGGCGTCCCCGTAGGTCGCCACACCGCGCAGCGGGTAGCAGCCGTGCCGGGCGGCGATCTCGAGGGACGCGTCGATGTCGTCGACCGAGAACGCCACGCGGTGCATGCCGATCTCATGGGGCCGGGTGGGTTCGGTCTCGATGGCCTCGGGGTGGATGTACTGGAAGAGCTCCAGGCGTCCGTTGCCGTCCGGCGTCTGGAGCATCGCGATGTTGACGTGGTTG
Organism: Kocuria sp. KH4; assembly: GCF_053711175.1. Lineage (NCBI taxonomy): Bacteria > Bacillati > Actinomycetota > Actinomycetes > Micrococcales > Micrococcaceae > Kocuria > Kocuria sp. KH4. The sequence goes on from NZ_JBSJYX010000007.1 coordinate 95,398, forward strand.
CCGTCGAGGCCGACGGCGGTGTCCGCCCAGTCTCCGCTGACCGTGTCCCGGCCCAGGACGCTCAGTCCGAGGTCGGTGAAGAAGGAGATCGCCGCGTCGAGGTCACGGACGGCGATGCCGACGTTCTCGATCTTGATGGGCATGTCCCCCAGGGTACCGAGCCGCGGAAACCCGTTCCGTCACACTTCACTTTCCTAGCCGAGCGACGGAACGCCTCCTGCACCGGTCGTGACTGCACATGGTGGCATGCCCTTCGATCGGTCCTGGCGTGGTGATCGTCAAGGGGTCCAGGCCATGTCACCGGCGGCTTCGCAGCCGGAGACTCACCTCCAGGTGCCCTCGTCGAGGAAGCCGTCACCGGGGTCGTCCGGGGCAGATGCTGAGCCCGTACGACGCCGACGGCTTCGTTCCCGGCCACCACCCACCCGCAGTCCCCGCGGTGTGGGTCGAGAACGGTGCGGTGGAAAAACGTCGACCGCGCGCTCACCTCGATCGCCGAGAACCACTGCGCGCACCGGTCGAGGTTTTCGAGCGTGGCTGTGGTGAGCAGAGCGCTCCATGGTCTGCCACACCGGCGCACCGCTTCAACAGGCAGGTCTTCGGCAGTAGTGCCCGGTGCGCTGGAAGGGCGGAGTCCTGACGGTCACTGCGGTGTGTCCTCGGCCCCGCGCAGCGAGGCGATGCACCGGGCGAGCACGGCTCGCAGCTGTCCCTGCTCCTCGGCGCTGAGGGAGGACGTCATCCGGTCTTCGACGGCCTTGACGGCAGCACTGGCCGCCTCCAGCTGGCGCCGCCCCGTCTCGGTGAGCTCGGTGGGCAGTGCGCGTCCCGAGATCGGCCGCTCGGAGCGCGCGACGATCCCGTCCCGCTCCAGCGCCTGCATCAGCACGTTCATCGCCTGCCGGCTGACGAACGCCCCGCGGGCGAGTTCGGAGGTCGACAAGCCTGGGCGTTGGGCGAGCAGCTCCAGGCAGGAGTAGTGGGTGGTGTTCATACCCAGAGGACGCAGCACCGCTTCCATCTCCAGGCGCAGCGCACTGGCCGCTTCCTTCAGCTGGTATCCCAGCGACGTCGTCAGATCGATCCCAGGGGCGACTTGGTCCATGTCAAGATTCTGACATACGATCACCTATGTCAACTAACTGACACCAATGAAGGAGAACATCATGGCAGCATCCGGTCCCGGCTTCGTCTCCCTGCAGGTACGCGACGTATCCCGCTCGGCCGCGTTCTACGAGAAGCACCTCGGCCTGACGCGGCAAGCCGGCCCACCGCACGCGGTCGTCTTCGACACCGCCCCGGCGTCCTTCGCCGTCCGGGAACCGGTCGCCGGGGTCGATCTCGACGCCGTCGCGCAACCGGGCGTGGGTGTCGGCGTGTGGCTGCACGCCCCTGACGCCCAGGACATCCACGACGGCCTCGTCGCCGACGGGGTCACGATCACCGCCGCGCCGGTCGACGGTCCCTTCGGCCGCACCTTCACCTTCGCCGACCCCGACGGCTACCTGATCACCCTCCACGACCGCGCCTAGCACGACGTCGCGGGATCGATCGGGACAGCCGCGCACTCTCAGGTGGGATCCGAGCGGACTTGCCCCCGACAAGGTCCGGTTGACCGGTGGGGACATGGCGTGAACCAGCGCGTCGAAGGCGCTGAGCGGTCGGCCGGCCACGGCCGGGGCGCGTGCCGCGTTCGTGCCGCTGGATTCTGTGGCGTGGGAGGGAGCCGGAGCAGGATGTGCCGTGGGGGTGCTTCGACTGTGGGTGTCGGTGCGTAGTGTGTCAGGGGCGGCGCGCGACCCAGACCGTGCGTGTTCCCCGGACCCCAACCCGATCGAGGGAGCGGACACTGCCGGCTCACTCGCCGGCGAGAGGCATCAGCGTGGTTCGGTCGGCGTCCTGGAGGTTCCGCATCGCGGCGTGGCCGAGCCGGCGCAGCACGAGAGCTGCATAGTCACCGGCCGGTCCGTCGGCGGGGAGCTCCACGTCAGTAGTGAGCTGCCGGGTGAGCAGCATCTCGAAACCGGCGGCTGTCATCGTTCCCGTCCACTCAGGGTGATCGGTCGCCGCGGCCCCTCCACCGGCGGCATGAACGCGTTCCTCCAGCTCCGCATGGGCCGGCGGAAGGACCGTGGGGAGGACATCCATCTCGAGGACGGCCAGCACTCCTCCGGGCTCGAGCGCCTCGAACAGGTTGGTGACGGCCAGGTCCGGGTCGCTCACCTCATGGAGTGCCGCTGACGACCACGCGACGTCAGCGCGCCCGAGGGAAGGTGAGGCGGCCGCGATGTCCGCTCGGAGCGTCACGATCCGTTGATCCACCCCTGATGCCTGGGCCCGGCGGCGTACCTGCTCGAGCATGTCGCCGTCGATGTCGACCGCGACAACCTGAGCCGCGGGGAAAGCGTGCGCCAACGCGACGGCCCCGGTCCCGGTCCCCGCTCCGATGTCCAGCACGTGCCACACGTGAGCCGTGCCTGTGGCACCTGTGAGCAGTGACCTCGCTTGGGAGAGGAGCGGGGCGTGGATGCGTGCGTCGAGTTCCAACAGTCGCGCCATGTCGGGACCGTGGGTGTGGGCGGGCTGCGGTATCCGAGCGGAGGTCTTTCCTCGGATCAGGGCACTGCGCACAGCGCGGGGCTGGTCGCTCGATGCCCTCACGGAGCGCAGCCACCCGAGTCCGTCGAACCTGAGCAGGATCGAGACGGGGGTCACGCCGGATAGCCCTCGATCAACTCATTCCTATTGCCCGGGCGCTCGATTCGACTTGCGACCAGCTCCTGGAGCCCCCGTACGACGAGGACGTCGTCATCCGGCCGCGTCAGGACGAACACCACGGCATGACGGTCTGGACGTTGGCACGCGAGCGCACCCCTCATGACCTGACCGTCGCCAAGATGCGCATCACCACCCCCGCTCCTGCGGTCGAGGACGCCGGCGTCCATCCAGCTCGGGGCTGGTTCATGGTCCTCTCGGGCACCGCTGAGCTGCGCCTCGGCGATCGCCTCATCCTTGTCGAGACCGGCCACGCAGCCGAGTTCTCCACCATGGCCCCCCACGGCATCGGAGCCCACGGCAAACGCCCCGTCACCATCCTGACCATCCTCACCCAGGGCGGCCAGCGAGCCCACGCGTAGGACGAGGAGAGCGAACACGACCTACGACGATCCAGGCAGCAGATGCACGATCAGGTGACGGCGGAGTCGCTCACCCGGAAGGCGGCCCGGAGGAATGCGACAGGTGCCCGGAGCAACCCCTGCTGCACCGCTGCATGGTCGGGAGTCCGTCAGAGCTCCCGTGCCCGCATGGCCCGAGTTCCCTCGCGGGCGCCTCCGCGGGGTGGGACGAGGAAGCCGACCAGGACCGCGGAGGAGGTGGACGCGCGACCGGGCCCCTCGCGCACGGTGCACGAGGGGCCGGCAGGACGGGCAGCTCAGGCGGCCTGGGGGTCGTGCACGTCGACCACCCAGGTCACCCCGAAGCGGTCGGTGAGCATGCCGAACCCAGGGCTCCAGGCTGAGGCAGCGAACGGCTCGATGATGTGTGCGCCGTTGGCGAGGCCGTCCCAGAGCGCGGTGACCTCATCGAGGGTCTCCCCGCGAAGGGACTGGAAGAAGGTGCGATCGGTGAGCGTGACACCGTTCTCGCGGCGGGTCACACCGGCCGTCTCGGTGACGTCGCTGGTGTCCTGTCCCGGGATGTCGTAGGCCATGACGCGGAATCCGTGTGCGGAGTCCACCTGACCGAAGACGATGTTGTCGGCGCCGGGAGCCTCCCTCGGCATTCCGAGGTCGCCGTACGTCGCGGAGGTGAGGTTGCCGCCGAAGACGTCGCGGTAGAACTCCAGTGCCTGGCGGGCGGTGCCCCGGAAGTTGAGGTGGGTGGTGGTGGTGATGCTCATCTGTGCGTCCTTCGATTCGCTGAGGGCTGCGACGTGGTGCCGCAGGAGCAGAATGCCCGCAGTAGAGGACAGGTTGCGTCCGCTTCCTCGGTCACACTGGGGACATGGCCGGAACCTCCTCGCGCATGCTCAGGCGGTTGTCGCTGTGGCAGTCCCGCCGTGACTGGCCTGGGCCGGTGCTGGCCGATCGCCTCGAGGTCGGCCCGCGCACGGTGCGGCGCGTCGTCGATCGTCTGCGCGAGCTGGGGTACGTCGGCACCGCCGACCGGCGCGACTACCGGCTCGACAGGATGACACCGAAGGTCCCTGCAGGGGCGCCGTCCACTCGCCGGCCGATCCCGACGGGCGACGCCCGCAGCTGTCTCGCCGCGCGCTCGAAAGGATCCCACGGTGTTGATGTGTGGCCGTGCTGCGGCGATGTCCTGCTCGAGCTACCCTCCGCGACATCGCCCCGGACCGACCTGCGAAGGATGATTCCGATGACCCGCTCCACCCCACCGGCACAGCTCACCCTGGCCGACGTCGCCGCATGGCGGGCGTGGCTGGACCGTAACGAGCACACCAGCGACGGCGTGTGGCTGGTCCTGGCGAAGAAGGGGACGACGGTGCCGACGTCGTTGAGCTACGCCGAGGCGCTCCGTGAGGCTCTCTGCAGCGGTTGGATCGACGGCCGGAGACACGCTGTCGACGACGCCACCTACCGCCAGCACTTCACGCCTCGACGGGCCCGTTCGCTGTGGTCCCGACGCAACGTGGACCTCGTGGGTGGACTGATCGAGACCGGACGGATGCGTGCGCGCGGCCTCCAGGAGGTTGCGCGGGCACAGGCCGATGGCCGGTGGGACCGAGCCTACGCAGGCCCGGCGACCGTCGAAGTGCCCGCCGACCTGCAGACCGCCGTCGACTCCTCGCCGACCGCGGCCTCCGCATTCCGCGCACTCGACCGCGCATCCCGCTACCAGATCCTGGTTCACGTCATCACCGCGCCGAACGACACGGCACGCGTGGCCCGCATCACCAGACACGTCGCTCGCCTCGCCACCCCGGTGACGCCCGGCACCTGACCACGTCCCGGAAGAGACGGGGCGATCCATCAGCCGGTGTCAGCGGAGCAGGTGTGACGGTCCCTGCCGCAGTGGCCGCCGGCATCGGCACGCCGCCCATTGAGGAGCCCCTGCCGCAACACGGCCCGCGCTCAGGAGGGGTACTCGGTGACGGGTGCCGGGGAGCATCTGCAGGGTGATGTCGGTCGGTGTGGTCATCATGGAGTGGGACGAAAGTGGGTCGACGTCCTCGCGTGTTCTCCTGGGAGACGCTCGAGGCCAGAGGTGAGGGACACCCGATGCGGGCAGCAACCAGAGTGGGCATGCACGTCTTTGCGATGGTCACTCCTCCTGCCGTGGCGGTGGTGGCGGTCGCCACCGACACCCCGACGGTGATGCTGCTGTTCTGCTTTCCCGCCGCCGTCGTGGGGTACACGGTCTACAGCGACCACCGCCATCCCGATCCGGGACCCGGCACCGCCGCGCGATTTCCCCGCCCCGGCGAGCCTGCAGTGGATGACGCGGCTGTGGGACGCCGGCAGGCCTGGCTGCTGCGCCGAGCGCTCGGGCACCACGGCAGCACGGCCCACGAGTTGTGGCTGGATTATGCATGCCGGGGTGGAGTCATCGGTGAGTTCGAGGTCGACGCGTACGTGCACGAGAGCTTGCACCTGCCCCCGGCCGAACGCGATCTGCTGGTGCAGGCGGCCAATGCGCTGCTGGGCCCTCGATCCGAGTTGTGGGTGCCGACCACCGCGCAGCTGCAGTGGCCCGAACCGCACCGATGACCGCCAGGGGAACTGTGCTGGGGTTCTGGCAATGCGAAGTGACGGTATCGGTCGATGACCTCGAACTGCCAAACATAGCCGCTGCGGTGACAGCTGGCGATGATGCGACTCCAGGATGACGTCGGGGAACGCGGCCAGGCGACGCCGCAGGTGAGCATCGTGCGGCGGGACATCGGCTGCTCCTTCGATGCGATGACCGCCCGGCTCGCCACCAGATATGCACCGTCGTGCGGAGGTGTGATGGTGGTCTTGCGACCGGGGCGACCTTCCAACCAGCACGGCACGCCACCACCACCGGTCAGGCCGCTCGGTGGGCCGGCTGATCGCCACCCCGAGCAGACGTTCCTCGCGAGGAGGAACGTCCACGGCATCCTCGTTCTGGCTGGCCATGTGCGGCAGCGGGCCGCACGGAGAGCGCAGGGCGGTCAACGGTCATCGCACTCGATGCCCTGCAGCGATCTTCGGCCGGATTCAGGGGCGTGACGGCGGCTTCCACCTCACAACGCTGCAGGCTGCATGAGCGACTTGTCGCCACGTCCCGGACCTGCGCCGTAAGTCGGGACTCTTGACGTCGAGGGCGCACAGCCATGGCGACCACACAGCGGCCACCATCACCGTTCACCAGCAAGACGCCGAACTCCACACACCTAGCTCTTGCCCACAATATGGTTTCTAACTTACATTATGAGCCATACGCTGAGTGATGCAGGGCACATCGGAGATGTACCGGCGTCCTGAAGGAAAAGGTGGAGCTCCCATGGCCGACTGGCTGGTTCTGACGATCACCGCGGTGGTGATCCTGGCGATCGTGCTCATGATCGTGAAACTGCGCATCAACCCGGTGGTGTCCCTGGTGATCGGGGCAGCGGCCCTGGGCCTGGCCACCGGAATGGGGGCGACGGCGACGACCGAGACGGTGATGAAGGGTTTCGGCGACATCATGCTCGAGGTGGGCCTGTTGATCGCCTGGGGCGTGCTGATGGGCTCGATCCTCAACGAGATGGGCGCGATCCGGCGCCTGGTGGACAACCTCCTGCGGGTCTTCGGTCCCCGTGGGGTGCCCTATGCCCTGGGGCTGACGATCGGGACGATGCTGCAGTCGATCTTCCTGGACGTGCTGCTGGTGATGAGCGCCCCGCTGGCCCGGCGGATGGCGCCGGCGCTGGGCAAGTACGGCACCGCGAAGATGGCCACGGCTCTGGCGATCAGCCTCGAGTGCGGCATCGTGCTGATGGTCCCCGGGGTGGCGACCCTGGCCCTGGCCGGGCTGCTGAGCGTGCCGCTGGGCAAGATGCTGATCTTCGGGTTGATCGTCATCGTCCCGACCATCGTGATCTCCATTGCGATCATGAACTTCCTGCTCACCCACGGGCTGTGGAAGACAGGCCAGGACGAACAGCAGCTGCCGGGGGAAGAGGCAGAGACCGTTCCTTCCTCCGGTGGTGCCTCGGTGGCTTCCGTCCCGGCCGACGCCGAGACCGGCCTGGTCGACGGTCACGGCACCCGGGTGGGTCTGCTGCCCTACCAGGTGCACCAGACCACCGCACGCCGGCCCAAGGAGCCGAGCCTCATCCTGCTGTTCGCCCCGATGCTGCTGGCCCTGGTGCTGATCGCCTCCGGTGCGATCCTGGAGATGGTCGGGCTGTCCAGCCCGGTGATGGAGTTCCTGGCCTCCCCGGTGATCGCCCTGCTCATCGGGCTGCTGGGCACCAGCGTCGTGGGCCGATACACCATCGGGCGCAAGCGGGTCGAAGGGGCGGTGGTCGACGGGTTCCGCGAGTCCGGGCAGATCCTCATCCTCACCGGCGCCGGTGGGTCCCTGGCCGCCGTGGTGGCCGCCAGCGGCATGGGTGACATCCTGGGGAAGTACTTCACCGCCGGGTCCTTCGCCCCGCTGCTGACGGTGTGGGCCATCGCCGCGGTGCTGCACATCGCCGTGGGCTCGGTGTCGATCTCGGCGATCACCGCCGCGGGTCTGCTGGCTCCGGTCGCCCCGCAGATCGGCCTGGATCCGGTGCTGATCGCCCTGGCCGCCGGGGCGGGGTCCCTGTTCCTGGTCCACGTCACCTCCAACACCTTCTGGCTGCTGCAGTCGATGCTGGGCCAGACCACCAAGGGCACCCTGAAGTCCTGCTCCCTGGGCGTCTCGGTCGCCTCGGTGGTGGCCCTGGGCTGCACCCTGGTGCTGGGGCTGTTCATCTGAGCCGTCCCGCGATCCCGACACCCACCTGCAGCGGTCACCTGCCGGCCCACCGCTGACGCGCACACGAAAGAGGACGAGAACCCCATGACCGACACCACGCCCCAGCCCCTGGCCGGAATCCGCGTCCTGGAACTGGGCAACTACATCGCTGCTCCCACCGCAGGGCGCCTGCTGGCCGATTTCGGGGCCGAGGTCATCAAGGTCGAACGCCCCGGCACCGGCGACGAGCTGCGCAACTGGCGCCTCTACCAGGGCACCACCTCGATGCTGTTCCGCACGATCAACCGCAACAAGAAGTCCGTGGTCCTGGACCTGCGCTCCGCCGCCGGCCGGGAGGCCGTGAAGGACCTGGTCGCCGAGTGCGACGTGCTGCTGGAGAACTTCCGCCCCGGCACCCTGGAGAAGTGGGGCCTGGGCCCCGAGGTCCTCAACGAGATCAACCCGGGGCTGGTGATCAGCCGCATCTCCGCCTTCGGCCAGACCGGCCCGCTGGCCCCCCGGCCCGGGTTCGCCGCCGTGGCCGAGGCCTACAGCGGGTTCCGCAACCTCGTCGGAGACCCCGACCGGGCCCCGGTGCGGGTGGGGGTGTCGATCGGGGACTCCATCGCCGGGCTCTACGCCGCCTTCGGGGTGGTGATGAGCCTCTACCAGCGCGAGGCCCTGACCCGCACCGGTGCCGACGGCGCGCCCCTGCAGGAACGGGTCATCGACGTGGCCCTGCACGAGGCGATGTTCTCCATGATGGAGTCCCTCATCCCGGACTACAGTGCCTACGGGATCGTCCGGGAGCGGACAGGCGGGCGGATGGAGGGCATCGCCCCGTCCAACGCCTACATCTGCGCCGACGGCGCCAGCATCGTGGTGGCCGGCAACGGGGACTCCATCTACCAGCGCTACATGGACACCATCGGCCGCCCCGATCTCGGCACCGACCCGGGACTGCAGACCAACGCCGACCGCTGGACCCGCCGCGAGGAGCTGGATGCCGCCATCGGCGACTGGGCGGCTGGGCGGACCTCCGCCGAAGCGCTGGAGGCCCTGGGCGCGGCCGGGGTGCCGGCCGGCCCCATCTACACCGCCGCCGACATCAGCGCCGACGCCCAGTACGCCGCCCGCAACATGATCCAGCGCTTCGACGTCTCCACCGGCGAGGAGATCCTCACCGACGTCGGGTTCCCCGGCATCGTCCCGGTGATCGGGGAGCAGTCCCTGCCCATCCACCACCTCGGCCCCGACCTCGGGGAGCACACCCACGAGGTCCTCGCCGGCCTGCTGCACCTCACCGAGGACCAGATCGCCGCCGCCACCGCCACCACCGCCGCCACCACCGCCAAGGAGAACCTGCCCGCATGAACCACACCCTGGAACCCCGCGCCGAGCTGCGCGACGTCACCCTGCGCGACGGCCTGCAGCTCACCGGCAAGGTCCTGTCCACCGAGAAGAAGGTCGAGGTCGTCCGGGCGCTGATCCGTCTGGGCGTGCCGGCCATCGAACTCGGCTCGATGGCCCGCCCGGACCTGGTCCCGCCGATGGCCAACACCCTGGAGGTCGTCGCCGCCCTGACCCCGGAGGAACTGGAGAAGTGCTGGATCTGGGTGGCCACCCCCCGCCACATCACCCGGGCCGCCGAGGCCGGTGCCCGGAACTTCCAGTACTGCTTCTCCGTCACCGACTCCCACAACCAGGCCAACATCGGCCGCACCACCGAGGCCAGCCTCGCCGCCCTGCCCGAGGCCGTACAGCTCACCCGGGAGGTCGGCGGGCGGATCCAGCTGTGCCTGGCCACCTCCTTCACCTGCCCCTTCGAAGGCCCCGTGGACCCGGAACGGGTGCTGGCCATCGCCAACGACCCCCGCGCCGAGGGGACCGAGGACATCGTCATCTGCGACACCCTCGGCCAGGCCGTCCCCGCCCAGGTCACCGAACTGATCACCCGGGTCCGGGAGGAGACCCCGCCCCGCCGGATCGTCTTCCACGGCCACGACACCTGGGGACTGGGGGTGGCCAACACCCTGGCCGCCATCACCGCCGGAGCCACCATGGTCGACGGCGCCCTGGGCGGGCTCGGTGGGTGCCCCTTCGCCCCCGGGGCCAGCGGCAACACCGCCAGCGAGGACATCCTCTTCGCCACCCAGCCCCCGTGGCTGACCCCCGGGGTGCTCGGTGACCTCGTCGAGCTCTCCGAGGGCCTGCTCGAGGAGCTGGGCGAGCCCAACCGCTCCAAGGCCGCCCAGGGCGCCCGCTCCAACGCCGCGGCCTTCGCATGGGTCATCCCCGCCGAGACCACCCCGGCCTGTGACCGGGTGAGCTGAGCACGCGCCCACGGTTCCTGGTGACCACCCCGATCCCCGATCCGGTGCTGCGGCTGCCAGAAGAAACGGGGTCGGTGGCGGTCCACGCCGACCCTGCTGACGATTCGCGGCTGCGGCCGCTGGGCGCCATGGCCCCCGGTCGGCACCCGCCCCACGTCGTCCACCGGCAGTCGACGCCGGCCGGGTCGGCTGGATCCGCTCGGCGGCAGCAGCCACCAGCATGGCCGCCCCGGGCTGCCTGGGACCGCACACTCCTGGAAGACACCGAGCTCGGGGGCCCTCCCACATGGTCCCTGACTGCACCCACCACATCAGAAAGGACCGAGGGCCATGCCAGCTGACCTACACCCCCTCATCGATGTCTCCACCCTGCAGCGAGGCGACCGCCTCGAGGTCCGCCGATTCGGCTTCCCGGCCTACACCGGCATCGTCCTGGCCACCATGCCCGAACTCAAGGTCGTGTGGATCCGCGCCACCGCCACCGGGGAACGCAGAATGCTGTGCGCCGACGACTACCAGCTTCGTCGGACCCAGCGCCCCCTGGGAACCGCAGCTGGACCACCGCTAGGGCACCGTCGGCCGGGACTGTCGCGCTCATCGGCCACGAACTCGTGCACCACCAACGCCCCGCCCGGGGCGAGTCGCACTGCTGCAGTGGAGCCACTCGCGTTCCGGCTTCGGAGCCGGGCCGGTGCCGCAGACTCCGCACCGACCCCACGCAGGCCGGCTAGGACCGCGCCTCGTCCGGGAACCGGCCCCCCAGCAGCCGGGTCATCCGCTCCGCCGTCGACAGCAGCTCCTCCACCCATCCCTCGCACACCGATCGCGGCATCCGCAGGGTGGGGCCGCTGATCGTCACCGCCCCCACCAGACCACCGGAGGCATCGAACACCGGGGCCGACAGCCCCGAGGCCCCGTCATCACGCTCACCGACCGTGATGGAGAAACCGTCCCGCCGGGTCCGACGCACCGCCGACTCCAGCTCCTCCGAACTCGTGATGGTGAACTCCGTCAGCGGCTCCAGCGGTGACCGCAGGATCCTCTGCAGCAGCTCCGGCCGCCACGCCAGTAGCACGTGACTGGCCGAGCCGGCGTGCAGAGGCAGGATCCGGCCCACGTGCATCTCCCGGCGCAGGGCATGACGGGTCTCGGCCATCGCCACGCACACCCGGTAGTCCTGCTCGGCCTGGAAGAAGGCGACCGTCTCACCGGTGAGGTCCCGCAACTCCTTCAACAGCGGGATGAACAGGTCCAGCATCTCCACCCCGCGCGTGGCCGGAGCGGCCCAATAGGCCATCTTCATCCCGACCCGGAACGAGTCCTCCTCCCGATCGAGGAAGCCCTGGGCCACGAGATTCGTCACCAGCCGCTGCACCGTCGAGGTGGGCATCCCCGTCGCCTCCCGGATCTCCCCCAACGTCAGGGTCGGACGCGTCAACGTGAACGCGTCCAGGATGGCACTGATCTTTCCCAGCACCAGCAACGGGTTGTTGGGGGGTTGAGGCTTTGTGTCCGCCGAGGCCATATCCCCACGCTAGCCCACCCGGCTGACCGGCGAGGGGTTCCTGATCCACGGGCCGACAGAGAACCCCATCGACCATGTCCTTCCCGTGGGCGGTGTCCGGTCATGAGCCACAGGTGCAGTGCTTCGGCCTTGCCCAGCTCGGCTCGAAGGTCACGCCGGATGTTGTGCGAGCAGCGTCGGGATTTCAGGGGTCGCCTCGGGCACGGAAGAAGGGGCCGGCCGGACTCGGCGGACCCCTTCCAAGCGGCGGGTGCGGCTCAGGTGGTTCGAAAGGCCTGCGACCGGATGACCTCGGCGAGGTCGCGGGGACGGCTCCACATGGGCCAGTGCCCGGTCGGGAGGTCGATGACGTCGAGGTGTGCGAGGTTCGCGACGTCGGCGAACATGGGATGGCGTGCTCGGGCCAACTCCAGCACCTGCGCGCTCGGGATCGAGCAGCACACCAGGGTGGTGGGTACCTTGTGGCGGGCGTCGTTGGTGAGCTCGACGGGCTGGCGCAGCACGGGACCCGGCTCGGGCACGGCGCGGGTGCGAAAACGCTCGAGCACCTCGGCGCTGAGGCCCTCGAGGCTCGCCTGCTGCGCGAGGGCGTCGAAGCCCGGCAGCGGAAGCTCTCCCACATCCTCCGGGAGGTCCGGGGCGAAGGCGCTGCCCGTGGCCATGGGGCCGGAGTCGACCCACACCATCCGACGGACCAGCTCAGGGTGCCGGTCGAGGACGAGGCAGACGGGGGCGTTGGCCCCGCTGTGCGCCACCAGCGTCACGGGCCCGTCGTCGGAGGCTCCAAGTCCGGCGATGCGGTCCAGGATCGCTGCGACCTGATCGTCGAGGGTCCTCTGCGCACGCGCGGGATCGTCCTCGTCCAGACCGGGCAGCGTCAACGCGACTGCGCGGGTGCGGTCGGTGGTGAGGTGTTCGAGGACGTCCTCCCACGCCCAGGCGCCCAGCCAGTGACCGGGAATGAGAAGGATCGTCGGAGAGCTCGTCGTCGTTGTCATGGGTCCACCTTCCGAGGTGCCGCGGACAGGTGTGTGTCACTATTTGTGTCATGAATTGGCGGCGGGCTGAACGGTGAAGCGCGCAGAACGACTTCATGCCCTGTCGGAGATGCTGCGCCGTAACGGGTCGCGGGGCTGCTCCGCCGAGCGGCTGGCGAGGGAGTTCGGCGTGTCCGTGCGCACGGTCAAGCGGGACCTCGCTGCGCTGGAGAACAGCGGCGCGCCCGTCTGGTCGCGCCCGGGCCCGGGTGGCGGCTACGGATTGGCCGTCGGCGCGTCCCTGCCGCCCGTCAGCCTGTCGCCGGCGCAGGCCGTGGCGCTCCTGGCGGCCGTGTCCGCTGCCGCCGATGCCCCTTACGCCGATGCGGCCGCAGCCGGGATCCACAAGATCCTGGACGTCCTGGATCCCAGAACCCGGGCCACAGCCGACGAGCTGGCCGGCCGCGTCTGGGTCAACGCGCCTCACTCCTCGTCGCGGGCCATCAGGTCGGCGCTGGAGGAGGCGATGGCCGAGCAGCGAGTCGTCCGTATCCGCTACACATCGGGGAACGGGACGACGACCACCCGCGACGTCGAACCCGTGCTGTTCGCCTCCACGAACGGCCAGTGGTACCTCGTGGGGTGGTGCCGACTGCGCAGCGCGATGCGATGGTTCACCGTCTCACGCATCGAGCGGGCCAGCGTCACCACGACGGCTTGTGCCGGCCATACCGTCCACGAGGTCGGAGAACCCCCGGCGCACGCCAGACCGGTGCACGGTCGGGGCGAGTGAGTCACTCAGTCGACCTCTACTGCGACTGCGTTGACCGGTGCCGCGTCGTACAGGACGCTCATGTGTCGTAGGGCAGCACGCTGGGGAAGGCTACGCGTGGCCCTGGACTGAGTCCGGCAGCAAAGGCCGGCACAGGGGCTGACACCGTGATCTACCCTTCGGGCGCCTGCACGGTTCCCGCCGGTGTCCTTGGGCAGCTCTACGCCCATCGCCACAACACCGCTGTCGCTGGGCGTGCAGTGTGCAACGAGCGCCGCCTCGTCCAGCACAACAGGCACGACCGGGGCAGGCACTTCAGATGGCCCTGCTTGCGCAGCTCCCCTGGCGTCGACCGGACGGGGCAGCAGCGTGGGTGCCGCTGGAGATCGCGGAGGCGATCGTGGCGGTCGCGGTCTCCACGGCGCCGGCGACCGCCTCCCGGTCGTCGGACTCGGAGTCGTGGACGAAAGCGGTGACTCCGCGCTGGATACCGCAGAAGTCGATGATGCCGTGCTCGATCTGCGTGCTGAACGACTGGGCATAACCGTGGCGGGCGAAGGACTGCGCGGCGGTCCCGGAGATGGGCAGCAGATGCATCGTCAAGCGCTGCAGTCCCGGCACGACGCGATCCTCCTCGTCGAAGTCGAAGGCCCACCCGGCGATGAAGACCCGGTCGATCCATCCCTTCAGCAGCCCCGGCATGGACCACCAGTAGACGGGAAAGACGAGCACGAGGTCGGTGGCCTCGTCGATCCGCTCCTGCTCAGCGGTCACGGCAGCCTCCGGGCGGCCCCGGGTCAGGTAGGCGGCGCGGTCCCCGCCGCTGAAGCGCGGGTCGAAATCCTCCTGGCCAAGATGGGCGATGACTGCTTCCTCGGCGCCGAGCAGCTCTTGCAGCCGTCCGGCGGCGTGGTGAGTCAGTGAATCGGGATCCGGGTGCGCGGTCACGATGAGGGTTCTCATACTTCGCATTCTCCGGCCTCGGCCACTCAGTGAGGATCAGACACGTCGACCTCACCGCTGTCGGTCGCTTCACCCTCCTGGTCCGACCCCTCATGGCTCTGCCTCCTGTTGGTCCCGTCGTCCCCACTCACGGATGTCCGACACGCAGGGGCCGGCACGGCCCTTGAGGATCAGCCGTAACTCCGTAGCGTGGAACGCCCCGAGCCAGGAGGTCCGCCATCACCCTCACCTCCCTGGCCGTAGCCGGGGTCAACCCCGCTTTCGACAACTGGGGCCTGCTCCTGCTGGCTCTCCTCTTCCCAGTGGTCGTGTTCGTGACGTCGCTGTTGATCTTCTGCTGGGGGGTACGCAATGACGTGACGGCCGGCATCAGGGGGTACGTGCGCCAGCACGGCGACCGCGCCGGCGCCTGGCGATCACAGATCACCGCTGACCGGGACGAGGCTGCTCCGTCACGCGCCGACGACGTTCACCGCCTCGAGCGGAAGATCCGGCACAGCCGGCCCGCGGCCACGACCTCGTCCACGAGCTCCAGCCCCGCCTTCTCGAGCACCCGCTGCGAGGCGATGTTTCCCGCGAACGTCTCCGCCCAGACCGGCAGACCCAGCTCCTCACCGACACGGACGAGCTCAGTGACCACCTCGGTCGCCAGGCCACGCCCCCACATCTCCCGTCGCAGCGCGTACCCGATCCACAGCTGCCACGCCTGACCCGCGGGATCCGGCGCGCAGAACCTGTGGTGTCGCCTCAGAACCCTTTCGGGCATGGAGTGCGTCGGTCCGCGTACCAGGCCGGACCGC
The DNA here is from genome assembly GCF_053711175.1 of Kocuria sp. KH4. NCBI lineage: Bacteria > Bacillati > Actinomycetota > Actinomycetes > Micrococcales > Micrococcaceae > Kocuria > Kocuria sp. KH4. Next base: position 110,682 of record NZ_JBSJYX010000007.1, read on the forward strand.
TCGAAGAACGGCAGGGACCCAGGCCTCATCCGAGTCGTGGCGGCGCCCATGTCCTGCTGCTTTGGGGGCCTCTGGTGTGACGGCGCCCTCCCCCACCGACGCACCAGCGCACCGCCCCACCCCCTCGCGCGCTCCGTGGGTGGTGCTGGTGCTTCTCATCGCGTTGGTCGCGGCCGGGGTCTGGTATCTGGTCTCGCTGATCAGCGTGACCGCTTCTCTGGACCCCTGGTGGCGGCACCTGACACGCGTGGAACGGCAGATCGGGCGCCTCGAAGGCATCGATCGGGCCATCCTGGAGATCGGAACACCGGTCTTCCACCACCGCACGTTGCGCGGGGACTGGCCCCCCTCCACCGGTGTCCTGCACCTGGAGCTCGACGAGAACATCAGCCTAGCCCGTCTGTTGGAGCTGCTGCCGGAGATCCATCAGCTCATCACCGACCACGACCGGCCGGTGGAACACGGTCACCGCATCGGCCCCTCCGATGGTTCCACCCGGCCGGGGTTCCCGATCGACCCGAGCACCTGGTCCGTGGTCGTCACTTCTGCAGAGGACCGGCTGGAAACAGCCGAAGGTCCCTTGTCGTTGCTGCCCGACGCCCGGCTGGGGACCGACGACGCCCGCGCGGTCACCGACCGTTGGGAAACCGCCCCGGGCTATGGCACCCACCGCACGAGCCTGGTGGGCTACCGCGGCGTGGACACCAACTCGGTGTCCTCGGTCGAGGAGTTCATGGCCGCCCGGGAGGAGGTGCCCGATGACGTCGACGTGATCGGCCGCGACGGCAAGGGCTTGGGCATTTGGACCGAAACCCGGGACGACGTCGGGGCCTATCTGATCGACCCCTTGCCGGAGTCCATGATCACCCTGGCGGCTGACCTCCACGGGCAACTCACCGACCGCCGCATACCTCACCACATCATGATCCAGGACCAGGCCTACGTCTGGCCGGCCCACGATGCCTGGCTGCCCAGCACGGCGGCGGGGTTGAACTCCAGGAACCATCGATTCCCGGAACAGGAACCCCTCCTGCAGCACGGCCCTGTGGATCTCGGGCGAGGCCGGTTCCACCGCTGGGACCATCCCGATGAGCTCACCGGATGCCTCTCATCGGCCATATGTGAAGTGGCGGCTGCTCGTGCATTCAAGGTACGGGCAGCCGGCGACACGGAGGGGGGAGATGCACTGATCGAGCGGACGCGTCAACGCGCAACGCGTGCCCTCATCGACGTCGCCGGCTGATGTTCCCGCGCCAGTCGGCAGAGGTTGCTTCGTGCATCTCCCGAAGACGTTGGATACCTCTCTGCGGACACTCCACCCGGGGATCGAGCGGTAGAACGCGGCCCGCGGATGGGTCGAGGCACGCGGTGCGTTGCGTAGGCTTGTTGCCGTGGCCGCGGAACAAGCCTCCCCTGTTGTGCTGGTCGCCGTGGATGACACCGTACTGGCGCAGCTCGTTCGTGCCGCGACCACGGACGCCACGGCTGACGAGGTGACTCCGCCGCTGACGGCCGGCCGAGCTTGGACATCGGAGCGAGTCGCGTGGCTACGGAACTTCCACCGTGTCCGTAGGGCTGGACTGGCCGGGCCGTCTGGAGAGGCAACCTGGGCCGTGGTCGTCGGCGAGCTGGTCGTGGGTTCGGTGCGCCTCAAGCACACCGATGAGCCCGGCGTCCTGGAGATGGGCATATGGCTGACTCGAGGTGCCCGTGGTCGCGGCGTTGGACGAGCAGCCACGGCCGCAGCTCTGCGTCAGGCCGACTCACTCGGGGTGTCTGCGGTGCGGGCAGAGACCACCGTCTCCAACGGGGGTGCCCTGGCCGTGCTGCGCCGCTTTGGCTTCGCCCTCACGCCAGCCGATGACGGTCAGAACGTCCGGGCGCTGCTCCTGCTCGATCCCACAGGGAATGGAAGCACGATCAGGTGACGGATGAGTCGGCTTTCTCGTGGAGCGGCATGAAGGGAGCTCGCGGGTGCCCGCGTACCAACGTGTGCTTGACACAGCGGGTGAGGGCATCGCCATGACTCGATATGGCAGCAGCGGCGTTCCACGACCTTGCGGTTCCGATGGTCCCCGGCCGGGCAGCAGTTCGGGGCCGGGGTCAGGGTGTCCGGTCGCTGGACGTGGTGGTTGAGGAATCGTGCTGGGTCGCAGAAGTGCGGAGTCGTAGGGCGGGGGCCTGGGGCAGAGAAAGGGTCAGGACAGCGTCCTCGATGAGCTCGTGCTCCTCCAGGCGCGCCTCGACGGTGCGCAGCCGGGCGGCGAGATGGTGTTCGGCGTCGTCACCGGTGAGGTCCACGGCCGCGACGAGGAACACCTTGCGGGCGCCGACGAACTCGGTGTGCAAGTAGGTCACCCGCTGGACTTCCGGGTCCGTCAGGATGGCCGCCAGCAACCGCTCGTGCAGCCACGGGTCGGTGGGCTGCCCGGTGAGGAAGTCCTTGTTGCGGACGATGAGGAAGACGGCGACCACGCCCAGCAGCACACCGACCACGATGGAGCCGGCCGCGTCCCAGACGGGGTTGCCGGTGAGCTGGTGGGCGGCCATCGCCGCGGCGGCCACCACGATGCCGATCAGGGCGACCGCGTCTTCCACGAAGACGGCGCGCAGGGTGGGATCGGAGGTGCGCTGGATGAAGCGCAGCGGGTGCAGCCCCAGTTCACCGGCCAGGCCGCGGGTCTGCCGCAGAGCTTGGGCGAAGGACACCCCTTCCAGGACGAAGGACACCGCGAGCACGACGTAGGCGGGCAGGTAGTCGGCCTCGGTCTGCTCCGCGCCCAGCTCCTGCACCCCGTGGGTGATGGAGACCACCGAGCCGGCGATGAACAGTCCGAAAGCGGCGAACATCGACCACACGTATCCCTCCCGCCCGTAGCCGCGCGGGTGGCTGCGGTCGCGGGGCCGGGCGGAGCGGCGCTCGGCGACCAGGAGGAAGACCTCATTGCCGGTGTCGGCCCAGGAGTGGGCGGCCTCGGCCACCATCGCGGCTGACCCGGTGATCACGGCGGTGATGGTCTTGGCGGCGGCGACGAGGAAGTTCGCGCCCAAAGCCACCAGCACGGTGAGCAGACTCCCTCCCGGGGGCCGCTCCTGAGAGGTGGCGCCTTGCTGGTCTGCTGTCATTCTGGTGACTCCTCGTGATCGATGTGACCGCCTACAGCCCAGCATCCTCCCTACGCGGTTTCTCGTCATGGTTGCCACATCTGGCGGAAGGCGTCGTCATGGCAGGAGAAGGAACACATTGCAGCTTCAGCTGTTCTACGGGCTCTCAGAAGACCCCCATCACAACCTCACCCTCGTGGAGATGTCCGGTAGTTGGACATATGTAAAGCCGCTCTGACGTGCTGATTCACGAGGCGGACACTTTCATCGTGGGGAGATCCTACGGCGGTTCCATCGACGACCGGGCGTCAGCCGCGCTCAGTGTTCCCGGTCTCCGCAGGGGTGGTTGGTGCGGCTCTACTGGTCGGAGGGGTGGGCCGGGTCCTCACCGGGGCCGGCCTCGACGTGCTCGGGCCCGGCCGCGACGTCCTTGACGGCATGGCCACCGAACTGTTGGCGCATCGCCGCGATCATCTTCATCGCGGGGGCTTCGTCCTGGCGTGAGGCGAAGCGGGCGAACAGAGCGTTGGAGACGGCCGGGACCGGGACCGCCAGATCCAGGGCGGCTTCCACGGTCCACCGGCCCTCCCCGGAGTCCTCGGCGTATCCGGCTAACCGGTCGAGGTGCTCGTCCTCATTCAGGGCGTTGACGGCCAGATCCAGCAACCAGGACTTGATGACCGAGCCTTCACGCCAGGAGTTGAAGGTCTCCCGCACCGACGTGACATGACCGGCGGCCTCGAGCAGCTCCCAGCCTTCGGCGTAGGCCTGCATGATGGCGTACTCGATGCCGTTGTGGACCATCTTCGCGAAATGGCCTGCCCCGTGCTCCCCGGCGTGCACGAACCCGAACTCCCCAGCGGGCTTGAGGGAATCGAAGATCGGCTGGACCTTCGCTACGGTTTCCTCGTCCCCGCCGACCATCAGGGCGTAGCCCTGGGTGATGCCCCACACCCCGCCGGAGACCCCGCAGTCGAGGTACTCGATGCCCTTCTCGGCCAGCTTCTTCGCCCGAGGGGTGTCGTGGATCCAGCGGGAGTTGCCGCCGTCGATGATGACATCGCCGGCCCCCAGCAGCCCGGCCAGTTCTTCGATCACCGGGTCCACCACCCGGTCCGGGACCATGACCCACACAACTTGGGGCTCACGGTCGATCTGGGCCACCATCGCCTCAAGACTTTCGGTGTCGGAGAGCTCCGGGTTGGTGTCGTAGCCGATGATGGTGTGCCCGGCCTCACGCAGGCGTTCGCGCATGTTCCCACCCATCTTGCCCAGTCCTACCAGTCCCATCTGCATGGTGGCCCCTACCCTTCGTCTCGCCCACTGCTGTCGATCACTGGTTGCTGCACGCCCGGCGCGGCTTCGAGGATCACCCCCTGACCAGCCGACCAGTCCTTCGTGTCTCATCATGCCGTGGTGCTGCGGTGGGCAACAGAGTGGCCGGCCCCAGCGCTCCGCTCCGACCCGTGTACGAACCGGTCCCCGAGGCCCATGAGAGAGCCCCTGGCGAGAAGTCGATCAAGGCCCGATCAGATCAGCCAGGATCGCGGCGTCCTGATCCGCGGGGTCCTGGTGGCAGTGATTCAGTGTCAGTGGCCCGCGCGAAGTCCCGGGAGTGGCGGTTGTGTGGTCTCAGGCCTGCCAGTTCAGCAGCCCGGAGGAGCCGGCGGCGTATTCCTCCAGGGGCACCTGCCCGGACTGCCAGGCGGCCCGGATCTGGTCGACGACCCGCCAGGCGTGCTCGGCGGCTTCTCCGGAGAGGGACAGGGAGGGGTCCCGCTCCAGGATTCCGTGCAGGACCTCCCCGTAGGGGTTCAACCGGCCGGCGCCGAAGTCGGCGGTGAGCCGGCCGCGGTCCAGGACGAAGGGATCGCCGGGGCCATTGACGTTGAGCTCCAGCACCATCGCGTCGGGTTTCAGGCAGATGCGCAGCACCGTCGGCTCGAGATGGCCCTCCAGGCCGGTAGGCAGGTGCGGGACCTCACGGAAGGCGATGGCGATCTCCCTCCGGGCGACTCCTAGGGCCTTGCCCGAGCGCAGCACGAACGGCACCCCGGACCACCGCCACGTGGTCGACTCCAGGGTCACCTCGGCCAGAGTCTCGGTACCCCGGTCCGGGTCCACCCCGTGCTCGTCGGTGTAGGAAGGAAGGCTACGGCCATCGACTGATCCGGCGGTATACCGCGCCCGGTGGCCGGCCGCTACGGCATCGCCGCCGAAGGGGTGGACCGCGCGCAGGGCCTCGGTCGTGGCCGCGCGCAGATCGGTGGCGTGCACCGACTGCGGGGCGTCCATGGTAATCAAGGCCATGACCTGCAGCAGGTGGGACTGGATCATGTCGACCATCGCCCCGGCCCGGTCGTAGTAGCCGGCGCGATCCTCCAACCCCAGTTGCTCCTCGTAGACGATCTCGACCTTCGCGACGTGATCGCGGTTGAGCAACGGTTCGAACAGGTAGTTGGCGAAGCGCAATCCGAGGATGTTGAGCACCGTGGACTTGCCCAGGAAGTGGTCCACTCGAAAGACCTGATCCTCGTCAACCAGCGAGAGCAGTCGCCGGTTGAGCGCAGCCGCACTGGCCCGGTCCACGCCGAAAGGCTTTTCCAGGGCGAGCACGGTGCCTTGCGGCAGCGCCACCCGGTGCAGCGCGTCAATGGCCTGGGCCGTCACCGCCGGTGGCAGGGCAAAGTACAACGCCGGGATGCCCGCGGCTGAGGCCAGCACCTGCTGCAGGTCCTCGGCCGACGACGCGTCGGTGACCAGGTACTCGGCATGAGCCAGGGCGTGATTCACACCCGGACCGGTGGCATCGACGGATCTGAAGGCCGCGCGCACGGTCTCTGCCCATTGCCGGCTGTCACGCGGGGCGAGATCGGCGCCGATCACCCGGAGCCGCCGCTGAGGCTGATCGGTGAGCAACCGCCCCAGTCCGGGCAACAGCAACCGGGAAGTCAGATCTCCAGTGGCACCCAGGACGACGAGGGTCCCGATGCTCTCCGTGCCGGTGTTCTCCGCGTTGCTGCTTCCCGCGCTGGTGGTCTCCATATCAGCACGCTACGCCGCCCACCTCTAGGTGTCGCCAGGGGCCCCTTGATCCAATGACCGCATGGACACCGACTCAACCGCACCCGTTTCCACCCGGCTGGAGGACTACGCCCTACTGTCGGAGTTGCACACCGGCCCGCTGGTGTTCCGGGAGGGCAGCATCGACCGGGTGTGCTTCCCCCGCTTCGACTCCCCCGCCGTTTTCGCCGCCCTCGTGGACGGGGCGGTGGTGTCCCGCCGCTATCTGCCGCGCACCGTCGTGCTGTCATGTCCCCGCATCATCTGCAGCAGACCCGCACAGCCCCCTGCACTTGCACCGTCGCTCTCGCGAGAACCGGCTGGTAGCCGGCCATATGCAAGGCTCGCTCTCGACACGGTGCGGGTTATGTTCTGACTCAATCGACCACTGCACTAACCCATGGCAGTTCGGCGCTACCGTAGCCTCGATCCTCGCCAACCGGCGGGTCAGTCTGACCAGTATCCCTAGCGTCAGTGCGGCGTTCTTCTTCCACGGTGCTTCACTCATCGTGTCCCGCGCCGAGAACCCTTGCCGTATCCCTTAGTGATCGTAGCTTGGGGCCTTGAGGAGAATCGGGGCGACCTGAAAAGATCAGCGGCGAGAGGACCACATCCGCGCCCCGGACCGATCCTGCAGCTCCGGCCGGTCAGGCGCCCATGCCGATCGCGATCAGGTCTGACCGGTGCGCAGCCAACCTGCGGCTGGTCGCAGGTGCCGGTCCCGACTCAGGTACGAGGAGTGCGGGCGTGGTCGGTGGCGTAGGAGGTGAATACCTCCTGCAGGTCTGAGCCGGCGTCCACAAAGTCTTCGCGCAGTTTGGTGCCGAGTTGCTCCAGTGCTCGGTCGAGCACCCCAGCGCCGGCCTGCAGTTCCGGAGCAGGGCTGGCGGCAGCGACATCGCGCAGGGTGAGGGCGTAAGGCAGGTGCCGGGCCAGGGACAGGTCAGGGTCTTCTTCTTGGAAGAAGTAGCTCTCGGTGTGCTGGGTGAAGTCGATGCGAGCCTTGGTGATCTGAGCGGCCAGGGTGTGCAGCACGGCGGCGGCGGCCACGGGGTCCAGCCGTGGGAGCTGGTCGGCGTAGCCGGTATCGGCCAGCCCCTTCAGCTCCAGGGCCAGGGAACGACCGCGGGACAGGGGCGGGTAGACCTGGGTGAACCAGGTCAGGGCGGTGGTCAGCAGCGCGAATCCGGTCAGGGCCTCCAGCGGGGCGGCCATGCGCACCCACGGGTCGGTGGCCACCACGTCGCCGAAGCCCAGCGTCGCCAGGGTGACGAGGGAGACGTAGAGAGACTCGACGAAGACGTTGTAGCGGGCCGGATCGATCCCGGAGGAGTAGACGAAACCGCCGGGCAGGTGCGGGGCATAGACCAGCGCCCATCCCAGGCCCTGCATGGCCACCCACAGCAGGACCACGGCCACCATCGCGGCTGGGCCCACGGTGGAGCCGAAACGGTGCCCCGTGGCTTTTGAGGCCTTCCACACCCCCAGCATCACCGCATGACTGATGGGTCCTTTGCCGCTGGGGTGCAGCAGGCTGTGGTACATGTCGCGCAGTCCGACCACGATGATCACCACACCGAGGATTGTCAGGACGACCTGCATGGACGTTCTCCTTCGGATCGGCGTTGAGCTGTCGCTGGGGCGGCGCACCTATGATGCGCTGGGCCGCTGTGATCGGTGGCATTTGCTGACCCCACCATTGATAAGGCTACTGTGGGACTGTCGGTGGGGGCTGCGCCGGGTCCGGTTCTCGCCGCTGCCGTGGCCGTACCCGTTGCCGATCATCGGCTGGCACGCAGGAGGGAGAACCCGTCATGGAGAACAACCTGGTGCTGGCCTTATTCTCCGGGATGGTGCTGGCCCTGTCGGCGTTCTCCTCGGTGCTGCAGCGGGCGAGCCTGCCCGGTCCCGTGCTGGCCCTGGCCTTCGGGGTGCTGATCGGCCCCCACGCCTGGGGGTTGGTGCGGGTCGAGGACTTCGGGGTGCCCACCGGCACCCTGTTGGAGCAGGCGGCGCGCCTCACCCTGGGGGTGGGCCTGGCCGGGGTGGCCCTGCGTCTGCCCCACGGGTACTGGCGGGCCAACGCGCGGTGGATCACGGTGATCATCGGGGCGGGCATGGCCTTGATGCTGGTGATCGCCACCGGGGTGCTGTGGGGGCTGCTGGGGGTGCCGTTCCTGCTGGCGCTGCTGCTGGGGGCGATCATCACTCCCACCGATCCGGTGGTGACCACCCCGGTGGTCACCGGATCGCTGGCCGAGCAGCGGATCCCGGAGCGGGTGCGGCACAATCTCTCGGCCGAGAGCGGGATCAACGACGGGCTGGGCTACCTGTTCGTCATGCTGCCGGTGCTGCTGCTCACCACACCCGGTGAGGCGTGGCAGGAGCTGTTGACGAAGGTGCTGCTGTGGGAAGTCCTCGGGGCCGGGCTCTTCGGGGCGGTGGTCGGGTACCTGCTGGGGAAGCTCTTCGTGGCCGTGCGGAACAAGGGTTTCATGGAGGAGAGCTCCTACCTGGGGTTCCTGGTGCCCTTCGGGCTGTTCGTGCTCGGGGCGGGAAAGCTGGCCGGCACGGACGCGGTGCTGGCGGTGTTCGTCGCCGCCGCGGTCTTCGGTCAGGTGATCCCGCAGTGGGAGGAGGAGCAGGAGGACAAGGTCGACGACGTGGTCAACCGCTTCTTCCTGCTGCCGATCTTCGTCCTGACCGGCTTGGCTCTGCCCTTCCAGGAGTGGATGGAGCTGGGGTGGTCGGCTCCGGTGATGGTGCTGGTGCGCCGGCTGGTGGCGCTGTGGGCTCTGCGCCCGTTGCTGAAAACCGTGCACGACCGTCCCGAGACGGCGTTCTTGAGCTGGTTCGGGCCGGTGGGGGTCTCGGCACTGTTCTACGCCACCTTGGCCGAGCGCCACACCGGCCACCACGAGATCTTCCTCTACACCACCATGGCCATCACCGCCTCGGTGCTGGTCCACGGGCTCTCCACCGCCCCGTTGAGTGCGTGGCTGGCCCGCCGGGGACCACACCGCAAGCAGCACGAGGAAACGACCGCATGAGGCCTCACTGCCTTGTCGCGTGCTCGACCACGATAGAAGGAGATCCTCATGTGGTTTGACTCCTGGCCGGCCCTGGCCCGGATCCTGCTGGTCGGGGCGGCCGCCTACCTCGCCCTGGTGGTAATCCTGCGGGCCTCGGGCAAACGGACCCTGGGGCAGCTCAATGCCTTCGACTTCGTGGTGACCGTCTCCCTGGGCTCAACCCTGGCCACCATCCTGCTCAGCGCGGACGTCTCCTTCGCCGAAGGTGCGACCGCCCTGGGCCTGCTGGCCGGGTTGCAGCTCCTGGTGGCCTGGGTGTCGGCGCGGTGGCCGCGAGCCCGAAGCGTGTTCACCGCCGAGCCGGCCCTGCTGCTGGCCGATGGCCGGATCCGCCACGACGCCCTGCGGGCCAACCGGCTCACTGTCTCCGAGCTGCGCCAGGCGGTGCGGATGCAGGGCACCGGGGACCTGGCGCAGGTCAAGGCGGTGGTACTGGAGACCAACGGCAAGCTCAGCGTCATCACCACCAGCCAGTACGGCAACGGATCCGCGCTCGAGGACGTGGGCGGGGCGGAGCAGCTGTGAGCAGCCGCCCGGCCCACGCCCCGGTGGAGAGAATGGCCGCGGCCGAGTCCCTGGCCGCCCGCTTGGACCGGCCGATGGGCTTCCTCGGGATCGTCTTCCTGTTCGTGGTCCTGGGCCAGTTGCTGGTCACCGAACCCGGGTGGAGCCAGGCTCTGAGCATCATCGGCTGGGTGTTCTGGGTGGTGTTCGTGGCCGAGTTCCTCCTGAGGGCCTACATCGCCGGGTTCCAGACCGCGTTCTGGCGCCGCAACTGGTGGCAGGTGCTGTTCCTGCTGCTCCCGTTCCTGCGCTTCATCCGGGCCCTGCAGGCCCTGCGACTAGTGCGCCTGGCCCGGCTCAGCCGCCTGGCCCGGGCCGGGGGCATCGTCTCGGCGGGGGTGCGCGGGTCCCGATCGGCCGGGCGGTTGCTCTCCAGCCGCATCGGCTGGCTGGCGGCGGTGACCGTGGTGGTGGTGCTGGCCGCCAGCCAGCTGCTCTACGCCGTCGAATCCCACACCGACTACGGCACCGCCCTCTACGAGGCGGCCCTGGCCACCGTCACCGGCAGCGGCATCACCACCACCGATCCCTTCTCCAAGGTCCTGCAGGTGGTCCTGGCCGTGTACTCCGTCGGTGTCTTCGCCACCCTGGCCGGCACCGTGGGCGCCTACTTCCTCCGGGACCACCCCTCCCCCACCGCACCGGACAACCGGCAGTAACCCACCGCGGGTGGGCAATCACCCGCCCTCAACGTCGAGGAGGAAAAACCGCATCGAAGCCCTTGAACCCTCCACCCACCGCCAGCGTGGGGATCGCTGCGGCCCTGACCATGCTGCTGGCCGGTCTGCACCCAGCCGCCCCGCACTCCCACAGGCTGCGCGTCGTGCTCACGGACCACGGGCGAGGAGAGCACGCTCGGCACCGGTTCCGCATCCTCGGCCGGACCCTGCTGGCCGCTTCCCGGGTGGCTGGATGGGTGCTGACCTCGATCTCCACCCCCGGTAGCGTCCTGCCGGCGGTTCCGCTCACCGCCCTGCTGAACGCTGTCACGGAGGTGCACCACACCAATCGGTTCTCCGGCGTCGGGCGGTTCTCCATCGGCCTGATGCTCCACCCGGCGCGGCTGGCCGTGAGCACCGCCCCTGGGAGGTGGGCCGTGGGCGACCGTGGACCGTGGCGGTGACGGTTCTCTAGTCTGAGGCGATGACACAGCCTGCTGGATGGTGGCGCCGGGCAACCGGGGCCTTCTGGTTCCTCCCGAGCCTGTGCCTGCTCACCGCCTTCCTCCTGGCCCAAGCCGTGGTGGCCCTCGATCGAGTCTTACCGGACGACCCGTCCTCCCCCTGGGTCTCCTGGGTGTACGCGGTGGGCATCGACGGGTCCCGGTCCATGTTGGCGGCCATCGGCACCTCCATGCTCGCGGTGGCGGCCACTGCCTTCTCCATCACCATCTCCGTGGTCGCCACCGCCAGTTCCACCTACGGTCCCAGGCTGGTGCGCAACTTCATGGCCGACCGCGGCAACCAGCTCGTGCTCGGGGTGCTGGTGGCCACGTTCCTCTACGCCCTGCTGGTGCTGCGCACCATCCGCTCGGCCGGTGACGATCTGACCGCCCCCTTCGTCCCGCACCTGGCCGTCAACCTCGCCGTGGCCCTGGCGGTGGCCGACGTCGCCCTGCTCGTGTGGTTCATCCACCACATCGCCGCCTCCATCCAAGTCGACACCCTGGTGCACCGGGTACGCCGCGATCTCCACGACGTCCTCGACCGGTGGCACCCCGAAGAGCCCCCCGAGGATGCGGCGCGCACCAGCGCCCCGCATGCCGGCGGGGCCGGGATCCCCGCCGGAACGACCGGCTACCTCGTCGAGGTCAACCTCGAACGCCTCCGGGACCTGGCCGCCGACCAGGACGCTGTCCTGGAGTTGGTCCCCCGGGTCGGCGATCACCTCCTCGCCACGGAACCTCTGGCCCGGGTATGGCCAGAAGCGCGCGCCGAAGACCTCGCTGAGCAGGTGCGGCGCTGCGTGCGCACCGCTGACGCCCGCACCTGCGACCAGGATGTCCGCTTCGCCCAGCAGCAGGTCGTCGAGCTGGCCGTGCGCGCCCTGTCCCCGGGCACCAACGACCCCTACACCGCGATCAACGCCATCGAAGAACTGACCGCCGGGATCGCGATCGCCGTCTCCCGCCCCGCCCCAACCAACACCGTCGTGTCCGAGGGAACAGCGCGGGTCCACTACCGCCCCGTGGAGCTGGACGAGATCGTGGCCATGCCCTTCGACCACATCCGCCCCCACGCCCTGAAGCAGGTGTCGGTAGTGCTCGCTCTGCTGGATCTCGCGGCACGGGTCCACCGCAGCACCACCCACCCCACGGTGACCGACGCTCTCCGACACCACGTACAGGTGCTCCTGGAAGAGTTCAACGGCACCAACCCGCACCCGCACGATGTGCACCGCGTGGAGCAGCACACCATGCACCAAGACAACGCCGGCACGGACCCGCGCCACCCATGATGCGAAGACACCGATGAGCGTGCCGGAGAACACCGAGGACGCCCGGCGTGGAAGACTCCCCGGTCACACGCTGTCCGCGCCCTCCGCGCACGAGTCGGCCAACCATTCCCGAACGGACTCCAAAGACGATTCCAGCCCCTCGTCGTCGAACCGGGCAGCCGCGGCGCCGGGATCGGCGGTGGCCTCCGGGGCCGTGGCGAGGTCCTCGCCGTAGGAGTCGATCAGCAACTGGATCCGGGCGAACTCCGCGACCAGCTCGGCTGGGACGGTGGACACCATCTCGGCCACCTCGTCCTCCACCCGTTGCACGTCCTGGACCCGCTCGCTCACCCTCAAACTGGAGGGGAGCACGGACAGCGTCAGCACCTCACCGGCCACCGCAGCACACGCCTCTTCCTGACTGCCATAGGCTCCCCACCGCTCGGTGACCAGGCGTCCGTCCCCGGTGACCGTAGCGCGATCGGGTGTCATGGTCGGGGCCTGCGACCCCACACCCGTTGAACCCTTGCCGCCGGATGGTGCGCACCCTATGAGCACCGCGCACAGCACCCCTAGGAGACACCCGCCCTGCAGGCGCGATAGAGGGCTCTGCCGCCGTGGAGTCGATGACGCGCGCCTCAACGAACCCTCCTCCTGGTAGCAGGGACACTGGTTCCCGCCAGCCTAAGCGCCGGTGGAACGGCGCGGCACCGCATATCGTGCGGATTGCCGAAGCCATCGCCGACCACAGCATGCCGCTGGCCGTCTAGGGTGGATCGGGCGCCATGGTGTGGTCACCGCTGCGGATGGTCACTGGCACGCGGGGTCTTGCAACGGATCGACACGGGCATGTCTCCGGTCGGAGAAGAGGGACCATGAGATGGGTCGTGCTGCTGGTACGCATCGTGGCACTGGTCGTGGCGATCTGGGCCCTGACCATGCGCGCCGGCTGCGCCTTCATCACCCGCACCTGTCTGGGCACGAACCTCTTCAGCTATTTCACCGTGCACAGCACCATCCTGCTGATCCTTGTCCTGGGATTGGTGGTGGTCTACTACACCCTCTACGACAAAGAACCGGTGTGGCTGACCGCTCTGCGTGCTCTGGCCACCACCTACATGGTCGTCTCCGGGGTCGTGTTCACGATCATGCTCGCCAACGCCAACTTGTTCGGCTACCTCTTCCTTGTTCCCGCCTCCTCGAAGGTGCTGCACTTCGTGCTGCCCGTCTATGCCGTAACCGATTTTCTGTTCGGGCCGGGGCGGCACCGCCTGGCCGTGTCGACCGCGTGGGCCTCAATGGTGTACCCGGTGCTGTGGGCGGCCTACACCCTTGTGCGCGGCCGGCTGGTGGGTTGGTACCCCTATTTCTTCCTGGACCCCCACCAGGTCGGCGGCTACACCGCCGTTGGCCTGTTCTCCCTGGGCGTCTCGGTTCTCATCCTGAGCACAGCGCTCCTCGTCACCGCCGCCACCCGCTTGCCAAACCCCTCGGCTCTCCGGCCTTAACGACACAGAGGTCACCCGGTCGACGAGGACACCTGCGGTGCGGGCCCTGACCCGGCGCGAACCCGGGAGTGTCCGGTAGCCAAGCCTTATGTCAATCCATACCCCTCGCATCTCATGCGGAACCATTTTCGGATGCTCTCATGGTGCCGGTGTAGTCGGGTCTTTATGAGTGACTAGGTTCAGGCTGAACGTGCACCAGGCGCACCGGGGTGAAGGACCCGCTTCCACGGTCGGAGCCGGCGCTACCCCCGAAAGGATCGGCCGCAGGGTGACATCCCGGGCATGAGAGGACGCGGTCATGGAAGCCCAGTAGCGCAGCATCGGTGACCACACGGTGCGCTGGCTCGAGCACGGCACCGGGGCCCTGGTAGTTCTGGTCCACGGCATTCCGACCTCCCCACGGCTGTGGCGCCATGTCATGCCGCTGGTGGCGGGCCGCTCCCTGGCCGGGGAGATGCCCGGCTACGGCAGGAGCATGCCCGAGGGCCGGGGCCGGGATCTCAGCCTCGCCGCCCAGGCCCGCTACCTGCTGGAGTGGCTGGACGCCCTAGCACTGGAGCAGCAGCCGGTCCTGGTCGGCCGCGACCTCGGCGGTGGGATGGCCCAGATCGCCGCCACCCGTGCCCCCGGCCGGTTCGCCGGGCTCGTGCTGACCAACGCGGTGGCCTACGACTCCCGGCCCATCCCCAGTGTGAAGGCCATGCAGCGCGTCGCCCCGATCCTGGCGCACACCCCCGAGGCCCTGCTGTACCCGACCTTCGCCCAACTGATCCACCGCGGCCACGACGACCACCGGATAGCGCTGGAGCCCCTGGGCGAGCACTGGGCGCCCTACGTCACCCACGGTGCCGCGGCTGCGATGATGGCCCAGGTCCGCGCCCAGGACGTGCAGGACACCCTGGACATCGCCGGGCAGCTGCCCGCCCTGAGCCTGCCCGCCCGCGTGGTGTGGGGGTGTGGTCGGCCGGTTCCAGAAGTTGCCCTACGGTCAATGGCTGGCCGACGACCTCGACACCGCACTGGTCCGCATCGAGGGTGGGAGGCACTTCACCCCCGAGGACCACCCGCGACTGGTCGCTGCGGCCGTCAATGCCCTGCTCGGCCGAGCATGATCAGCGGCTCCGTTGTGTGGGTCTTCTGGGTTGGTTGCCCTCGGCGGTGAGCTGGTTCGCCAGCGAGGGCAGGTCCGCGGCTTCCAGGTCGGGACGGGTGAAGTAGGCCGGGTACTGGGCCCCGGTGCGATTGATCCAGGCGGTGCGCAAACCGGCCTCGTGAGCGCCGTGGATGTCCCAGGGGTGCACCGCGATCAGCAGCATGTCCTGCGGGTCCGTGCCGCGATGGGTGGCGGCGTAGTCGTAGGAGGACCGTGCCGGCTTCCACGCAGGGGCGTTCTGCACGCTGAGCAGCTCGGAGAAGTGATCCCGGAGCCCGGCACGGCTCAGCAGCGTCTCGGCGACCTGCGTGGCCCCGTTGGTGAGGGTTATCAGCTCGGCGACCTGGCCCAGGGCCTTGATCCCGGCCACCACGTCGGGGTGCACGTCCAGGCTCTTGAAGGTGCCCATGATCCGTTCGACGGGCTCCTCCGGTGCGTTGATCCCGTGCTCGCTCAGCAGCCGGGTGAGGCTGTCTTGGGCGATCTCGGCGAAGGCGGCGTTGCCGCCGGTCGCCGCTACCGCGAACCCGTCCCGCAGGATCCCGGTGAACCACGTACGCGCCAGGCCCTCCGCAACTCCTTCCTGAGCGAACGCCTCACCGAGCGGGGACATGTCCGAGAGGGTCTCGTTGACGTCGAACACGATCAGGTTCGGGGTGCTCGCCATGGGTATACCTCGTTTCTCGTTGCGGATCTTCTCAGTGCTTCTGGGTGCTGCTCGCCTCGATGGCGCACCGCCGCCCAGACGATGCGGTGTGCCATCGCACTTAGGGGGCGCGCCGGTTGCGGACGGCGTTGCGCCCTTCACCCGGCGCCCGGTTCAGGGGCTGGAGTGGCCAGCCACGGCCTTCTCCAGCTCGTGCTTGCCCTCGGCCAGCTTCCGATCCAGGGCGGCGGGGTCCTGCCGGTTCAACTCCAGGGCCTGGGTCATGGACTCTCCGCGCACCACGGTGAGCTCTCCACCGATCATGCCCGCCACCGTCGCGGCGGCCACCTCTTCGGGGCTTTCGTAGTCGAAGCCGTGCTCGGTCCGGGCATCGGAGCTGTCCATCATCGGGGTGTCCGTGGCCCCGGGGAAGACGTTGAGCACGTGCACGCCCTCGCCGTAGAGCTCCCGGCGCAGAGCCTCCCCGAAGTGGGCGATCCCGGCCTTGGTCGCCCCGTAGGTCGCGTAGAAGGGGCTCCCGAGCAGGCCGAAGCCGGAGGAGACGTTGACCACCAGCCCCGCGCCCGAGGCCCGCAGCGCCGGCAGCGCGGCCCGGGTGAGCAGGATCGGGGCGGTGAGGTTCAGCGCGATCTGCGCCAGCACCTCGGACTCCTCGACCGCCTCCAGCCGCCCGGCGCGGACGTTGCCGGCGTTGTTGACCAGCACGTCGATCCCGCCCAGCTGCTCCTGGGCCGCGACCACGACCTGGGCGGGGGCGCCCTCGGCGGTCAGATCGGCCGGCATGACGACGGCCTCGCCGCCCTTCTCCCGCACCAGGGCGGCGACCTCCTCCAGGGGCTCGCGGCGCCGGCCTACCAGCGCCAGGCGCGGGGCGTACTGGGCCAGCTCCAGAGCCAGAGAGCGGCCGATGCCGCTGCCGGCGCCGGTGAGCAGGATCGAACGGTTGGTCATGTCCATGAAAGGTGCCTCCTGTGAGATGTGGTGCCGGATGAAGATCCACGCCCGGATGAGTGCCGCCGCACACGGTCAGGCGGGAGCGAGCTAGTCGGTGAGGTGGTCGACGATCGCCGCGGCGACCGCGGCCGGGGAGTCCTCGGTGGGGATGTGCTTGCCGTCCACCTCCACCAGGTCCGCCCCCGGGATGTTCTCGACGTAGCGGCGTGCGAAGCCGATCCTCTGGAAGTCGTCGTCGCGGCCCCACACCAGCCGGGTGGGCAGGGCCGCCTCCTGCAGGGCCGGCACCAGCTCCAGCGTGTACCGCGGGTCCGCCGCGGCCGCCAGCGCCGTCCAGGACCTCACCCGGGCCGCATCCCGCCAGGGCGCCAGGTACTCGGCGAGCTCCTCCTCCCCCAGCTCCCGGGCCACGCTGCCGCGGGTGGAGGCCTCCCGGGCCGCCAGCAGCTCCTCCACGGTGGTGGCCGCCCGCACCTGCGGGTCCCGGAACCGCTCGACCGCAGGCACCGGCCAGGAGTCGAACATCACGGAGTTCATCAGCACCAGCTTCCGCACCCTCCCGCTGGTGGCGGCCACGTGCTGGGCGATCCCGCCGCCGATGTCGTGGCCGGCCAGGTCGAACTCCTCCAGCCCCAGCGCGTCGGCGGCGGCCAGCACCGTGTCGGCCAGGGCCGGCACGGTGGCGTGCGCCACGTCGAGCTCCCCGCCGCTGGCGCCGAAGCCGGGCAGGTCCAGGGCCAGGCACCGGGCGGCCTCCCCCAGGGCCGGCAGCACCGGCTGCCACACCCGGCTCCAGAAGGTGCCGTGCAGCAGCAGCAGGGGCCGGGCCTGCTGATCCCCGGAGGCGAGGTAGGACAGCGGCGCGCCGCCCACCTCGACCTGCTCATGAGTCACGGGGTAGGTCATGTGATGCTCTCCTGTTCCAGTCGGGGTCAGGGATCCGACGGTGTCGGAGCGCGGACCCTCACCGGAAGGTCCGTCAGCATGCTGTGCACTCTACGGGCATAGCACCTCAAGGGGTCAAGCCCCCGGGAGTGCATGCTCCTTGGGTGAAAGCAAAGATCCCAGCCCATACGGCGAAGAGGCCCCGACCGTAACGCCTCCTCCGGAACGCCGAGGGCATGCGTCCTGAGTGCAGCAACACGCTCTCGTACGGAATATGCACCGAAAAGCGCCGGTTGCCGTCACCGGAAGACGACAAGCCCCGACGTCTGGGGCACATGATGCGGAGAAGGAGCACGATGAAGGCAGTGTTTTACGACAACTACGGTGATCCCGACGTCCTCCGATACGGCGAACAACCCGACCCGAAGGTGGGCCCGGACTCCGTGCTCCTCGACGTGCGGGCATCGTCGGTCAACCCGGTCGACTGGAAAATCACCGCCGGCTACCTCGACGCGGTTCTGCCCACCTACTTCCCGGTCATCCCGGGGTGGGACGTGGCCGGCGTCGTCGTGCAACCGGGTCCGTCAGTGACCGAGTTCCAGGCCGGTGATGAGGTCATCGGCTACGTCCGCATGGACACCGTGGGGCTGGGCACCTTCGCCGAGCAGGTCGCCGCTCCGGTGCGGGCTCTGGCCCGGAAACCGCGCAACGTGTCCTGGGCCGAGGCAGCCACCATCCCGCTGACAGGGCTTACGGCCTACCAGTCGTTGGAGGCGGTTGGGGTGACCGAGGGTGAGACCGTTCTGGTGCACAACGGAGCCGGCGGTGTGGGTACCTATGCCATTCAGATCGCCACAGCCTGGGGAGCCCGCGTACTGGCCACCGCGTCCGAGAAGAACCACGAGTTCCTGCGCTCACTCGGGGCCGAACCGCTGACCTACGGCTCAGGACTCGCCGAACGCATCACCGAAGCAGCACCCGAGGGCCTCGACGCCGTCGTCGACTTCGTCGGAGGCGAGGACTGGGTGACCTCGCTGGAGCACCTGAAGACCCCCGAGCGGGTTGCTTCCGTGGCCGATGCCGAGGTCAAGGACAGGGGCGGCCGGTACATCTTCGTCCGCCCGAATCCTGCCGATCTGCTGGCGCTCACTGAACTCGTGGAAGCCGGGAGCGTGACGCCCGTTCTCGCCGGGACCTTCCCGCTGGAGCGTGCGGCCGACGCCTTCCGTACCAGCATCGAGGGACACGTGCGCGGCAAGATCGCCATCACCATTGGCGACCAGAGCCAGTAGGACGCATCGGAGCCTGGACAGGGCCCTGCACCGGCCGCTGATTCCGGTGCAGGGTCCAAGCGCCCCCCCTGTTGGGCATCGGGGAGTGGGCTTGCCGGTGCATTCCCATTCGCGCGCCTTCGGCAGGAGAAGATTGCGGACGCTGGGCCCGTGCGCCGCGACGCAGCGGGCGCACGCCGCCGCACGGAGTTCCGCCCCCGTCTCCTCGGTGTCGAGATGTCCGAGGGTCGGCAGCCGTCTGCTGGGTGGGCGACGCCCCGAAGTGCTGCACCCGTGATAGAGACCCAGCACTACCGCAGCCGCAGCGAGCGACGACGCAGGAAGCGCCCCTCGGTGGTCCGGGGGGCGCTTCCTCAGGGTGACGCCGCCACTCAGGCGGACGTCGGAGATCTCAGACGGAGATCAGTGCGGTCTCAGGAGATGACGGTGATGTTCGCGGCCTGGGGGCCCTTGGGGCCGTCCTGGGTCTCGAACTCCACGCGCTGGTTCTCCTCCAGGGAGCGGTACCCGCCGGAGTTGATCGCGGAGAAGTGCGCGAACACGTCCTTGGAGCCGTCCTCGGGGGTGATGAAGCCGAAGCCCTTGTCGGCGTTGAACCACTTCACGGTGCCAGTCGTCATGGGGAACCTGTCTTTCTGAAGAAACGGAGCGTCCCCGGCGATCGGGGTGCTCGGGCGTTGCGATGCCTGCCAGAACGTCTTCTCAGAAAAACTGCTGCACCCGATGTGCGGGCGAACTGCTTGCAATGCGAAAAACGAAACGTCAACAACTGGGTTCCACTGTACGCGGGTTGGCCCGAAAGCACAGTGACGGGTGACACCTGCAGTCCCGGCGATGAACCGGAGCGGCAATGGCGGCACGCGCAGGACGGGCCGGTCCGGGTGCCCACCGAGCGCCCTGGCTGCAACACGGTCCACTTGGACCATGGCCAATCCCGGACCCACGGCCAGAATCACCTCGATGGCTTTGGCCCGAAGACCAGCCTCCACCTGGGCCATATGCAGGGCGGCGTCTCCGGCCCCTGGCTCGGGACGGTTCGCACAACGGTGTGCGGTGGCCCCGGCAGGTCGGTCACTGCCAGCCGGGGTCCATGGGCGGATGGTTCCTGCAGGTCGGCGCCACTTTTGGTCACAGTTCCCGGCCGCTGCGTTCCAGTGGCGAGGATGGATCATGAGCTGGCATGAAGCCGCAGACGACGGTGCAGGCACAGGGAATGCGGTGCCGCACCGCCCGGCCGACGACGCGCCCGGTGCTATCGGCGCGACCGTGCAACAGCTGCAGCTGGGTCAGCGGGTGCAGGCCCAGCTGCACGGGGCGGCGCACTGGACGGGGACGGTGGAGACCGTCTCGGTCTCGTTAGGTGTGGTGTGGATCCGCGAGGACGGGCTGGGGGAACGCAAGCTCCTGGACCTGCAGGAATACCAGGTACACCCTCAGGACCCCACCGGCAGGTGACCTGGACCGATCCACCCCGGAAGACCCCCGCACTGAGCCATACCCGGCACCTTTCACACCGCCCCTGCGGGTGCCGGCCGGTCCCGGCTCCGCCGTCTACGGCTGCGCTCGGGAGGATTCTGAGGACCGCACCGTCCCGGCCCTGCGCGGGCTGGGCTTTCCCACGGACAAGGACCCAGTACACGAGCGGCCACGGCTGCGCTCCTCGGGCATCGGTGCTGTCGTCCAGTACCCGAGGAGTGCAACCGGAAGGTCGGTGGTCGCGGGGGCACCGTGCCGCTCAATTGCTCACAGCCGGGGCGTTCGTGATGTGGCGGGCATCGAGGAGCTGGGTGACGGCGAAGGCGGCGATGTCGCCGGCAGCCGCCGAGGAGCCGAGGGCGTCGTGGCCGAAGTACCCGACGTACTTCAGCCCTCGTCCTCGACCAGGGGTGTGGCGCAGGAACCGCACGATCGTCCAGTCCAGGTCAGCGCCGGTGACCGTGGCCATCATCTGCTGCATCTGCCCGTGCACACGCGGGTGCAGGGCTCTCAGCAGGACCCGGTGGGCTTTCACCACCGGTGTGGGTTGCTCCTTCGGGCACAGCCCGACGGCGGGGCTGCCCAGGCCGATGTAGCGGTGCACTCCGTGGTCCCGCATCGCGGCCACCAGGCGGGCGGTGCCTTCCACCAGGTGCGCTCCGGGACGATCCGGGCGTGGATCCAGGGCGTTGATCACGGCTTCGGCTCCCGCGACGGCCGCGGCCACGGCCACCGGGTCGGTGAGCTGCCCGCTCACCACTTGCACCCAGTGTCCCCAGGTGCCGGGCACCGTGGCGGGGTCCGAGACGAAGACCCGGGGCTCATAGCCACGCCAGATCAGCTCTTCGACGACCTCGCGGCCGATGTCGTTGTCCGCACCGAAGATGCTCACGCGCATAGGGTCCCCCGATCCCTCGAAACATGCACACGCTGTGCTTCCAGCCTAGGCGCCCGGTGTTGTGCGCCGACGGCGACCGAACGAATCCCTTCGTGACCAGGCGCGATACCGGGCCGCAGCGCATCACACTCGAACACCGACACCCGTTCGGCCGACGGCCAGGCTCCCAGCGTCCCCGGACCGGAGGACAGCCAACACCAGGACAGCGCCCGCACACTCACCACGGAAACGGCGGCGCCAGGCCGGCCGGTTCCCGACCGCAGAGCCGGATAGAAACCTCCCCGCACGGTTATGCAGAGAGGGCCTCGGCCGGCGTCTGAGGCTGCGCTCACGGGAACACTCGACGCCAAGCCTCGGCGTGGGATCTGGCGACGACGGAGATCACCGAGAACCACCGGTGCATCAATCATGGTGCTGGCGGTGACGTCGACCCGACACCAGGGACACGTGCGTGCGCAAACGCCCATGTGTCGGTGACCGACTTGCCCCCAGGCCTTGTCTGTTCTGATCAAGTGCTCTTCCGCAAAGAAGTCGTAGATCCGACTCCCACTGTTCCTGCTGCGGTACCGGCACGCTCGGCCCGTGATGACGGCGAGTCCGGTGGGCGCCGCGGCTGTGTTAGCCGGCTATGAGGGTGGAGGGACGGGCTGGTATCACGGGGTGAACTGCAGCACGGGGCCGCCCTGGGGGCGGGTGGGCATGCGGTGCAGGTCGAAACTCATGCCGGCGTCCTCCGCGGTCCAGTCGCGTCCGGCCAGGTGCGCAGCGGTCACCGCCATCAGCCCCACCGTGATGTCCTCCCCGGGGCACCGGTGTCCGGCCTCGGCTGAGCCGCCGCCCTGGGGGACGAAGTTCTCGATCTCGGTCGGGTCCAGGTCCAGGAACCGCTCCGGATCGAAATCAGCAGGGCGCTCCCACTCCCCGGGGTCGTTGTTGGTGCCCAGGATGTCCAGCAGCACCCGCTGACCCGCCCGGATCTGCTGCCCGCCCCACTGCATGGGACACCGGGCCCGGGCGGGCAGCATCGGCACGAATGGATACACCCGGCGCACCTCGTGGGCGAAAGCACGGGCCAGGGGACCTCCCACCGCGGTGCCGCGCTCGGCGGTCTCGGCCCGCAGGCGCGCGACCCAGTCCGGGTGCTCGTGCAGGGCCAGCGCGATGAAGGCCGCGAAACGGCTGACCGCGATCGTGGGACGGACCACGTTCTGCAGCTCCACCCCGGCGGTGTGCTCGTCCAGCAGCTGCCCGTCCGCATCACGGTGGGATGCGACCAGGTCCAGCACGGGCGCCTGCCCTGCCTCGTGCTCGGCCTGACCGATACATCCCTCGTCCGCGCGGGCCTGGGTGATCAGGTCCTTCGCCCAGGCGTCGCTGTCGCGGCGGGCGAGCATCGCCCGGACCCACGGGGATCCGGGCACCCCGAAGCCCTCGACGATCGCCGCCAGTCGCCGCGCCCGCTCCTCCATCCGGGGCGTGTCCATGCCGGTGCCCGCCCAGGACAGCACCGCGTGGCCGAAGACCCCCACCGAGGCCTCGTAGACATTGAGCGTCTCAGCGCCCTCCAGCACCCGGGCCCATTCCCGGTCCACCTCCGCCACCAGGACTTCGACCCGCGCGGGCGTGGTGGCGTGCAGGAACAGCTGCTTGCGGTGCCGGTGGGTGTCGTCGTCGAGCCCGTGCACGGCACCGCGCCCGAACAAAGGTGCCTTGACGACCATCGGCATCGCCCCGGCCCGGCGGAACTTGTCGGTGTCGTAGAAGAAGCGCACCGCCTCCGTTCCACGGATCAGCAGCGCCGGCCCGCCCATCAGTTTCAGCGGCGCAGCCCGGGCCGCGAGGTTGCCGATCCGCGCGCGCACCGCGTCGGCGAAGGTGTAGCCCTCGCGCAGCAGATCGACGGTGCGGTCGCTCACGGGCGTGCGCGCATGGACGGTTCTCATGGGATCTCCGATCGTGGAACGGTGTCGGTGCTCGGCCGGGACGCTCGTGATGCCTGGTTCCTCATCGTAGTGATCCGCCTTGTCCGCCCTTGCCTCGGTGCTGAAGGCAGACACCGCACCGAGGTCCTGCCCCAAACCGCACGGACTCCCCCAGACGACCAAGCCCCGGATAGGCCATATTGAGAGCCCGTGGCGAGGGCCGCTGGTCTGACGTGGATGGTGCAGAAGCCGTTCTCAGGGGGCGGTGCCAACACCGGGTGTGGTGTGCCGTCAGTGCAGGCCGCGCAGCCGGTAGCAGCGCCGGCCCGTCAGGGTGCCGTTGATCCGTACTCCCGCCCACACCGCGACCGGACACACCGGCCCGGCGACCACGATCCGGCGCGTCTATGCGGCATCGAGGGCGCGCAGCGCTGGGGTCGACCCGTGCGGACGGTCGGCCCCGGCCAGGTGGATCTGCTTCGTGCTTATCCCCTCGCTGCGGCCCTGTGCCCGGGCTGCAGCGCCACCGCCTGTCCCGCCGCATTGTTCCTGGGTGTTCTGCAGTGGTGGGGCCGGGCATCATCCCGTTTCCCACGACCTCTGCTGCCCGGCAGCAGGAGGTGCCCGCCCGTCCCGCATGACAGGGAACGGACGGGCACAGCCGGAAGGGTTTCCCGAGCACGGTGCGGTGAGGCCGATCGGTGCCGGGACAGCGGACTGATCACCGCTGTCGTGCTCCCCTGCCAGGAACTGCTGGTCAGGAGGCCGGGCCGGTGGTGTTGCGCGTGGCGTTCCGGTCGTGGGTGTCGCGGCGCAGGAAGGACAGCCCCACCATGGTCACGCCCAGGACCAGGTGCAGCCAGTCGTCGGCGGTGTTCAGGGGCACGAAGTTGGCCTGGGACTCCGGGCCCACGAGCAGGCCGTAGATCCACAGGACCAGGTAGACCAGCCCGCCCCACAGCAGGTAGCTGCGGGCCCCGGCGGCGGAGCGGGCCAGGGTCACGCCGGCCACACCGTAGAGCAGGTGGACGAGGTTGTGCAGCCAGGAGACCTGGAAGATGCCCAGCAGCATCGCCTCGGAGTGGTGGCCGGCGACCGCGAGCTGGTCGTAGTTGGAGGTGAGGCCGGGGATGAAGCCGGCCAGGCCCACGAGCAGGAAGACCGCCCCGTAGAGGAGGGCGGCGGTCTGGACGGGGGAACGTCGACTGGTGGTGCGGTGGGTGGGAACAGTCATGGTCTTGCCTCGTTTCGATCGTGGTGGGCAGGGCCCCTGGTCAGGGGGTGCGGTGGCCGGGTGCCGGTCGGTGTGGCCACGCCTGGTTGCTGGCGTGCTGGAGATGGTGGCGGGTTGGGTCAGGGGTTGGTGGTACGCAGTGTCATCCACGGGCGGCGTGGTGGTGGTGGCCTGCCGGTGGTGCCTCCTCACCGGTGGTCATCAGCAGTGCGGTGTAGGCAATCAGCAGGGGCAGGAACGGTACGGCCAGCACCCCGGCGACCTCGACGGCCAGCATCACCGTCAGGGTCGAGGCCCCGGTGGTCAGCAGGCCTGCCGCTCCGAGGCGGTGGGTGGTGGTGTCGCGCCGGTCGGGCAGCATCGTCAGCATCGGCACCAGACCGGCTGCGCAGATCAGCCACAGCAGCGCTACCCATTCCTGGGCGGGGCCGGCTGCTGCCAGCAGCGACCAGCCGACCAGCCCGAGCAGCGCCCCCAGGGCCATGGCGAACGGCAGACCCTGGGCCGGGTGTGTCCTGGCCGCTTCGGTTCCCCTGTCCGCCGCCGAGGCAACACCCTTCACTCCCGACATCGCCGCGCTCATGCCGTAACCTCGGCTCCGGGTGCTGCCTGCACCATGGGAAGGCCCGCCGGCGTCGTGGTCTCAGGATTTGAGTCCGCCGGTGCGGTACCGGGGTCGGTGAGCAGGAACTCGACCTTCGGCGACCCTACGCCCGAGTTCTCGTGCTCGGCCGACCAGCGCAGCAGATCCATCGCGGCCGGCTCCACGGACTCGGCCGCGCTGAGATCGACCACCACCCGGATGCCCGGCACCAGCCGGCGGGCGCGGCCGATCAGCGGGCGCAGACCGCGCTGATTGATCTCGGTCACCGCACCGGTGACCACGATGCGCACCTGCCGTCCGTCCAGGTCGACCTGCACGACAACAGCGATTTTCGGTTCCATGGCAGCACTTGCTTCCGAACAGAAGACGGGCGGCCACTTCTCAACCGCCCCCCCTACCCTAAGCACACTTACCTTGTGCTGACCAGCGCCTCACGACACCGGATACCCCTATCACCTGGAGGTGCCGCCACGGTCTGCATGGTTGGGCGCTGACCCGGCTCGTGGTGCCCGGCGTCCCTGCCGCGCGGCCTCCGGTGCACGGAGAACGGCCACCGATACGGCATCGGCGCCGGGCCGGACTCCCGCGGTGCCCCTGATGACCGGCCCGGCGAGGACTCCTTCGCCCGGGCTCCTTCCCACCGGCACCGCGACAGGAACAGTAGACTGATCATCAAGAGGGGGTCGAGACGGGGCGCTTTCTTTGCTGACGGCGTCGGCAGCGGCCATCGCGCCAGCCCGACCACCTCTGCCGAACGGCTTCTCCCATGTCCCCTGATCCTTCTCCCGGTGAGTTGACCACGGTCTTCGCCCAGCTGCACGGCCTCCTCCTGAGCCAGGACGACGCCACCACGGCCGTGGCCCACCTGGCACGGGTGGCCCACCAGGTGATCCCGGCCGCAGCCGGGGCCGGAGTCTCCCTGCTCGACGATGCCGGCACCCGGATCTCCACCGCGGCCACCGACCCGGCCGTGGAGGCCGCCGACGCCGCCCAGTACGAGCTCGGGCAGGGGCCGTGCTTGAGCGCCTGGGCCACGCAGGAGCCCCAGCGCATTGAGGACACCATCACCGAGACCCGCTGGGCGGGCTGGGCCGCCTCAGCGGCGGAGACCGGGATCCGCTCGGTACTGAGCGCCCCCCTGGTGCACCGGGACCGGGCGTTGGGGGCGTTGAAGGTCTACGCCACTGTTCCTGATGCTTTCGGGCAGACCGAGCAGGACCTGCTGGGACAACTGGCGCAGGCGGCGGCCACCCTGCTTGGGGCCGCCCAGCCCACCGAGGCCCCGGTGCGCCTGAGTGCGTCATTGAAGGACGCCCTGGCCACCCGGGAGGCCATCGGGCTGGCCACCGGAGTGCTGATGGCCCGGGACCACCTGGGCCCCGAGGCCGCGAAGTCAGTGTTGCTCGAACAAGCTCGCGCTCAAGGCCGGCGGGTGGCCGAGGTCGCCGCCGAGGTCCTGGAAACCGCTTAAAACCGCCTGCGAGGAGGATCACCGATGGCCACGCCACTGGGTGCCGACGACGAGGCAGTCGTCCACGAGCAAGCTCGCCGCCTGCGGGTCACGATGGTCGCCGCCGGCATCGACCGGGGCCGGCTGTGGCTGTACTACTTCAGCATCGGCGGGGAGGCCTCCGAGTTCGAGGTCGATGCTTACCTGCACCACTCCCTGCTCCTGCCCCGGTTGCAGCGGGACCTGCTGGCCCAGGCCGCCAACGAGATCCTCCTCGATATCGCCCCGCCCCAGGCCCCCTACGCCGCCGACCTCACCGGAACCCGCACCGCCTCTGCCCGGGATTCCCCGGCAGAAGAGACCAGGGCGCCGGTTGAGGACGGTCACGTGCTGGACCGCGACGACCTCGAGAACTAGACGTGCACGGCGCCCACCGGGCACGGACCGGGCAGCCTGGGCATCACATCGACCCCGGACGAAAGGCACACCATGACCGATCACCCGACGGGCAACGCCCCTCTGGCATCCCTTCAGGAGCTGCTGCTCGAGAGCGAGGACATCACCGGCTTCCTCCACACCTTCACCGCCGCCATCGCCGGAGCCCTGTCCGCCGACGGGGAGCAGGTGTGGTGCGCGGTGACCCTGCTGCGCCCCAAGCGGTCCACCACCGTGGCCGCCTCCAGCCCCGCCGCCGAGGCTTTGGATGAGATCCAGTTCCACTACGGCGACGGCCCGTGCCTGACCGCCGCCCGGGAGCACCGGATGGTCTACGTTCCCGACACCCGCACCGACGCCCGCTGGCCGGCCTACGGGCACGCCGCTGCCGAGGCCGGGATCCTCTCGGCTCTGGGCGTGCCCTTCGAGCTGGCCGGGGAGGCCGCCGCGGGCCTGGACGTCTACGCCGACCACCCCGAGGCCTTCGACGAGGCCATCCTGAAGGTGATCCAGGGACAGGTGGCCGCAGCCTCCACCACGCTGCGGCTGGCCGTGCGCATGGCCCGCCACCGCGACACCGAGACGGACCTCAAGACGGCCATGGCCTCCCGGACCACCATCGACCTGGCCGTGGGCATCATCATGGGCCAGAACCGTTGCACCCAGGAGAAAGCCTTCGAGATCCTCCGGGCGGCCTCCAGCCACCGCAACGTCAAACTACGGGACCTGGCCGCCGAGCTGGTCGCCACCGTGGGGAAGGGTCCGGCCAGCACCCACTTCGACGCCTGAGCACCCACCACGGGCTTCCTACCGCAGCACGGTCCGCCGCTAACCGGCCATATGCAAAGCGCAGGTGACGAAACCGCTGTTGAGACGGCCCTCCGCCAACCGGCCTTCCGGTCCAGCGCCATGGTTGGCGGATGCGCACGGGGAGTCGGGAGAGGGGCTGGGCGGGAGGATGCCCTCGTGGCAGGACGTGGGCGCCCTGCCACGCTTGTCTGGGCACCACCGTGTGATCGGTCAGGCGGTCTTCTCGGATGAGCGGAGGCGGTGCCGTACGAGTCGCTGCACGTAACCCGTGATGATGGCCTCGGCGCGAGCGGCCGTCATCCGCTCCGGTTCCGTGGCACGGGCGATGGCGACCCCGTCCAGCAGCGCCAGCAGCGCCGCCGCATCATCGGCCGTGCTCGCCGGGTCCAGCTGGACCAGCAGATGGGCCAGTCCGTTCTCCAGGGTCTGCCAGGCCGACCGGTGGGCGGCAGCGATGACCGCATCGGTGCAGGCCAAAGAGGTGAACGCCAGCCACACCACCGCTGCCGGGCGCCCGGCCTCCTCCACTCCGCCGAGCATCCGGGCGATCGCCAGTAAGTTCTCCTGTGCGGACCGGTCCGCATCGATGGCCTCGAGCAGCCCGGCGGTGACCCGGGCGGAGACATGGTCCATGGCCGCGTGCACCATCTGGGCGCGGGTGGGATAGGCGTGCTGGACCGCCCCGACCGACACCCCGGCCTGCTGGGCCACCGCTCGGACCCGGAGCCGGTCCACGCCCTGCTCGACGAGGACGCCCACCACGGCCTCGAGAATGCGATCCCGGGTGCCCTCAGCCACAACATGCCCCCTTCTCTCGGTTCAATACATCTGTATTGTACGGTGTTGGCATGAGCAAACAGCAGGTGGGTGGGTGGTGCTGGGTCCTGGCCGCGGTCCTGATCCCGGTGCAGGTGCTGGTGGCGGCCCGGTGGCCGCACCCGTATTCGTGGGGCTCCCACCTGATCAGTGATCTCGGGGCCACAATGTGCGGGATCGCCGATGCCGGGGCCCGGGTGGAGCGCTACGTGTGCTCCCCCTGGCACGTCCTGGCCAACGCGGCCACGGTCGTCAACGGGCTCACCCTGACCCTGGGGGCGGTGCTGCTGTGGTCGGTGTGGCCCCGTCGGCGCAGCGGCCGGGCCGGGTCCGTGCTGCTGGCCGCGGGCGGGCTCTGTGTGGTGGGCGTGGGGTTGACCCCATGGGATCTCCACCCCGACCTGCACAACTCCTTCGCCCTGGTCCAAGCACCCTTGCAGTGGGCGGGCATGATCCTGCTCATCCGGGCCACCTGGCACACGACGCTGCCCCGGGTAGTGCCGGTGGTCACCGCCGTGGGCGTCGTCGTGTCGGTGGCCGGCTTCGCCCTCTTCCTCGACGCGGTCAGCGGCGAAACCTCCCTGGCGCTGGGCCTGGGCCTGACTGAGCGCCTGGCTTTCGACACCCTCACGCTGTGGAGCGCCGTGGTCGGGGCCATCCTGCTGGCCTCCGGCCGGCGACCCCTCACGCACGCCACGGAAGCGCGCACCGCGCTTCCCCCATCGCCTGAACCTGGGAATGCCCGACCAAGAACCGGAGCGCGAGGAAACCCTTACTGCTCCACCGGACAAGCAACGGGTGGGGACTCGTCGATGAACGTGAACATGACAGTCATCACCGGCCCCGAGGGGTCCTCGGGGTCCGTGGGCGCCATGGCCGCCCGCAGCCGGGCCGGCAGATCGAGGACTGGTTCCTCCCACGGGATGAACCCTTCCCTGGTACCACAAACATAGGTGCCGACACGGATCTTGCCCTGCCCGTGAAGTCCCACGATGTAGTCGATGGCGTGCTCTTCGGTTCTTGGAAGGCCGTAAGCGGTGGCATCGTCGATCACGTTGGCGACCATCACCCAGTCGATCTTGTTGCGCTTCCGCAGCACACGCTCGAGCCCTGCATAGTCCGGGCTGCCCATCGCGCCTCCTTTCCTCCACTGTTCCCGTGGTCCCTGCGCCTGAAGTCGCGGGGCCAAGCCTGTCGCCCCGCCGTGACGACACGACGCCAGCGGTCACCGGTACGATCGCCGGGCTCCCAAGGGCCGTCGCAGGTTTACGGGATCTGGACCGCGCAGGTCTGACCCGTTGGTGTCCCGTCCAGGATGAACTGGAGTCTGAGGATCCCGGCCGCTTCCGGGGGCTGGGGCACAAACTCCCAAGCCGCCTCCCACTCGGTGCCGTCCCCAGCCGCCTGTCCGGCGACCAGCCGGTACTCGGTGCCGGCCTCATCCGTAAGCACCACCCCGACCCGGTCCAAAACGGCGAATCCCGGCATGAGCGGCACCGGCTCCTCCTCGGCCGCCTGGTCCTGCCGCCGCTGGGCCCAGGCCAGGCGGGCGTCCTGGAACTGCCCGTCCCGGCGCATGATCTCGGCTCCGCGCACCGCAGCGAGACTGACTCGCACACCCTGGACACCTGGCGGCTCCTGCGCGTGGGCAGACAGCTCGGCGGCGAGATCGATCTCGGCGAAACGCACAGCGATCCCGTCGCTGGTGGCGATCACCAGATCGGCAGGGGCAGACACGATGAATCCCATGCCCCCACCGTCAAGACATCGACACGCCTCAGGCTCTCCCGCCACACGCCCCCGCCCTGCACTCGTCGGCCGAACTCAAGAAGCACCGCAAGCGACCACAGGACACTACCCCGCACCCCCAGGCACGAACCCCTGCTGCAACATCGCTTGCGTGGGATCCGCGCCGATGGAGGTCTTCGATAGAGTCGCCCCACGGTATGGCCGACCTGTCGGCAAGGACTACTCGCGGGTTTCGTCCGAGAGGGCGAGAGAACGGGTCTACCGGACCGTCCTCGGCTCCAGGAGCCACCGGAGGGGCGTCAGGAGAAGGTGTACTCGACGTCGGCAAAGTCGTCGGCGGCGATGACGTAGAACACGCGCAGCACCTCGATGCCGGTGTTCCGGGCGCCGTGCTCGTGGCCGCCGGGAATGAAGACGTTGGACCCGGGGCGGACCGGGTGATCGATGCCCTCGAGGGTGACCACACCCTCCCCGGCGAGGACATAGTACGTCTCGACCTGGTTGTGACGGTGCAGGGCGAGGAAACCGCCCTCGGGCAGCTCGGCCACCCCGGTGACCAGAGATTCGCTGGGCGTCGTTCCGGCGGAGAACAGGATGCGCCAGGTGAGGCGTCCCCGTTCGTCGTGCCAGCCCTCAACGGGGTGGTCGTCGTCCTGGAGAACCAAGGAGGCGTCAGCGGCGTCGGGGTCGATGTCCATGTCTTCACTGCACATTGTCGGTCTCCTGCCCGTTCGTCGGCTGCCCGTCCATCTCCTGCCCCCGAGGCCCCGGCTGGGGCATCTCCGGCGGGCCGAGCAGCGACCCTGGCTCGTCGCCCATCGCCGGTGAGGCCGGCTCCGCTCGGCCCTCCCCTTCCGGACGGGGCCCGTAGTAGCGGCCCAGCCAGCGGCATAGACCGTCGAGGCCGGGAAAGAGGACGCGCTCGGTCATATTCGCCTGGTCCAGGTGATCACGGATCCGCCACTTCAGCCCGGGGGGAATGACCACCTTCCGGTAGAGCTCAGGATGCTCGCCCAGCCACTCGTGCAGGGAGCCCGTGGCCGCGGACATGGCGGAAAAGACCGCCGCTTGGTTCACGATCCGCTCGTCCAGGGACGGGGGCTCGAAGAACAGCGGGACCGGCCGCCCGTGCTGGTCCTGGAACCGGTCGAAGTCGGCCATGCTGTAGGCGACCCGCCCCAGCATGTCGGTGGTGAACAACCCCGCCGCATGCGCGGTGATCTCTTCGCGCAGCGGCGCCGGCAACAGTTCGTGCACCGCGGCGTAGTCCACGCACCACACCGCGCCAGGCATCTTGTAGCAGTGCGGGTCCGCGGTGGCGAAGTGCAGGGCCACATAGGGAGAGTTCGACCAGTCCAGCAACCGGGTGGGCAGCCCGTGGTGCTGCGCCACGGACAGCCAGTTCCAATCCGAGTCTCCCGGGGAGGTGTCCCGGGCGGCGTACTTGCGGAAGTTGCGCAGGATGTGCGGCTCGATCTGCTCGCTCGAGGAGCCCCGGAGCCGGAAGAGACTGGTGTCCAAGTCCCGGTCGGCGAGGGCGTGGCCACGGTACACCACGTTGATCCGCAGGCTTCCGCCGGAGGGTTGCCAGTCGTTGTGGGTCAGGGCCGCGATCAGCCCGTACAGGTCGTCGTCGTCGATTTCGATGACCGAGTCCGCACCAGCGGCATCCTTCCCCGTGCTCACCACCGGCTCTTCGCCTGCCCCGTGCCGGCGTCGAGCAGCGGCGGTTCCTTGCTCCGGTGACGCAGGCGCTGGCGCAGGGCGGCCCGGGAGTGCCCGGCGGTGCGCAACCGGGCACCCGCGTAGGTCACCCCGCCGCGCGCCCGGACAGCCACGGCCGCCCACACGCACACCGACCGCTCCAGCACCCACAGTGGAGCCCACAGCACGGTGCCGGCAGGAAAGACCCGGACACCCTCGGCTTGGCGTCGACCCGTCTCGGCCACCGCGCACACGGCGAGGGCCCCCGCGGTCAAGCCAACCGGGTACCGCACGGCCCAGCACATCAGTGGCAGCAGGGACAGCTCGGCGAGCAGACGATGAGGCTGGGCGAAGTCGTCGTAAGCCTGGCGGACGCGCTGGCCGAGGAAGTGGGACACCGTGGGAGGCACCCGGCCGACCAGCACGTCCGGGGCCACTCTTTCCCGTCCACCGGCCGCGCGCACGGTACGGACGAGCTCGAGGTTCTCGAACAGGACGTCACCGTCGTAGCCGCCGGCGGTGAGCAGGATCGAGCGGCGCACCCCGAGGGTGCCGGGCCAGTCCCCGCCCAGGGCACGTTTGAGCAGGGCGCGCCCGGAGTCCCAGCGGGCCTGCCAGGGCAGTTCCAGGTAGTAGTTCTGCGCACGGACCTCCTCGGCCTGCTCCAGCAGCCCCACGATCCGTTCCAGGGTGACCCGGGTGTGGCGCACGTCGTCGTCGGCCACCACGATCCGCTCCTCACGGGCACGGAGCACGCCGTTCATCACGCCCGCGACCTTGCCGTTGGCTCCCGGCCACGGCTCGGGGCGGACGTGCTCGACCGACTCCGGCAGCGCCCGGCGATGGGCGGTGAAGAGCTCCGCGGCGGAGCCGTCGACGACTGTGACGGGCAACCACGTCACGACCTCGGCCAGGTAGCGGGCGAGCCCTGCCAGGTCGGCGTCGTCGGCCCACTTCAGCGGCAGGACGTAACGGGCATCGGCCAGAAAACCGGAAGCGGGGGACTCCGCGACGGGGCGCCCGGGAGGCCCCTCGGCCGGGGCTTCATCACGGCGGTCAGCCTTCAGGAAGACGGTGTGGTCCACAAGAGCATCCTTTGTCGACAGAGACGCACTGCGGGCCGGCTGCTCGACCACTCCTCACCCTAACCACATGCATCCCCGGCAGGCCAAGCATTCTGCGGATAACGGCTGCTTCGATCCCCCGGGCCCGTCCGGAGGCCGCAGACGGTGCCCCAGGGAGTCCACAGGAGCCGGCCACGACGACCACTCCGGCGCGAGGGTTCCACCGCCGATGTCCTCGGCCCGATGGCTGATGCCCCGCGGTGGGGACTCAGCGGCCCGTCGGGCGCGTGGAAGGATCCTCGCCCCGGCGCATGGCCGGCAGGCGCTCGACCCGGTGGGTGAGTCCGGTCAGACCCGTGCTCATCCGGCGCAGTGCGGGAGCTGCCCGCTCCGGTCCGCGGGCCACCGCCCCGTCCACGAGATCTCGGACCCGGTCCAGCACCGACAGGGGCACGGCCGCGACCACGTTGCCGGGCGGGCGCCGGGCCACCACGGGGTGAGCCCGGGTGGGCGCGGTGCGCCGGACCACCTCCCAGGCCAGCCCGAGTCCGCGCAGTCGAGCTCGGCACAGGGCCGTCTGCAGCCGCGGGAGCAGGACGTCCTCCTCGTCGCGCACGTCCTCCCGCAGCACCTCGACCAGCCGGGCCAGCACCGGCTCCCGCGCCGGATCGCCCTCCTCCAGGCTCTCGAGGGCGGTGACCAGCTCGTTGACCTCTTGGTGCTCCCGCTCCACCTGCAGCGTCAGCTCGTGCCCGTCCGGCAGGACCCGGCGCATCACCGGCCACAGCACGGCCTCCTCGGCGAAAGCGTGCGGGAACACCAGGCGATAGACCTGCAGCAGCACCCGCCCCTGAGCCGACCCGGTGGTGGCTTCGAGGTCCTCCAACAGGTCCTCCAGTTTGACGTGGTCACGCCGCTGCCGGGTCAGCACGCTCAACCGTCCCCCGAGCTCGTCGACCTTCTGCTCGGCGATGGATCTCATCATGACGACCTTTCCGAAAGGGCCCGTTCCAGGGCCGCCTCACCAGAGACACTCGTCGGGGTACGGGCGGGCGCACGACCCCGGCCACGTCGCACCGTGGTGGCGTTCTCACCGATGACCGCACCTGCAAAACACAGTAAGAATACTTAGATAAACGTCATCATCCAGCGGCCAGTCGTCAAGCACACGTGGACCCCATCCGCACAGGAATCCCCTGCTACAAGACTTGCGGCGGGAACCGGCGTGTTTGCGTCCTCGTGGTCTCCGGTTTCCGGTTGGCGGCTTCCACCTGCTCGTTGTGGGGCCCACGATGGTGGAAAGGCAGTCGACGAGGAGCGGATCTGGTGCGGACTTTCGGTGTGGAGGAGGAGCTGTTGCTCGTCGATGCGGTGACTCTGATGCCGTTGGCCGCCGGCGAGGCGGTGGTCGACCACCACGAACAACACGCGGGTTCGGCGACGCACCTTCCTGGCGCCGTGCCCCCGGTCGCGGAGCCGGCCGACGTGTCCCCCGGTCATGGCCTGACGATGGAGCTGCAGCAGGAGCAGATCGAGGTCGTCAGCCCGCCCCAGCACACCCTGGACGACCAGATCGCCACCATCCGGGCCGGCCGGACGTTGGCCGATGCGGCCGCCCGCGCTGTGGGTGGGCGGGCGGTGGCGTTGGCGACCTCGGTATCGGCTGACCTGCCGCACCTGGTGCCGGAGGCCCGCTACCGCCGGATCCAGCAGCACGTGGGATTGCTGGCCGCCGAGCAGCTGACCTGCGGGTTCCACGTGCACGTCGGCGTCGCCTCCCGCGAGGAAGGGGTGGCGGTGCTGGACCGGATCCGGGTGTGGCTGCCGGTGCTGCTGGCGCTGAGCGCGAACTCCCCGTTCTGGTACGGCGTGGACACCGGTTTCGCGTCCTACCGGTACCAGGCCTGGTCCCGCTGGCCCACCGCCGGGGCCGGTGAGATCTTCGGATCGGCGGCCGGGTACGACTCACAGGTGCGGTCCCTGCTGAACTCCGGGGTCCCGCTGGATGACGGCATGATCTACTTCGACGCCCGGCTCTCGGCCCGTTTCCCGACCGTGGAGGTGCGGGTGGCCGATGTGTGCCTGGACCCGGTCCACGCCGCAGTGATCGCCGCGCTGGTGCGCGCCCTGGTGGAGACCGCCGCCCGCGCCTGGGCCGCCGGGGAGCCACCGGCCCCGGTGGGGGTCACCCAGCTGCGGGCTTGGTCCTGGCGTGCGGCCCGTTCCGGGGTCGAGGCCCAACTGGTGAGCCCCGTAACCGGTACGGCGGCCGCGGCTGGGGAGGTGGTGGCCGAGCTGCTGGAGCTGCTGCACCCGGTGCTGTCCGAGGCCGGGGAGGAAGAGCACGTCCAGGCCGTGGTCGCGACCATTCTGCGCGAAGGGACAGGGGCCCGCCGACAGCGCGAGGCCTATGCGTCCCGCCACGATCTCCACGACGTGGTCGCCGCCGCCCTGGATCTGGGCGGCACGAGCACGGCAGCACCGCACTCCAAGCCGATGTGAGCGTGCACCACCGGCCACGCTGGAGCCGGCCCCCTATCCGGTAATCCGCACCTGATGCTCCGAGGTGGGCACCAGCAATAGGCCTGCCCTGGTCAGCGCGATGCCGGGCGCCTAGCCTGGGACCAGGTCCAGCAGCCGGCCTCGCATGTTCCCGTGGCGAAGGAGCCACCACCATGGATCTGCAATTGAGCGTGCTTACCGGCATCGACCCGGTCACCCACGGGGTGCATCTGGTTGTTACCGGGACCTTGACCGAGGACAACCATCAGCTCGTGCTACGGGTGCTCCAGCAGGCCCAGGCTCGCACCGCCGGTCTCAAGGTGCTGGTGGATCTGACCGGAACCACCTCGTGGGAAGCCTCCGCGGTGGACCTTCTGCTCTGGGAGATTGACCACCACGACCCCGACGGGTCCCTCTCCCCGGTGGGGTTGGTGGTTCCAGCGCCGCCGACGTCCTCGTCGAGCTCGGGAGCCGACGCTGTCCCGGCGCCCCGGACCCTGTGGGCCGGTGCGATCCGGAGAGGAGCCGGTCATGTCCGCTGATGAGGCCATCACGACCTACCTGGCAGACCACACCGATCAGCTGCTGGCCGGATTGGTGGAGTGGGTGCGGATTCCCTCGGTGGCCGGGGTCCCAGAACGCAAGCACAACCTTCTGCGGTCGGCCCACTGGTTGGCCGGGCAGTTGCGCGAGATCGGGTTCCCGACCACGGAGATCTGGGACGGGGTGCAGGGCCCGGCCGTCTACGGGTCCTGGTGCGAGTCCCCCGGGGCGCCGACGGTGCTGGTCTACAGCCACCACGACGTGCGCGCGGTCAAGGAGCAGAACTGGGACCAAACCTCCCCCTTCGACCCGGTGGCCCGCGACGGGCGGCTCTACGGCCGGGGCACCTCCGACGCCAAAGGCCAGGTCACCGCCCACCTGTGGGGCATCCGGGCGCACCTGGCCGCCACCGGGCGCAAGGTCCCGGCGGTGAACGTCAAGTTCCTCGTCGAGGGCGAGGAGGAGGCCGGCTCCCCCGCCCTGGCCGGGCTGTTGGACGAGCACTCCCGGGAGCTGGCCGCCGATGTGGTGATCTTCTCCGACACTCTGCTGTGGCGCGCCGACCACCCGGGACTGTGCACCGGGGTGCGCGGGATGCTCGGGGCGCGCCTGGAGGTCTACGGTCCGTACACCGACATCCACAGCGGGGCCGTCTCCGGGGTCGCCCCCAACCCCGCCCTGGAGATCAGCCGGTTGCTGGCCCAGCTCTATGACGAGCACGGCCGGATCACCCTGCCCGGCTTCTACGACCGCGTCCCCGAGATTCCCGCGGCCCGCCGGGCTGAACTGGCCGCGCTGCCCTTCGACGAGGCCGACTGGCTGGCCCGTTCCCACACCCGCAGCATCGGCGGCGAGACCGGCTACACCGTGCTGGAGAGGCTGTGGGAACGCCCGGCCCTGGAGGTCATCGCCCTCGTCGCCGGGGACCCGGCCGGAGTCTCACGGGCGACGATTCCCTCGATGGCTGCCATGGACCTGAGCATCCGCACCGTGGTCGGGCAGAAGGTGCACGAGGTGGCCGAGCAGTTGCGCCACTGGGTGGACGATCGGGTCGGGGACGGCTACGGGTACGAGTTGTCGATCTCGGTCGAGACCGCCCAGGAGGCCTACCGCACCCCCGACACCCCGATCCTCGGGGCCCTGGAGCGGGCCATGGCCGCCGGCTTCGCCGTGGAGGAGGTCGGGCGGATGGGCAATGCCGGCGGCGGGCCGGCCGCGCTGCTGGCCACGGCACTGGATGCGCCGGTGGTCTTCTTCGGCACCGGGCTGGTCGAGGACAACTGGCACGACAGCGACGAGAGCGTGCGCATCGACCTGCTCACCGCCGGGGCCGCCACCTTGGCCCACCTCTGGGACGACCTGGGACACCACGACACCGGACACACCACCAGGTAAGACCCAGCACAGGATTTCGGACCGACATCGTGGGAGGGACAGATGGACGACACCACCGCCGGGTCCACCCAAGCCTGGCTGCTGAGCGAGGCCATGGATCGTGAGCAGTTCACCTTGCACGTCCTGTGGTCGGGCTACCGCGGGCAGGGTGTGAGCGTGGAGCAGTTCGAGATCGAGGCCTACCTGCACCAGTGCCTACACCTGCCGGCCTTCCAACGCGACATCCTCATCCACGCCGCCAACCACCTGCTCGAGGCCCACCACCAGCCCCTGCTGCCCTACACCCGGGACCTGCTCCACGGCGCCGACACCACACCCGAGGAGTAAAACTCGGCCCCGGGGCCCCGCCTTCAGGAGGACATCGACATCGCCGGTGACCTGACCTGCCGGTGCCAGAGGGGGCGCAAAGCGCACCACCCCTGGTCAGGAGAGTCTTCCGGCTTTAGCCTGGGTGGGGTCCAGCAGGCGGCCACGTCACCTGTCGTCGCCAGGAGCTGATCACCATGACATCGTTCATGCCTCCCTGTGGACCCGTCCACGGCTGGACCGACGGTGAAGTCATCCGGGCGACCGGGATTCCTTATGCCACGGCCGGCCGGTTCACCGCCCCCACCCCTGCACCGGACTGGGCGGAACCCTTTGCCGCCACCGCTCCGGCCCCGGCCTGCCCGCAAGTTCGTTCCCCTTTTCTGGAGGAGGTCCTCGGCGGGGCCATGGGCGATCTCCCCCGGGACGAGCACTGCCAGCGGCTGTCGGTGACCTTGCCCCGCGATGTAGGAGCAGGAGAGATGCTGCCGGTGATGGTGTGGATCCACGGCGGCTCCTACACCACTGGGGCCGGGGACGCCGCGATCATGGACCCGGCCCGTCTGGTCGCCGAACAACGCGTGGTGGTCGTGACGGTCACCTACCGACTCGGGCTGTTCGGCTATCTGGGCTCGGGCCACCACCGCCCGGCCAACCTCGGGCTCCTGGACCAGATCGAGGCCTTCCGGTGGGTGCAGCGCAACATCGCCGCCTTCGGCGGGGACCCGGACAATGTGACCGCGTTCGGTCAGTCCGCCGGGGCCGATGCGGTGGCCCACCTCATGGCTACGCCCGAGGCCGCCCCACTGTTCCGCCGAGCCATTCTCCAAAGCCCCCCACTGGGCATCACCCGCGGACGAGCCGCGATGAACGAGGCCATGAACCGTGCGGCCGAGATCGTCACCGCCGACACCCCCGTGGCCGAGGTGGTGGCCCTTCAAGCCGAGGTCGCCGCCCACGCCGCAACCTTCGGGCTCATGGGCGCGATGGCCTTCGGCACCCAGTACGGCCACCACCCCCTGCCCGAGGAAGAAGAGATCGAGGCGGCCTGGGACCGCGCCGCTCCGCACATCGACGTCCTCATCGGCCACACCACCGAAGAAGCACGACTGCACATCCCCACCGCCACCACCCTGCAACGGTGGATCCGCCTGCCCGTGGTCGGGGCGCTGATCCGCCGCGCCGTGGTGCGCTACGTGACCGCAGCGGTCTACTCCACCGCGATCCGCCGCTTCGCCGCCCGCCATGTGCTCGCCGGAGGCACCGCCCACACCTATCAGATCTCCTGGGCCGCTGCCGGCAACGAGTACGGGGCGGCCCACGCCATCGACCTGCCGCTGCTCTTCGGCCACGAGCACACCTGGGCCGGCACCGGACTCGTGGCCGGCGCCGAGTGGGAGGAGATCGACGCCCACGGCCGCCAGCTACGCCGGTTGTGGGCCGATTTTGCTCGCGGAACCCCACTGGGAGCCAAGGGCGGAGTGCCGGGGGCACTGAGCTACCGGCGTGCCCAGAACCTGCCCTGGACAACGGCGAACGGGCGGACCAGCGCCACCTGGGCTGGGGGCACCGCGGTGGCGTCGGCCCCGCCCACCCGCTGTGTGCCACCCTCACAGGCAACATCGAACTTGGCGACGCCCCCCGCGCAGAACCATCATCCTGTGGAAGTCACACCGCTATCGTGACCGGAATGGGAACAGATCAGGCAGACCAGCACGGTATGAGACCGACCACACTCAGAGCCCTGCGCAGCACCGTCGGCCGGGAGAGCACCACGTTCGGGTTCTCCATCCTCGTCACGGTGACCTTCGCAGTGATGCAGAACCTGCACGGCACACCCGGGATGGCCGAGATCTTTGCCTACGCGGCCGGTGCTGTCCTGTCGTTCACGGTCCTGGAAGGCCTGCTTTCCGGAGGTTTCCGGCGTCCGATGCCCCAGCACCCCACCCAGACACTGGCCCTGGGCACGAGCATGAACGTCCTCTCCGTCGGGTTGGGCATGGGGGCAGGATGGCTGGTGGGGACGCTACTCACCGGCTTGCTCGCCTGGATCCTCGCCCCACTGACAGGCAGCATCGTCTATCTGCTGCTGGAAAGCGCCGAAGCCGCCATCGCCGAGAAGATCCTCCTCGCCAAGGGAGACCCCGACGCGGACCGCACCACACCCTAGGTGCTGCACAAGCGACTGGAGACCTGCACAACAGACAACCCTCGCGGCGACACGGTCCGCGCCAGGCATGATCGGTGCTGGTTCCACCGCAGGGTCAACCCCGGATTTCCGTGGCGATCAGCCTGTAATGCGCCACACGTGAGGCGGCGGACGTCGAGCCACTCAGGCACCGCCGTTCGCAGTCGAGACAGCACCTATCGAGCGGAGCCCCGTAGCACCGGCAGTCCCCTAACCGGCCATATGTAAAGTACTAAACTACTTCGGCAGTGCCGCGAGACGATCTACCAGGCGCTCTACCAAGGCACCCGTCGCGGACTGCACCGGCGGCTGATAGCCCGGATGCGCACGGGACGGTCAATGCGCCGGCGCCGTCGGCGCCCGCACTAGCGGACCCCGTGCTTCATCGCCCCGAGGCTGCTGATCGACCAGCGCCCGGACGTGGTCCAGGAGCGAGTTCGGATCGACGACTGGAAGAACGACCTCATCGTGGGGCTGAAGGGACGCTCGGCAATCGGGACGCTGGCGGACCACACCAGCCGCTACGTCTGCCTAGTGCACCTGCCGCACGGCCACGGGTCAAGCCCCGAGAAGTGGTGTAGCGATCTTTCGTAGGGGTCAGGCGGTGAGGGCGGTCAGGGGGTCGGGGATCACCTCGCTTCCGGTGCGGGCCACGGGGGTGAGCCGGCAACGGGTGAGGACCT
>NZ_JBSJYX010000008.1:0-147384 GCF_053711175.1 Kocuria sp. KH4
GGGCGGGGCCCGGCCCCGCGGCGGCCCGGTCGTCGCGTCGGACGGCCCGCGGTCCCGCGGGTGCCCCGCCGTCCCGGCGCACGGCGATCTCCGCCACGGCCGCCGCGCTGGTCCGGGCCACCGGGACGGCGCTGCTGTGGCCCCGCCCGGAGTCGCGGGCGCCGGACGCGGCGGCACCGCACCCGCCCGCCGCCTCGACCGGGTCGGCCGGGGCGTCCGGGACCACCCTCCCGGGTCCGGAGCTCCCGGACCCGGCGGCCTCGGCCGCGCACGTCCCGGGCGCGGCCGACCCCGCCGCCGGGGACCGGATGGAGCAGGGGGAGCCGCAGGAGGCGCTGCGCCGGCTCGTCGCCCGGCGCGGCGAGGCCCTGCGGACGGGGGACGCCCGGCTGCTCGACCGGGTCTACGTCCCCGGGGCGGCCGCCGCGGCGGAGGACCGGGCCACCATCGCGCGGGCCGCCGCCGGCAGGGACCGGGTGTTCGCCGATCTCGCCCTGGAGACCGGGCGGATCCGGGGCGCCGCGCCGCGGCCGGGACCCACGGTGGCGGGCGGCGTCACGCTCGAGGCCGAGGTGCGGGTCGAGGGCTACCGGGGCGAGCCCGGCCCGGACCTGTCGGTGCTGCCGGCGGGCGAGGGGTGGGTGCAGACCGTCGTCGTGGTCCTGGTCCGCGGCGAGGAGGGATGGCGGCTGGCCGCCGTGGAGCCGCGCCGGGAGCGCCCCACGGAGACGGGGCCGGCCACGCCCGACCATCGGCGCTGACCGGCGGCACCGGGGCGGGGTCGTGCGGGGCGGCTCCCACGGGAGGGGCGCGACCGCCGTGCCGACCGGGGCCGGACCGCCCCGCCGCGTGGGCCGGGGCACGCCGAAGGGGCGTGCCCCCTGTGCTCGGGAACACGCCCCCTCGGTGCCGGGACGTCCCCGGCGGGTGCTCAGACCGCGCCGGGACGGCCCGTGGGGCCGGTCAGAGACCGACCTCGGACTCGAAGCGGCCCTCCTGCAGGCGCGCCTTCAGCGCCTGCAGGAACCGGCCGGCGTCCGCGCCGTCGACCAGACGGTGGTCGTAGGTCAGCGACAGGTAGCACATCTGCCGGATCGCGATGGTGTCGTTGCCGTCGGCGTCGGCGACGACCATCGGGCGCTTGACGATCGACCCCGTGCCGAGGATGGCCACCTGCGGCTGGTTGATGATCGGGGTGTCGAACAGCGCCCCGAAGGAGCCGATGTTCGTGATCGTGAACGTACCGCCGGTGAGGTCGTCCGGCGCGATCCGGCCGTCCTTGGCCCGGGAGCCGAGGTCGGCGATCTGCTTGGCCAGCCCGCCCAGGTTGAGGTCGCCGGCGTCCTTGATGACCGGGACCAGCAGACCCCGGGGGGTGTCCACCGCGATGGCGATGTTCTCGGAGCCGTTGTAGACGATCTCCTTCTCGGCCTCCCGGAACGTGGCGTTGAGCTTCGGGTGCGCCTGGAGCGCCTCGGCCACGGCCTTGGCGAAGAAGGGCAGGAAGGTGAGCTTGGCGCCCTCCCGCTCCTGGAACTTCGTCTTGGCCTTGTTGCGCAGCACGGCCACACGGGTCATGTCGACCTCGGTCACCTGGGTCAGCTGCGCCGACTCCTGGAGCGACTCCCGCATGCGCTGGGCGATCGTCATCCGGATGCGCGGGGCCTTCTCCGTGGTGCCGCGCTTGGCGTCCGGGGCCGGCACGGCCTCGGGGGCCTTCCGCGGCTCCGCGGCGGCGGGCTGCTCGGCCGGGGCCGGGGCGGCCGGGGCCGCGGCGCTCTTCTGCTGCTCCGCGGCGGCCAGCACGTCCTGCTTGCGGATGCGTCCGCCCACGCCGGTGCCGGTGAGGGTGGACAGGTCCACGCCCTCCTTCTTGGCGAGCTTGCGCACGAGCGGGGTGACGTAGGCGGCGTTGTCCCCGGCCGGGGACTCGGGCGCCGCGCCGGCGTTCGCGGTGCGGGCACCGTCACGCTCGGCGGCGTCCTGCTGCGTCCCCCCGGAGGTGTCCGCCATGACGGGGTCCTCGGTCTTCACGAGGGCCTCGTCGCGGGACGGCGCCTTCTCCCGGGCGCCGGTCGTCGAGCCCTCGTAGCCCTCACCGGAGGCGTCGGACGCCGGGGCGGCGGCCTTCTGCTCGGCGGGCTTCTGCTCGGCGGAGGGCTGCTCCTGGGCCGGGGCGGAGGGGGCGGAGCCGGAGCCGATGACCGCCAGGACCTGGCCGACCTCGGCGTCCTCGTCCTCCTGCACGCGGATCTCCAGCAGGGTGCCGGCCACCGGGGAGGGCACCTCGGTGTCGACCTTGTCGGTGGAGACCTCCAGCAGCGGCTCGTCGAGGGCGACCTCGTCACCGACCTGCTTGAGCCACCGGGTCACGGTGCCCTCGGTCACGGACTCGCCCAGGGCGGGCAGGGTGATCTCGGTGCCCTCGCCGCCCTGCTGGGAGTCCGCCTGCGGGGCGGAGTCCTGCTGCTTCGGGGCCTGCTGCTCGGCGGCCTCGTCGGTGGCCTCGGGGGTCTCGGCCTGGGTCGCGGCGTCCTCGGCCTGCTCGGCGGAGGGCTGCTCCTGGGCCGGGGCGGAGCCGCCGGAGCCGGAGCCGATGACGACCAGGGGGGCGCCGACCTCGACGTCCTCGTCCTCCTCGACGAGGATCTCCTCGATGACGCCCGCCACGGGGGAGGGGATCTCGGTGTCGACCTTGTCGGTGGACACCTCGACCAGGGGCTCGTCGACGGCGACCTCGTCACCGACCTGCTTGAGCCACCGGGTCACGGTGCCCTCGGTCACGGATTCGCCCAGTGCGGGCAGGTTTACGGTTTCTGACATGGTCCGACCGTCTCTCTTTCGGTGCCTTCGATGGTGCGGTCCGGGCGCCGGGCCCGGTGCCGGGGTGGTGGGGGAGGCCCCGCCCGGGAGGGGCGGGGCCTCGGTGCGGTCAGCCGTGCAGCGGCGCGCCCGCGAGCGCCATGGCGGCCTCGCCGATGGCCTCGTTCTGGGTCGGGTGCGCGTGCACGAACGCGGCGACGTCCTCGGGGTAGGCCTCCCAGTTGACGATGAGCTGGCCCTCGCCGATCTGCTCGCTGATGCGCTTGCCGATGGCGTGGAAGCCGATGATGGGCCCGTCCTTCTCGCGCACCAGCTTGATGATCCCACCGGTGCCCAGGATGGAGCTCTTGCCGTTGCCGGCGAGGTTGTACTCGGCGACCTCGACGTTGTCCGCGCCGAACTTCTCCTTGGCCTTGGGCTCGGTGTAGCCGACGGAGGCGATCTCGGGCTCCGTGAACGTGACCTTGGGGATGTTCACGTCGTCGACCACGGCCGGGTTGAGGCCGGCGATCTCCTCGGCCACGAAGCGGCCCTGCTGGTAGCCGCGGTGGGCGAGCTGGACGCCGGGGACGATGTCGCCGATCGCGTAGATGTTGCCCACCCCGGTGTGCAGGCGCTCGTTCGGGGTGACGAAGCCGCGGTCCATGGGGATGCCCTGCTCCTCGTAGCCCATGTCGGCGGTGTTCGGCCCGCGGCCCACGGCGACGAGCACGATGTCCGCCTCGAAGACCTTGCCGTCGGCCAGGGTGACCTTCGCGCCGTTGTCGTCCTGCTCGACCTTCTCGAAGAAGGTCCCGAGGTTGGACTTGATGCCGCGCTTCTTGAACTCGCGCTCGAGGATCTTGATCAGCGCGGGGTCCTCGTTGGCGACCAGGTGGGGGAGGCCCTCGATCACGGTGACGTCCACGCCGAAGGACTTCCACATGGAGGCGAACTCGCAGCCGATCACGCCGCCGCCCAGCACGATCGCGCTCCGGGGCACGAAGTCGATCTCCAGCGCCTCCGTGGAGGTCATGATCCGGCCGCCGATCTCGACGCCGAGGGTCTTGGAGACGGAGCCGGAGGCGAGCACGATGTGCTTGCCGGTGTAGCTGGTGCCGTCGACGTCGACGGTGTTCTGCCCGG
This sequence comes from Kocuria sp. KH4, assembly GCF_053711175.1. Classification (NCBI taxonomy): domain Bacteria; kingdom Bacillati; phylum Actinomycetota; class Actinomycetes; order Micrococcales; family Micrococcaceae; genus Kocuria; species Kocuria sp. KH4. Next base: position 3,949 of record NZ_JBSJYX010000008.1, read on the forward strand.
TGAGCCGGCCCACGCCCTCGATGACCGTGACCTTGCGCATCTTCATCAGCCCGCTGAGGCCCTTGAACTTCCCGGCCACGATCTTGTCCTTGTAGTCCCTCACGGCCGCCATGTCGATGGACTCCAGCGTGGTGTGCACCCCGTACTTGGAGCTCTCCCGGGCGTCCTCGGCCAGTTCGGCGGAGTGCAGGTAGGCCTTCGTCGGGATGCAGCCCCAGTGGAGGCAGGTGCCCCCGAGCTTGTTCTTCTCGACCAGGCCCACCGTGAAGCCGAGCTGGACGGCCCGCAGCGCGGCGGCGTAGCCGGCGCTGCCTCCGCCGAGGACGAGGATGTCGAATTCGTTGTCGGCCACGTGTTTGGCTCCCTTGCGCGTTGACGTCGTTCCGAGTGGGGCGCACCCGTACGGCGACGGGTTCGTTTCGTACATACCTTAGCCCCCCGGCGGAGGGAGCACCCAGGCGGGCGCTCCCTCCCCCGGAGGGGGTGTCGCGGGTGCTCAGCCGCGGGCGGCGGCGGAGTCCTCGAGCAGCCGGACGAGCGTGCGCACGCCCGCCCCGGTGCCCTCCGCGGGGGTGTAGCCGTAGGGGGAGCCCTCGTTGAAGGAGGGCCCGGCGATGTCGACGTGCGCCCACGGGACCCGGGAGCCGTCCGGGCCGCCGACGAACTCGCGCAGGAAGAGCCCGGCCACGAGCATCCCGCCGTTCTTGTCGCCGATGTTCTTGAGGTCGGCGACCTTGGAGTCCAGGGACGGTCGCAGGTGCTCCGGCAGGGGCATCGGCCAGCCGTCCTCGCCGGCGGCGCGGGCGGCGTCGGCCACGGCCGCGCGCAGGGCGTCGTCGCCCATGATCCCGAAGGTCCGCGATCCCAGGGCCACCATCTGGGCGCCCGTGAGGGTGGCGATGTCGACGACGGCGTCGGGGGCCTCCTCGCAGGCGGCCACCAGGCCGTCGGCGAGCACCAGGCGCCCCTCGGCGTCGGTGTTGAGCACCTCCACGGTGCGTCCGCCGCGGATGCTGATGACGTCGCCGGGGCGGGTGGCCGTGGAGGAGGGCAGGTTCTCGGCCAGGCACAGCCAGCCGGTGACCCGGACCGGCAGGCCGAGCTCGGCGGCGGTCAGGACGGTGGCCAGGACGGCGGCGGCCCCGGCCATGTCCGACTTCATGGTCATCATCGAGGCCGGGGGCTTCAGGGAGAGCCCGCCCGAGTCGAAGGTGATGCCCTTGCCCACGAGGGCGTAGTGGCGGGAGGCGCGCGCCGGGGAGTACTCGAGCTTGACCAGGCGGGGACCGTGCACCGAGCCCTGTCCCACGCCCAGCAGGCCGCCGTAACCGCCCTTGGCGAGGTCCTTCTCGGCCAGCACGGTCACGGAGACCTTGGTGCCCTTGGCGGCCTGCCGGGCGTAGTCCGCGACGACCTCCGGGTAGACGACGTTGGGGGAGAGGTCCACGAGGGTGCGGGCGGCCCGCACGCCGCGGCCGAGGACGGTGGCGCGGTCCAGGGCGCGGCTCAGCGCGGCGCGCGCGACGTCGGGCGCGTGCACGACGGCGGAGGCCAGCGGGGCCTTCACCGAGCCGGCCGTCACGGAGCGCTGGTGGGAGAAGGCGAACGCGCCGAGGGCCGCGCCCTCCGCGACCGCAGCGGCGTCCTCCGCCGAGGCCGCGGGCAGGGCCAGGACCGCGGAGTCCGTGCCGGCGAGGCGGCGCACCGCGGCGCCGGCGGCGCGGCGCAGGGCCTCGGCCCGCTCCGGCCCGCTGTCGGGCAGGTCGCCGACGCCCGTGAGCGCGACCACGGTGAAGGGCAGCCCGGACGGCGCGGGCACGAGGGTGACCTCGTCGGCGCCGCCGCCCACGCGCAGGGCCGCGGCGGCCTCCAGCACGGGGGAGAGCCTGCGCTGCTCGCCGGCGGGCAGCACGACGCGGCCGGCGCCGTCGGCCCCCTTCTGCACGGCGAGCACGAGGGCGTGCGCCGGGGTCCGGCCCAGGGGCTTCTGCGTGGCGGTGAGCTCGATCCCCCGGGGCTCGAGCAGTTCCTGTACGTCGGGCATGTGTCGTCCTTTCGCTGAGGTCCGGACCGGCCGGGCCGGGCGGGGCGCTCGTGGCGTTCCCGGCCCGCCGGGCAGGCGTGCTGTCGATCCTATCCCCGGCCCTGGCGACGGCCGGGGCCGCCGGGACCGGGCGGGGAATAAGGGCGGCCCCGCGGGCGGTTGACATGATCCAGGGAACCCCGCCGGAGGCGTTCCCGCCGGTCCCGTGAAGCACACCCGGAGCCCCGACCCACCCCCAGGAGGAAGTTGCCGTGCTGGATCCCACCTCGCTGTACCTGAGCAACCCCGCGCTGCTCGAGGACGCCCGGGTCCGTGGCCTGCCGCTGATCGTCGCCCTGTCCGGCTACGCGGAGGCCGGGCACGTGGCCGTGCAGATCGAGCACGCCATCACCGACGCCCTGCCGCACGAGGTCGTGGCCCGGTTCGACCTGGACCAGCTCTACGACTACCGGGCCCGCCGCCCGCACGTGCGCTTCGCGGAGGACCACTTCGAGGACTTCCAGGACCCCGAGCTGTCCCTGCGGCTGGTGACGGACCCACTGGGGCGCAGCTTCGCGCTGCTCACCGGCCCGGAGCCGGACCTGCAGTGGAACCGGTTCACGGAGGCCGTCGTGGGCCTGGCCCGGCGGATGGACGTCTCGCTGGTCGCGATCGTCTCGGGCATCCCCATGCCCGTCCCGCACACCCGCCCGTTCATCGTGTCCGTGCACGGCAGCCGGACGGACCTGCTGCCCGTCAAGCACGCCTGGCGTCCGGTGGTGGAGATGAGCTCCTCGGCCGCGCAGCTGCTCGAGATCCGGCTGACGGAGGCGGGGATCGACAACATCGGCTTCACGGTCCACGTCCCGCAGTACCTGGCGGAGGCGCACCTGCCGCACGCCGCGGTGGCCGCCCTGGAGCACATCAACGCCGTGACCTCGCTCACCCTGCCCTCGGACGAGCTGCGCGAGGCGGCCCGCGAGATCGAGCGGCAGATCGACCAGCAGGTGGGCGCCTCGCCGGAGGTGCAGGCGGTCGTGGCGGGCCTGGAACAGCGCTACGATGACGTCGTCGACGCCTCGGCCCCCCGCTCCCTGCTCGTGGGGGACGAGTCCGAGCTCCCCGACGCCGACGAGATCGGCGCGGCGGCCGAGGCCTTCCTGGCCGCCCGGGAGGACGAGCAGGACTGAGCCCGCCCGGGAGGACGGGGCCGACCCGGGACGGCGCCGCCGTCCGCGGCCCCGGCCCTGCGAGAGCGAAGTGCATGACGTCCGACCGGTCCCGTCCCCCGCAGCCCGGCAGGGACTCCCGCCGTGCGTACCTGGTGTTCGGGATCGGCGTCCTGGCCTACTTCAGCGCCGTGGCCCAGCGCACGAGCTTCGGGGTCGCCACGGTCGACGCGGCCGACCGGTTCGGCACGGCGGCCTCCGCGCTCTCCCTGTTCTCCCTCATGCAGGTCCTGGTCTACGCCGCCCTGCAGATCCCCGTGGGCCTGCTCCTGGACCGCTTCGGCGCCCGGGCCATGGTCTCCGCCGGGGCGCTGCTCATGACCGCGGGCCAGGTGCAGCTGGCCCTGGCGGACACGGTCGGCGAGGGCGTGGCGGCCCGCGTGCTCGTGGGGGCCGGGGACGCGGCCACCTTCGTCTGCGTGATGCGGCTGATCCCCGCATGGTTCTCCGCCCTGCGGGTCCCCCTGCTCACCCAGGTGGTCGGGGTCGTCGGCAACCTCGGCCAGCTCGTCTCCGTGATCCCCTTCGCCTGGGTGCTCGAGCGCACGGGGTGGTTCCCGTCCTTCCTCGGCCTGGCCGCCCTCGCGCTGCTCGCCGGGGCGCTCGCCGCGGCGCTGCTGCGCAACGCGCCGCCCGGGGCGGAGGTGCTCCACCGGCAGCTGGGGCTGCGGCGCATCGGGCAGGTGCTCCGCGAGTGCCTGGCCGAGCCGGGCACACGGCTGGGCTTCTGGGTGCACTTCACCACCCAGTTCGCCGGCAACACCTTCGTCCTCATGTGGGGCTACCCCTACCTCGAGTACGCCCAGGGGCTGCCCGACACCACGATCTCCGTGGTGATGACCTCCTTCGTGCTCTCCAACCTGGCCGTCGGCCTCGCGCTCGGCGGACTGACCGCGCGCCGCCCCGAGCGCCGCGTGCGGCTGTCCCTGACGGTCACCGCCGGCATCTTCGCGGCCTGGGCCCTGCTGCTGGTGTGGCCGGGCACGGCCCCGCCGGCGGTGGTGCTGGCGGCCGTGTGCGTCATCGCCGTCAGCATGCCCGCGTCGATGATCGCCTTCGACGTCACCCGTAGCTTCAACCCGCCCCGCCGCGCGGGCACGGCCCTGAGCATCGCCAACGTGGGCGGGTTCACCGCCTCGGTCCTCGCCATCTTCGTCACCGGGTTCGTCCTGGACCTCCTGCACACGGGCGGCTTCCGGGACGAGCTCTACGCGCCCGACGCGTTCCGGATCGCCGTCGCGGCCCAGTTCCTCATCGCCGGGGCCGGGGCCGTCGGGGTGCTGGCCACCGCCGCGCGGGTGCGGCGCCGGCACGGGCCCGACGCCGTCTGAGGGGACTCCCCGGGCGTCCGTGGGCACCCGCACTGCACCGGGCGCGCCGGGCAGGATCCCGTCCGCCGCGCTCCACAGGACGTCACCGGGCCCGCCGCCGCCGGTCCGCCACCGCCCACCCTGGGCCCATGAGACAGCACCCCAGCCGCGACCCCTTCGTCCCCGTCGTGCGCTGCGCCGCCGACCTGCTCGCCGTGGTCCCGCACACCCTCGGCTACTGGCCCGCCGACTCGCTCGTCCTGTTCGCCGCCGGCGGCGGGACGGCCGGGGCCTGCGTGCGGGTGGACCTGCCGGCCGATCCCGGCGACGAGCGCTTCGCCGAGGGCTTCGTCGCGGAGCTCGCCGAGCTCGTGGGCCACGACGCCCTCAGCGACCGGGTCTTCGTCATCGTCTACACGTCCCGCTGCACGCCACCGGGCACGCCCCCGCCGGTGCACGGGCCCGGAGCGGTGCCCGCCGTGCTGGCCCTCGTGGACGAGGCCGCGCGCCGGGCGGACCGGGCCGTGGCGGCGCGGTGGGTCGTGGCCGGGGAGCGCTGGTGGCCCGTGGAGGACCCCGGGGACGTCCGGGACGTGGCCCGCATCCAGGACAGCGCCGTCAACGCCGCCCTGGTGGCCGCCGGCAGCTCCTACGCGACGGCACCGCGGCAGGCCATGGACCACGAGTACGGTGCGCTGCCGGCGGGCACCCGCCGCGGGGTGGTGAGGGAGGCAGGGCGCTGGGCCCGGGCGGGCCGGGACGGCTGGCACCGCCTGGACCGCCTGGCGGGCGCGCTGGCCGTGTGGGAGGACGTCCTGACGGGGGTCCGGGACGCCGACGGCGACTGGCTGCCCGCGGTCCTGGCCCACGACGACGACCTCCTGGGGTTCCTGGCCGCGGGTCTGTCCGATCCGGTGCTCGCCGACCTCCTCCTGGCCCTCTGCGCCACGGACGACCCCACCGGTGTGCTCGCCGCGGCCGCCATGTGGGCCGAGCTGTGCGACGGCGAGCCCGGCGCCGTGAGCGCCGGGGACGAGCCGACCGGACCGACCCGCGACGCGGCACCGGCCGGGGTCGCGGCCGTTCCCCGGCGGCCCGGTGGGGCAGGCCCGGGCGGTGACCGTCCCGCGGCGCCCCCCGGCGCCGCGCGGCTGCCGGCCCCCGACGCCGGGGAGCTCATCCGGCTCTCGCGGGTGCTGTCCGGGGAGTGGGGAGGAACGCCGGCCTGGCCGCGGCTGGACGCCCTGTACCGGGTGCTCCAGGCTCTGCTCTGGCTGCTGGAGCCCGGCGCGGCCCCGGCGCCGGAGACGGCGGAACGAGGAGCGGAGCGAGCAGCGGAGACGGCAGCGGAGGAGACGACAGCGGAGGAGGCTGCCGGGGTCGACCCCGCGGCGGTGCGGACCGTGCTCGCGGGGGTGCTCGTGGAGCTGGCGCAGCTCAACCGCTTCCGCGCCCGGGGTTCGCACACCGCGCACTTCGTGCGCCGCGCCACGGCGCTGGTGCCGCACCACCCGGCAGCGCTGCGCGTGCTGCGCCTCGCGGACGCCCGTCCGGTGCCGCTGTGGGCCCGGGACCGGGCCACCGCCTGGCACTCCTGAGGCGGGCTCCGCGAGCTTTTTCCGGATCCGCCGGCCGGGTGGGAACAAATTCCGGCCGGCGGTGGTTCCGGCTGTCAGGACCCTTCAAGCCTGCAGCACCGGACGACGCCCGGAGCGAGGACTTGACAGGGTCATAGGCGTGTTGCCCGCAGTGCGGGCGCCGTGACCGTTCAACGAAAGGCTCTCAGTGTCACCTTCCGCCAGCAAGAAGACGACGGACACCGCCGCCGAGGCTCCGGTCGCCGGGGACGTTCGGTCGCCGTCCGGGTCCGCGGGCACGTCGCCGCGGGCGAAGACCGCCGCCGCGAAGTCCACCGCGGCCAAGAAGACCGTGGCCGCGAAGAAGACCACGGCCACCAAGACCACGGCCGCGAAGTCCACGGCCGCCAAGAGCACGGCCACCAAGTCCACGGCCGCCAAGAGCACGGCCGCGAAGTCCACGGCGGCCCGGCCGACCGCGGCGGCGCCCACCGCCGCCCCCGCCCCGAAGCCCGCGACCCGCAAGAAGGCCGCCCCGAAGAAGGCGGAGCCGGAGCTCGCCGGGGAGCTGGACACGGACGTCGAGGTCGCCGACGACGCGGACCTGGAGCCGGACCTGACCGACGAGGCCGGCGTCGTCGACCCCGACGTGGACGAGGACGAGGACGTCGCGGAGGAGGCGCCGGCGGAGGAGGAGGCCGCGGCGCCCGTGCGCAAGGACGAAAAGACCTCCGGCTTCGTCATCACCGCCAACGACGACGACGACGCCCCGGCCCAGCAGGTCGTCTCCGCCGGGGCGACCGCCGACCCCGTCAAGGACTACCTGAAGCAGATCGGCAAGGTCGCCCTGCTGAACGCCGAGCAGGAGGTCGACCTGGCCCTGCGGATCGAGGCGGGCCTGTACGCCGAGCACAAGCTCGCCGACGAGAAGGAGAGCCTGGACCCCCAGACGCGCAAGGAGCTGCGCTGGGTGATCCACGACGGCAAGCGCGCCAAGAACCACCTGCTCGAGGCCAACCTGCGCCTGGTCGTGTCACTGGCCAAGCGCTACACCGGGCGCGGCATGCTCTTCCTGGACCTCATCCAGGAGGGCAACCTCGGGCTGATCCGCGCGGTGGAGAAGTTCGACTACACCAAGGGCTTCAAGTTCTCCACCTACGCCACGTGGTGGATCCGCCAGGCGATCACCCGCGCCATGGCCGACCAGGCCCGCACCATCCGCATCCCGGTGCACATGGTGGAGGTCATCAACAAGCTGGCCCGCGTGCAGCGGCAGATGCTGCAGGACCTGGGCCGGGAGCCGACCCCGGAGGAGCTGGCCAACGAGCTGGACATGACCCCCGAGAAGGTCGTGGAGGTGCAGAAGTACGGCCGGGAGCCGATCTCCCTGCATACCCCGCTGGGCGAGGACGGCGACTCCGAGTTCGGCGACCTGATCGAGGACTCGGAGGCCGTGGTCCCGGCCGACGCGGTGAGCTTCACGCTGCTGCAGGAGCAGCTGCACTCCGTCCTGGACACCCTCTCCGAGCGGGAGGCCGGCGTCGTCGCCATGCGCTTCGGCCTCACGGACGGCCAGCCGAAGACCCTCGACGAGATCGGCAAGGTCTACGGCGTGACCCGGGAGCGCATCCGGCAGATAGAGTCCAAGACGATGTCCAAGCTGCGCCACCCGTCCCGCTCGCAGGTGCTGCGCGACTACCTCGACTGACCGCCCGCCCCCGTCCCCGGAGCAGTCCGGGGACGGGACGGGGCGGCCCGTGAGGGCCGGGCCCGGACGTGCAGGAGGGCCCCGACACCAGGTGTCGGGGCCCTCCTCGCGTTCGGCGCTCGCCGGGGAGCGCCCGGGTCAGGAACCGATCCGCTCCGTCTCGTCCTGCCAGGTGGCCGCCAGGGGCCGCAGCTTCTGCTCGTTCTTGCGCGCGTGGTGGGCGCAGAAGAGGAGCTCACCGCCCGTCGACTCGAGGACCACTCGGACGTAGGCCTGGGCGCCGCACGCGTCGCAGCGGTCGGTCGCATTCAGTTCTCGGCTTTCCAATGTTGCGTTCACGGGATCCTCCTCCTGTGTCGTACGCGGTGCACGGGGGCCGCAGACCCGCCGGTGCAGATACCCGAGGTCTCGTGGACGCTGAGGGGTACTGGTACATACAACCACGACGGTCGGACATCGGATCCCGCCCGGGGCGCTTTTTCGCCCCCGGCGTAGGTCCGCCCTCCCGCGACGGCCCTCCCGCGACGCCGGAGGTGTCCGACGCCCCGACTACAGTGGTGGGGAATCCCGCCGTCCCCCAGGAGCCGTAACCCCGTGACACCGTCCCGTTCCGAGTACAACGCCCGCCACCTCTCCGTCCTCGAGGGCCTCGAAGCCGTCCGGAAGCGGCCCGGCATGTACATCGGCTCCACCGACTCCCGCGGCCTGATGCACTGCGTGTGGGAGATCATCGACAACTCCGTGGACGAGGCGCTGGCCGGGTTCGGCCACCGGATCACGGTGATCCTGCACGCCGACGGCGCTGTGGAGGTCCACGACGACGGCCGCGGCATTCCCATCGACATCGAGCCCCGCACCGGGCTGACCGGCGTGGAGGTCGTGTTCACGAAGCTGCACGCGGGCGGGAAGTTCGGCGGCGGCTCCTACAGCGCCTCCGGCGGCCTGCACGGCGTCGGCGCCTCGGTGGTCAACGCCCTCTCCGCGCGCCTGGACGTCCAGGTGGACCGGGGCGGGAAGACCTACCAGATGTCCTTCCGCCACGGCGAGCCGGGCCGCTTCCTCGACAAGGGCAGGCCCTCCCCGCACGCGCCCTTCGAGCCGTTCGTGGAGGGCTCGGTGCTCGACGTCGTGGGCCGGGCCAAGCGCGGGGTGACCGGCACCCGGATCCGCTACTGGGCGGACGAGCAGATCTTCACCACCGACGCCCGGTTCAGCTACGAGGAGCTGGCCAAGCGCGCCCGCCAGACGTCCTTCCTGATCCCGGGCCTGCGCATCACCGTGCGCGACCAGCGGGGCCTGCCCGGCACCCCCGGGGAGTTCGGCGCCCACGAGGAGGTGTTCCAGCACGACGGCGGGATCTCCGAGTTCGTGGAGTACCTGGCCGCCGACAGCTCCGTCACCGACGTGTGGCGCTTCCACGGCGAGGGCCGATTCAAGGAGACGGTCCCCGTCCTGGACGAGAGCGGCCGCTCCAAGCTCACCGAGGTCGACCGCACGTGCGAGGTCGACGTCGCCCTGCGCTGGGGGATCGGCTACGACACCTCCCTGCGCTCCTTCGTCAACATCATCGCCACCCCCAAGGGCGGCACGCACCAGGCCGGGTTCGAGGCCGCCCTGCTCAAGACCTTCCGCAAGCAGATCGAGGCCAACGCCCGCAAGCTCAAGGCCGGCAGCGACAAGGTCGAGAAGGACGACGTCCTGGCCGGGCTCACCGCGGTGCTCACCGTGCGGCTGGCCGAGCCGCAGTTCGAGGGCCAGACCAAGGAGGTCCTCGGCACCCCGGCCGTGCGCCAGATCGTGACCCGCGTGGTGGAGAAGGAGCTCACGGCGAAACTGACCGCGACCGCCCGCCACGACAAGCAGCAGGCCGGGCAGCTGCTGGAGAAGGTCGTGGCCGAGATGAAGTCGCGCATCTCCGCCCGGGTGCACAAGGAGACGCAGCGGCGCAAGAACGCCCTGGAGACCTCCTCCATGCCGGCCAAGCTCGTGGAGTGCCGCTCCAACGACGTCGAGCGCTCGGAGCTGTTCATCGTGGAGGGCGATTCCGCCCTGGGCACCGCCCGGCTGGCCCGGTCCTCGAACCACCAGGCCCTGCTGCCGATCCGGGGCAAGATCCTCAACGTGCAGAAGGCGTCCATCACGGACATGCTGGCCAACGCGGAATGCGCGGCCCTGATCCAGGTGATCGGCGCGGGATCGGGCCGGACCTTCGACCTCTCCGCGGCCCGCTACGGCAAGGTCATCATGATGACGGACGCCGACGTCGACGGCGCGCACATCCGCACGCTGCTGCTCACCCTGTTCTACCGCTACATGCGCCCGCTCGTGGAGGCCGGCCGGGTCTACGCGGCCGTGCCCCCGCTGCACCGGGTGGAGGTGGTCAACGCCGGCGGCAGGCCCAACGAGATGGTCTACACCTACTCCGAGCGGGAGCTCGCGGACCTGCTCGGGCGGCTCGAGACGGAGGGCCGCCGGTACAAGGAGCCCATCCAGCGCTACAAGGGCCTGGGCGAGATGGACGCCGACCAGCTCGCGGAGACCACCATGGACGTCCGGCACCGGATGCTGCGCCGGATCCGGGTCGAGGACGCCGAGGCGGCCGAGCACGCGTTCTCGCTGCTCATGGGCTCCGAGGTGGCCCCGCGCAAGGACTTCATCATCGAGGGCGCCACGCAGCTGGACCAGGACCGCATCGACGCCTGAGCCCCCGGCGGCCTCCCGGGCACGGCGCGGGCCGGAGCACTACGCTGGGCAGGGACGACCGACCGTCCCCGAGGAAGGATCCCCGCATGACCGCCTCCGGCCCGCACTCCCGTCCCGACGCCCCCCGCTCCCGCCCCGCGACGGTCACCGTCACCGGGGCCGCCGGGCAGATCGGCTACGCCACGGTCTTCCGGGCCGCGGCGGGCGACCTCCTTGGTCCCGACACGCCGATCCGCCTGCACCTGCTCGAGCTGCCGCAGGCGCGGCGGGCGGCGGAGGGCACGGCCCTGGAGCTCCAGGACGGCGCGTTCCCGCTGCTCGAGGGCGTGGAGGTGTTCGACGACGCCGACGCGGCCTTCGACGGGTCCTCGGTCGGGCTGCTCATCGGGGCCCGTCCCCGCTCCCAGGGCATGGAGCGGGCGGACCTGCTGGAGGCCAACGCCGGGATCTTCTCGGTGCAGGGCCGGGCCGTCAACCGGGGCGCGGCGGACGACTTCCGGGCGGTCGTGGTCGGCAACCCCGCGAACACCAACGCCTACATCGCCGCCTCGCACGCCCCGGACGTGCCCCGGGAGCGCTTCACCGCCCTCACCCGCCTGGACCACCACCGGGCGGTCGCGCAGCTGGCCGAGGCCACGGGCGCCCGGGTGCCGCAGGTCCGGGGCGTGGCGATCTGGGGCAACCACTCCGCCAGCCAGTACCCGGACCTGACGCACGCCACGGTCGCCGGCCGGCCGGCCCTCGAAGTGCTGGCCGAGCGGGGCCACGGCCTGGACTGGGTGGACGGCACCTTCATCCCGCGCGTGGCCGGCCGCGGCGCGGAGATCATCGACGTGCGCGGCGGGTCCTCCGTGGCCTCGGCCGCCCACGCCGCCCTGTGCCACGTGCGCGACTGGGTGCTCGGCACCCCGGCGGACACCTGGACGTCCATGGCGGTGCCCTCCGACGGCTCCTACGGCGTGCCGGAGGGCCTCGTGAGCTCCTTCCCCGTGGTCTGCCGGGACGGGCTGGCCGGGATCGTCCCGGACCTGGCGCTCGACGAGTTCTCGCGGACCCGGCTCGAGCGCTCCGTGCGGGAGCTTGAGGAGGAGCGGGAGGCCGTGCAGCGGCTCGGGCTGCTCGGCCCCCGGCACTGACCGCCCCGCCGGGCCTCAGGAGTAGGCCGGACCCACCGCGTCGATCACCTGGTCGGTGGGCACCCCGGTGCCGTCGCGGCGCCCGTGCTCGGTGGGCAGGGCCCGGGCCACGCCCGTGGCCGAGACGGCCTTGGCCGGACCGTGCCCCGCCCAGGCCAGGAGCAGGCCGGTCTCGCCCTTGAGGAACCGGTGGGCCCGCACCCCGCCCGTGGCGCGGCCCTTGGGCGGGTACTCCGCGAAGGGCGTGACCTTCACGGAGTACCGGGACATCCCCGGCAGCACCTCCTCCGCCCGGGCCAGCGTCACGACCACCGGCGTCTCGTCGGCGGCGCGCACCGCCCCGAAGAACAGCACGGCGTCGCCGGGGGTCAGCTTGATCCCCGCCACGCCGCCGGCGGTGCGGCCCTGGGGGCGCACCGCGCCCGCCTCGAAGTGCAGCAGCTTGCCCTCCCGGGTCACGAACACCAGCTCGTCGTCCTCGGCCGCGGACTCGGCGAGGCCGACGACCTCGTCGCCGTCCTTGAGCGTGACGACCTCCCACTCCTCGCGGTTGAGCGGGTACTCCGGGTTCACCCGCTTCACCACGCCGTTGCGGGTGCCCAGGGCGAGCACCGACCCCAGCGGGGCGAGACCCACGAGCCGCTCGCCGCGGCCCAGCGTGAGGAACTCCTTGACCGGCACGCCGTCGCCCAGCTTGGGGGTGCCCTCGAAGGCGGTGAGCACGGGCACGTCCATCACCTGCACGCGCACCATCCGCCCGGCCGAGGTGACGGCCCCGATCTCCGCGCGCGCGGTGGCGCGCACCACGGAGGCCAGGGCGTCGTGCTTGAGCCGCCGCGGCGGGTCCACCAGCGGGTCCTGGGAGGAGGTGCGGGCGAGCTGGCCGGAGGTGGACAGGAACACCCAGCACGGGTCGTCGGCGATCTCCAGGGCGAGCCCCGCGCCGCCGCCGCGGCCCGGGGCGGGGGCGGCCGCGGCGGCGGCCGGACCGGGCAGCGCCTCGGACTCGAGCAGCTCGGTGCGCCGGTCGTCGCCGTGCACGGCGGCGACCTCGGCGAGCTCGGCGGAGACCAGGGCTCGCAGGCGGGCGTCCGAGGCGAGGATCTCCTCCAGCTCGGCGATCTCCCCGCGCAGCTCCTCCTGCTCCTTCTCCAGCTCGATCCGGGAGTACTTCGTGAGCTGGCGCAGGCGCAGCTCGAGGATGTGGTCGGCCTGGACGCGGGTGAGGTCGTAGACGCCCATCAGCCGCTCCCGGGCCGCGGCGGTCTCGTCGGAGGACCGGATGATCTGGATGACCTCGTCGATGTCGACGATCGCCACGAGCAGCCCCTCGACCAGGTGCAGCCGGTCGCGCCGCCTGGACAGGCGGAAGCCCGTGCGCCGGCGCACCACGGAGAGCCGGTGCTCCACGTAGACCCGCAGCAGCTCGAGCAGGCCCATGGTCCGCGGCCGCCCGTCCACCAGGGCCACGTTGTTGATCCCGAAGGAGTCCTCCATCGGCGTGTACTTGTACAGCTGCTGGAGCACCGCCTGCGGGTTGAATCCGTTCTTGACCTCGATCACCAGGCGCATGCCGTTCTTGCGGTCGGTGAGGTCCACGACGTCGGAGACGCCCTGCAGCTTCTTCGCCTGCGCGGCCTCCTTGATCTTCTCGGTGACCTTCTCCGGCCCCACCATGTAGGGCAGCTCGGTGACCACGATGCCCTGCTTGCGCGGGGAGATCTGCTCGATCGAGACCTTCGCCCGGGTCTTGAAGGACCCCCGCCCGGTCCGGTACGCGTCCCGGATCCCGTCCAGGCCCACGATCCGCCCACCGGAGGGCAGGTCCGGTCCGGGGACGAAGCGCATCAGCTCCTCGAGGGTGGCCTCGGGGTGCTCCACGAGGTGCCGGGCCCCGGCCACGACCTCGCGCAGGTTGTGCGGGGCCATGTTCGTGGCCATGCCCACCGCGATGCCCGAGGACCCGTTGACCAGCAGGTTGGGGAACGCGGCGGGCAGCACGCCGGGCTGGGAGAACTGGTTGTCGTAGTTGGGCACGAAGTCCACGACGTCCTCGTCGAGGTCGGCCGTCAGGGCCAGCGCCGCGGGGGCCATGCGGGCCTCGGTGTAGCGGGAGGCGGCCGGGCCGTCGTCGAGGGAGCCGAAGTTGCCGTGCCCGTCCACCAGCGGCAGGCGCATCGCGAAGGGCTGGGCGAGGCGCACCATCGCGTCGTAGATCGCGGAGTCGCCGTGCGGGTGCAGCTTGCCCATGACCTCGCCCACCACGCGGGCGCTCTTGACGTGGCCGCGGTCCGGGCGCAGGCCCATCTGGTTCATCATGAACAGGATCCGGCGCTGGACGGGCTTGAGCCCGTCGCGGGCGTCGGGGAGAGCGCGGGAGTAGATCACGGAGTACGAGTACTCGAGGAAGCTCGTCTCCATCTCGGAGGTCACGTCGATGTCGACGATGTTCTCCCGGAAGTCGGCGGGCAGCTCGTCCTCGGCGGACGGGCGGGAGGACGCGCGGCGGCGAGCCATCAAAGCGGGGGTCCTTCGGTCGGGGTCGGGCCCGGGCGGTCCCGGCGACTCGGCGGGCGAGATCGTGCGGGGACGCACCGGGACGCACCGTTGACGGTGCGGGTTTGTCTACTAGCCTGAAGTCTATGGTTCCAGAGACCGCAGACACGGAAGAGGCCGCCCGGTACCCCGAGTACTGGGAGGCCGACGTGATGCTGCGCGACGGCGCGACGGCGCATCTGCGCCCCATCTCCCCGCAGGACCGCGACGCCCTGCTGGCGTTCCACCAGGCGCAGTCCGAGGACACCATCTACCTGCGGTTCTTCTCCTACAAGCCCACCCTCTCGGCCCGCGAGCTGGACCGGTTCACCCGGGTGGACCACACGGACCGCGTCTGCTTCGTGCTGCTGCTGGCGGAGCAGATCGTCGGGGTGGGCCGCTACGACCGCACGGAGGACCCGCACGACGCCGAGGTCGCGTTCATGATCTCCGACGCCCACCAGGGGCGGGGGATCGGCTCGATCCTCCTGGAGCACCTCGCCGCCGCGGCGCGGGAGAACGGGATCGACCACTTCTCCGCCGAGGTGCTGCCCGAGAACCGGAAGATGCTGCGCGTGTTCGCGGAGGCCGGCTACGAGCTGACCCGTCGCTTCGACGACGGCGTGGTCGTGGTGGGCTTCGACATCGACCCCACGGAGAAGTCGCTGGCCGTGATGGCCGCCCGCGAGCACCGGGCGGAGGCCCGCTCGATCGCCGATCTGGTCACCCCCTCCTCGATCGCGGTCATCGGCGCGTCGCGGGACCCCGGCCACGCCGGGCACGCCCTGGTGGAGCACCTGCTCGCCTCCGGGTTCGCGGGCCGGCTGAGCGGGGTGGGCCCCACGCCGTTCGAGCGGGAGGGCATGGCCCACGCGACCTCGATCGGGGAGGTCCCGGAGCGCGTGGACCTGGCCCTGATCGCGGTGCCGGTGGACCAGGTGGCCGACGTCGTGGACCAGTGCGGCGCGGCGGGGGTGCGCGCCGTGGTCGTGGTCACCGGGGGCTACGCCGAGGCGGGGGCGGAGGGCCGGGCCCGGCAGACCGAGCTCGTGCGCCGCGCCCGCTCCTACGGCATGCGCCTGGTCGGGCCGGCGAGCCTGGGGCTCTACCGCACGGACCCGGAGTGCCGCTTCAACGCCTCCGTGCTGCCCACGGCCCCCCGGCAGGGACCGCTGGGACTGTTCAGCCAGTCCGGGGCGATCGGGATGATGCTCAACGCGGCGGCGCTGCGGCACAACGTGGGCGTGTCCACCTACCTCTCGGCCGGCAACCGCGCGGACGTCTCCGGCAACGACATGATGCAGTACTGGGAGGACGACACCGCGACCCGCGCCTGCGGGCTCTACCTGCAGTCCGTGGGCAACCCCCGCAAGTTCTCCCGCATCGCCCGCCGGCTGTCGCTGAACAAGCCCGTCATCGTGGCCAAGAGCGAGGTCACGGGCCTGCGCCTGCCGCCGGGCCACACCGGGCGCACCACCCAGGCCCCGCCCGGCGCCCTCGACGCGATGTTCCGCCAGGCCGGGGTGATCCGCGCCGACACCAGCGAGCACCTCATGGACGTGGCCGGCATCCTGGCCGGCCAGCCGCTGCCCGCGGGACCCCGCACGGCGCTGGTGTCCAACGCGCTCGCCCTGGGCCAGCTCATGGAGGACCGCTGCACCCAGCTGGGCCTGGAGCCCGCCGTGACCCAGGCGTCGGTGCCCACCGCCGAGGGCGGGGACCGGGCGCTGGAGGCGCTGCGGGCCGCCGTGGGGCGCAGCCTCGGCGCCGAGGGCGTCGACGCCGCCGTGGTCACGCTCATGCCGGTCCCCGGCACCCTGCCGCAGCAGATCGCCGAGACCGTGGGCCGGGTCGGCCGGGAGCACGGCAAGCCGGTGGTCGTCGCCTTCACCGGCAGCACCGAGCCCGGCGCCGCGTCCGTGCTGCACCACGCCGAGGACGGCCTGGACGTGCCGTGCTTCGACTCGCCCGGGGCCGCCCTGCGGGCGCTGGCCAAGGTCGTGGACTACACCCGGTGGCGCGCCCAGGACCAGGGCCGGTTCGCCGAGCCGCAGGGAATCGACGCCGAGGCCGCCGAGACGTTCGTGGAGACGGTGCTGCCCCGCGTCCCCGGCGACGGCCTGCTGGAGCTGGACGCGGACCGGGCGCGCACGCTGCTGGCGACCTACGGCATCGGGCTGCTGCCCAGCGCCCGGTTCACCGATCCGGCGGACGCGCCCGCCGCCGCCGAGCGGCTGGGCTACCCGGTGGCGCTGAAGACCACCGACCCGAACCTCCGCCACCGCCTGGACCTCGGCGGGGTGCAGCTCAACATCCAGGACGGCGAGCAGCTGCGGGCGGCGATCGCGACCATGCACCGGGCCCTGGCCCCCTTCGGGTCCTTCGACCTCGAGGTCCAGTCCATGGCCCCCACGGGCCAGGCCGTGGTGCTGCGCGCCATCGAGGACCCGCTCATCGGCCCCGTGGTCTCCTTCGGGATGGCCGGGGACGCGGTGAACCTCCTGGAGGACTGGGCCCACCGGGTGCCGCCGCTCACCGACATGGACGTGCGGCGGATGGTCCGGGAGCCCAAGGCCTCCCGCAAGCTCTTCGGCCACCAAGGGGTCCCGGCCGCCGACGTGGACCGGCTCGAGGACCTCGTGGCCCGGGTCGCGCTGCTCAAGGACCGGCACCCGGAGATCGCCCGCGTGGAGCTCAACCCGGTGCTGGTCTCCAGCGGCTCCCTCACGGTGCTGGGCGCGTCGGTGGGGATCGGCAACCCGCGGCAGCGGACGGACAGCGCTCGCCGGGCGATGCGCGGCTAGGCGGTCCCGGACCTCGTGGCGGACACCATAGCCGGTCGGTACACCCTCATCGACCCCATCGCGCGCGGCGGCAGCGGCTCCGTGTGGCGGGCGTGGGACGGCCGGCTCCAGCAGCTGTGCGCCGCCAAGGTGCTGCGCCAGCGGGACTCCGCGGACCTGCTGCGCTTCGCCCGGGAGCAGTCCGTGAAACTGGACCACCCGCACGTGCTCGCCCCGTACGGCTGGGCCGCGGAGGACGAGCACGTGGTCATCGCCATGCCCCTGGTCCACGGCGGGACCCTGGAGTCCGCCCTGCAGGACAACGGCGCCGCCTCGGCGGAGCTCACCGAGGAGGTCCTCGCCCAGCTGCTGCGGGCCCTGCAGTTCGTGCACGCCCAGGGCTGGGTGCACCGGGACGTGAAGCCGGGCAACCTCATGCTGGAGAGCAGCGGCACCGGACGGCCCCACGTGTTCCTCTCCGACTTCGGCATCGCCGTGCGCGTGCAGGACGCCCGCCTCACCCGGACGGGCACCGTGGTGGGCACGCCCGGCTACCTGCCGCCGGAGGCCTACGGGCTCGCCGACCCGGCCCCCGCCCAGGACCTCTACGCGGCGGGGATCACCGCGCTGCGGATGCTGGACCCGTCCCTCGAGCCGGAGGGCAGCCTCGGGCCCGCCGACGCCCGCGCGGTCGTGGGGGAGCAGGGCGACCTGGCCGAGCACCTCGCGGCCCTGCTCACCCCCGACCCGGCGCTGCGCCGGGACGCCGCGGTGGCCGTGCTGGACACCCTCACCGCGCGTGCCGCCACCCGCACGTTCGACCCGGCGCTCACCCGCGACGGCGAGCCCTTCGAGATCTTCGACGTCCTCGACCCGCTGCCGGAGCCCTGGGCCACCCGCGTGCGCGAGGGCTGGGCGGGCCCGGAGGGATCGTCGGGCGGCGCCCCCGCCACCGGCGACGAGGCGTGGGGTGCCGCGGGCGGGGCCGGGGACGAGGGGCCCGACACCGTCGCCTCGGGCGCCGCGACCCCGGACGGCCCCACCCCCGGCGGCTCCGGCGCGGGGACCGGCCGGGGCGGCGGCGCACGGTCCGCCAGGCCGGCCGGTGCCGCCGTGCCGACGACGGAGACCCTGGCCGCCCCGCCGGCCCCGCCGGACCCCGCCCCGCCCAGGCGCCGGCGGGGCGGGGCGCTCGCCGGCCTGCTCCTGGGCCTCGCGGGCCTGACGGCGCTGCTCGTCGGGTTCCTGCTGCTGGACCCCCTGGGCTCCGCCCGGCAGGCACCCGGGCCCGGGGCCACCACCTCGCCGACTCCCAGCCCGGCGCCGCCCTCGAGCCCGGCGCCGACGCCGTCGGGCCCCGTGCAGCTCGAACAGGTCTGCGAGGACATCGGCGGGGGCCAGCAGGAGTGCTACTTCCGGGTGCCCTGAGCGGCCGTGTTGGGCGCGGGCGCGGGCGTGGGGGAAAATGGCCCCCATGACGTATTCAGGTGAGCGCGGCCAGCGGCTGGTCGAGGACATCAACAAGGCCGGCTTCTACCCGCAGCTGGTGATCGACGTGGTCCAGGACTCGCTGGACGGCCGGTCCCCGGTCTCCCACCTCGTGCAGCTCGAGACGCACATCGACCGGACCGAGGTGCACCGGCACATCACCGTGCTGGTCCTGGCCGAGGACGTCCTGCACGTCACGCACGTGGACGACGAGGAGTTCGACGAGGGCGGCCGCGACGTGGTGGCCCGGGTCTCGACCGAGACGGTGGGGATCTCCCAGATCCGCTCCGTCACGCTCAGCTATTCGTACTACCAGCCGGCCAACTACCGCCCGGACAGCCCCATCTCCGAGGTGACCCTCGCGATCGCGTGGACCGGGACCCTGCACGTGGACCTGGCCCCGGCCCTGTGCGACGACCCGCAGTGCCAGGCCGACCACGGCTACACCGGCACGGCCGCGCGCGAGGACATCGTGCTGCGGATCAGCGCCGAGGCGGACGGCCCCGCCGCCGTCGAGGGGGCCCGGGAGTTCGCGCGCACGCTGCGCCGGGCCAACCTCTCCCCGCTCACCGACGGCGCCCAGATCGCCCAGCCCGCGCACGGGCGCGTGCCCGCCCCGCGGCGTGGTCCCACCGCGATCCCGCGCCCGCGCTTCACCGACCGGTTCACCGGCCGGGACGGCGGCCCCGCCCGATGAGGGCGGTCGAGGAGATCCTGCCCGGACTGCCCGGGGACCTGCCGCAGCCGCCGCGCTACGGGCGGCGCACGATCGCGGAGGTCATGTCCTCGGCCGCCGCGTCCCTGGGCGTGCCGGGCTTCGAGGACGTGCTGGGGCTGCCCACCGCCCGTCGCGTCGTCGTCGTCCTCGCGGACGGGCTCGGGCGCGCCCAGCTGCGGGCCCGTGCGGGGCACGCCCCCACGCTCGCCGGGGCCAGGAGCCTGGCCACCCTGGACGCCGCGTTCCCCACGACCACCGCGTCCTCCCTCGCGTCCCTGGGCACCGGCGCCGCACCGGGGGCGCACGGGCTCGTGGGCTACGACGTGCTGGACCCGGACCGGGACACGGTCGTCAACCAGCTCGGCGGCTGGGACGCCGCCGTGGACCCGCGCGCCTGGCAGCCGTTGCCCACGGTGCTGGAGCGCGCCGCCGAGCACGTCGACGTGGTGACCGTCAGCCGGCACAAGTTCGCCGACTCGGGGCTCACCAACGCCGCGCTGCGCGGGGGCCGGTTCGTGGCCGCCGAGGGTCCCGCGGCGCGCGTGAGCGCCGCGCTGGACCAGCTGGCCGCCGGGCGGGACGCCCTCATGTACTTCTACTGGGACGACCTCGACCGGACCGGGCACGCCCGGGGCTGGGAGTCCTGGGAGTGGACGGCCCAGCTGGAGGAGCTCGACGCGTCCCTGCGCCGGTTCGTCGCCCGGGTGCCGGCCGGGACCACCGTCCTGGTGACCGGCGACCACGGCATGGTCGACGTGCCGCCGGACGCCCGGGTCGACGTCTCCGGGGTGCCCGGGCTGCTCCACGGCGTCCGGCACACGGCCGGGGAGCCGCGGACGGTGCAGCTGCACCTCGAGCCGGACGCGACGGCGGACGACGTGCGGGCGCTCGTGGCGGCCTGGCGGGAGCGCTTCGGCTCCCGGGTGTGGCTGTTCTCCCGCGAGGCGGCCCTCGAGGCCGGCTACTTCGGGCCCCCCGGTCTGGTGCGCGATGCCGTGCGCGCCCGCATCGGCGACGTCCTGGTTGCGGCCAAGGACCCCCTGGCGCTGTTCGACCTGCGCCGGAGCCGTCCCAGCGTCCTCTCCATGGTGGGCCAGCACGGCTCGCTCACCCGGGCCGAGCGGGAGGTGCCGCTGCTGCGGCTGAGCTGAACGGGGACGCGGCCGCCCGGTCAGGGGGTGGCCGCGGGCTCCTCCTCGGAGATCTCCGGGGTGGCCTCCGCGGCCTCCTCCTCGCCGGCGGCGGTCCCGTCCTCGCCCGCGGTGGCCGGCCCCGCCAACGGTTCCGCGTCGGCCTCCTCGCCGGTCTCCTCCTCGCCGTCGGGCACGGGGCTGCCGGTGCTCGGCGCCGGGGTCCCGGCCGGGCTCGGGGTCGGGGGGACGGGGGCGGGCACGACCGGGGCGGGGTCGGCCTGCGCGGGGACCACCGGGGCGGGAGCCACCGGAGCGGGGACCACCGGGGCCGGTGCCACCGGGGCCGGGGCGACGGGCGCGGGGGCCGCCGGCTGCGGCTCGACGGGGGCGACCGGGGCCACTGGCTCGACGGGCTGCGGCGCCGGCTCCCCGGACGGGCTGGGCGCGGGCGTGCGGGTCCGGGACCGGGTGGGCGTCGGGGAGGGCGTGCGCGACGGCGTGGGCGTGGCGGTGGGCGTGCGGCTCACGGAGGGAGCCGGGACGAACTGCGCCTCCCGGCCGGCCCCGAACAGGTCGCGTCCCACGCCACCGAGATAGAGGGCGCCGACGCCGGCCAGCACCACCAGGACCACCGCGCCGAGCACGAGCCCGGCCACGACCCGGCCGGGCCCGGAGCCCCGGGCCGGTCCGGCCGGCGCCTCGGTCCCGCTCCGGTCGGCGGGCGCCGACGCCCCGGCGGCGCCGTCGCGCTCGTCCTCGCCGAACAGATCGTCCTCGATCGAATTGCCCATGACCTGCTGCCCCTGACGTGGTTGCGTGCGTCCGGGCCGCGCTCGGGGCGGGACGCACGCAGGACGGGGGAGCGCGCGGGCCCGCGGGAACGGCGCGGACCGGCCCCTGCTGCGTGCACTCTATCCCGTGGCCGTCCCGGTGCGCCGCAGGCCGGCGCGCGCCGGGGCGGGGAACTCAGTCGGCGGAGCTGCCGAAGACGATCTCGTCCCAGCTGGGCACGGAGGAGCGCGCGGAGCGGCGCGCCTTGGCCGTGCGGTTGCGCGGCCGGGGCCGCTCGGGCGCGGCGTCCTCGCCGCCGGAGGACTCGGTGCCCGCGTCCTCGGCGCCGTCGGACGCGGGGCCGCCGGCCGGTGCCTCCGGGGCGGGGTCGGACGGCCGGGGCGCGGCGACCGGGCCGGGGACGTCCTGCGCCGGGACGGCCTGCTCCGGGGAGCCCTGTTCCGGGGAGTCCTGGTGCGCGGGCCGGTGCGCCGCCGGGCCCTGCGCGGGCGCGTCCTGGACGGCGGGGTTCTGGACGGCCGTGTCCGGCTCCGCGGTGCGGGGGGCGGCGGTGCCCTCGAGGGCGGCCGGTGCCGTGCCGGGACCGGCCGCCGGTGCGCCGCCGTCCGCGGCCGTGTCCTGGGGGTCCGTGTCCTGCGGAGCCGGGGGAGCGTCGGGGAACCGGGTGGCGGGCTGGAAGGGCCGGTCGAAGACCGGGGTGTCCTCCGGCGCGGCCAGCGGGCGGGGACGCCGCTCGACGTGTCCCATGCCGCGGCCCAGCAGCTCGGCCAGGGCATCGTCGCCCTCCACGTCCTCGCCGATGCGCTGACCGCGCCGGGCCTGCAGCACGTCCAGCAGGTCGTCGGCCTCCACGGCCGAGCGGCGCAGCTGCGTCAGCTCCGGGTCGAGCCCGCCGTCGAGGACGCCCAGGCCGGTCCCGAGCGGCGTGTCGGGGGCGCCGGCCTCGGTGAGGGCCTCCGCCCAGGGGTTGGCCGGGCGCACGCTCTGGTTCGCCGGGTTGTAGAGCCACTCGGCCTGCGGCTCGTCATGGGTGGGGGCGGCCCCGGGATCGGACACGGAGAAGCGGGCGACCACGGTCCACAGGTGGTCCTCGCGCTGCCAGGAGTCCCACTCGAGCGACGAGGGGTCCACGCCCAGGTCCCCGGCCCGGTGGGCCACGGCGCGGCCCAGGGTCAGCGGCTCGCCCTCGAAGACGGAGTGGTAGCCCCGGTGGGCGGAGCGGTCCTCGATCTCGACCTTCTGCGCCTCGGCGGCGACGTGGGCGCGCTCGGCGAGGATCGGCCACTCGTAGCGGCGGACGCGGGCGGCCTCCCAGCCGCTCTCGGCCACGATCTCCTCGACCGTGGCCCCGGCACGGAACCGGGCCTGGATCTCGCGCGGACCGAACTGGCCCGTGCCCCGGGAGCGCGTGCCGGCGAGGCGCCGGGCGCGCTGGACGGCCAGGCGCAGCTCCTGGTCGATCCGCAGCAGGCGGCGGGTGCCCGTCTCGTCCTCGACGACCAGGTGCTCACCGTCGTCGTGCACACCTGCCAGGCGCAACTGCTCCATGCTGTCATTCCTCCGGGTGGTTCTCGGGTGCGCTCGCGGTCGTCGAGCGGGGACTGCGCGGCGGGGCCGGCGGCCGCGGCCGTGCTGCGGGTGCGGCCCTGCCGCCCCATCCTACTGGCCGCCGCACGGCGGTCGCCGGACGCCGTCCGGGAACCGTTCCGAGCGCGTGTTCCCGGGCAGGAGGACGGTTGGATTTTTGCCCTCACATGGTGAACAATCTACGCGATACAGAGCCCGGCGGGCGGCGCGGCAGCCGTCCCGGAGCTCGCCCCGGACCCATCTTGGAGCGAAGACCGACTATGGCCACTGATTACGACGCGCCGCGCAAGCAGGACGACGAGCTCAAGGAGGACTCGATCGAGGAGCTGCAGACGCGTCGCAGCGACCCGCAGTCGGGCAGCGTCGACGAGGACGAGGCGGCGGCAGCCGAGAGCTTCGAGCTGCCGGGTGCGGACCTCTCCAACGAGGAGCTCTCCGTGGTGGTGCTGCCGGCCCAGGAGGACGAGTTCACCTGCGGCTCGTGCTTCCTGGTGCGCCACCGGTCCCAGGTCGCCGAGGAGAAGAACGGCGTGAAGTACTGCATCGAGTGCGTGGGCTGAGCCCCGCACCCGCCCGACCGCCCGAGAACCGCAGGAGCCCCGCCGCGACGCACGTCGCGGCGGGGCTCCTCTCGTTCGGGGCGCGGGGCTCACACCGGCTGGGACAGCACCTCCACGATCCGCTCGGGGTGCCGCGTCGACGTCAGCCAGTACGGGGTGGGATCCACGGGGTCGGTGATGCGGATCCGCACCACCGGGCCCACGGACGCCCGGAAGTTCATGAACGCGCGGCCGTCGAGCTCGGGCCCGCGCACGCGACGCACCTCGTCCCCGCGGAAGGCCTCGGCGGCACCGACGAAGCGGCGCTCGATCCGGGCCCGGCCCACCTGGAGGAACTCGTCGGTGATCACGATGGAGCTCGTGGAGGCGACCATCGCCGCGGCGGTGCCGCCCGCGACCACGAGGGCGGCGAGCCCGGCCACCCAGAGGTTGATGGGCGCGAGCGACACGAGGGCGACCAGCCCGGTGAAGAGGACGAGGAGCCACATCCACCACGCGGCGGTGAGCTTCTCCTCGTAGAGGACCCGCGCCCCGGGGGCGCCGGCGGGGGACGGGCGGGCGGCGCGGGGGTCGTCGGACGGGGACGCGCTGGAGGAAGCAGGGTGGGACATGGGTCAAGGTTCTCACGACCGCGGGCACGGTGCGGCGCGTTAGAGTGGGGCACTGTGAACGACCAGTCGACAGGCCACCGGCCTTCCCCGGGCCCCGGGCGCCCGCTCAGCATCGCGCTGCAGGCCCTCGACCCGGAGCTCCCCCTGCCCGTGTACGCGAAGGCCGGCGACGCCGGCGCGGACCTGCGCTCGCGCGCCGACGTGACCCTCGGCCCCGGTGAGCGCGCCCTGGTGCCCACGGGCGTGGCGATCGCGCTGCCCGAGGGCTACGCCGGGTTCGTCCACCCGCGCTCGGGTCTCGCCGCCCGCCACGGCATCACGGTGGTCAACGCCCCCGGCACGGTGGACGCCGGCTACCGCGGGGAGATCATGGTGACGCTGCTCAACACGGACCGGGACGAGCCCTTCCGGGTCAGCCGCGGGGACCGCATCGCCCAGCTCGTGGTGCAGCGCGTGGAGCAGGCCGTCTTCGAGGTCGTCGACGCCCTGCCGGGGTCCGAACGCGGCGGGACGGGCTTCGGCTCCAGCGGCACCGCCTGACCCCGAGCCGACCCCAGAGCTGACGCCACGAGCCGGCACGCGTGCCGGCGGAGGAGAACGAGAACATGTTCGGTCGCAAGAAGAAGAAGCCGGCGGCGCAGGACGCCCCGGAGCAGCCGCTGGACGCCCCCGAGGAGCAGCCGGCACCGTCCCGGGAGCCGCAGGGGCCGCTGGACGTGTCCCAGCTCGAGGACCGGGACGGCTACCTCGACCTGGGGGCGCTGCTCGTGCGCCCCCGGCAGGGGCTGGGAGTGCGCCTGGAGGTCGACGAGCGGACCCAGCGCCCGCGTGCGGTGGCGCTCGACCTCGCCGGCGGTTCCGTGCAGGTCCAGGCCTTCGCCGCGCCCCGCTCCGAGGGGCTGTGGGAGGAGGTCCGCCGCGAGCTCGTCCAGTCCCTGCGCGAAGGCAGCGGGGAGCCCACGGTGGAGGAGGGGCCCTTCGGGCTCCAGGTGCTCACCCGCTTCCCCGCCACGGCCTCGGACGGGACCCGCGGGTTCCGCCTCGCGCGCTTTGTCGGCATCGACGGGCCCCGCTGGTTCGTGCGCGCGGTGTTCACCGGCACCGCCGCGGTGGCGGCCGAGTCCGCCGCCCTCGAGGAGGTCGTGCGCGAGCTCGTCGTGGTGCGCGGCGACCGTCCCATGCCCCCGCGGGAGCTGCTGCCGCTGACCGTGCCGGAGGGCGCCGTCCGGGCGCCGGCCCCGACGCCGGAGCCCGGGCCCGTGGCCCCGCCGCGGCGCGGCCCCGAGATCACCGAGATCGGCTGAGCCGTGGGGCACGTGCAGCTCGGCTCGCTCCGGGCGGGATCGGCGACCGGGGCGATCGACGTGGTGACCGAGGCCCCCGTATGCGCCGGGGACCTCGACCCGGCGGCCGCCGGCGGCCGGCACCGCGTGATGGCCACCGGCCAGGTGCTCGAGGTGACCGTGCCTCCGGTGACCGGGGTGCAGAACTACACGGCGCTGCTGGCGCCGGAGTGCGCGCCGGAGCCGGGCGCCGCGGAGCCGGGGCCGCTGCTGCTCGTGTGGCAGGGCCAGCGCAGCGTGCCGGGCGTGACCGCCGGGACGCGGCTGCGCTGCGTGGGGGTCGTGAGCTTCCGCGACGGCCGCCCCACCATGTTCAACCCGCGCTACGAGATCGTCGCCAAGCAGGTCAGCAGATAGGACGGAACAGCACATGTGGCAGGTCGACCGATGACGCGTCCCGGGGAGCCGGACGGGACGGCGGGTCCCGCCCCGCGCCGCGCCGGGGTGGAGGACTCGATGGCCGCCTACGCGGCCCGCTCCGGGATGCGGCGCAAGGACAACGGGCAGCTCGACGTGCTGCACGCCGTCGGGGGCTGGCGGGGCCTGGCCGAGACGATCCTGCCGGGCTTCGTCTTCCTGGCCGTGCTCCTGGTGGGCGACGCCCTGGGCGTGGCCCTGCTCGCGTCCCTCGGCACCGCGGCCGCGTTCACGGTGCTGCGCCTGGTCCGGCGCCAGAGCCTGGTCCAGGCGGTCTCCGGCGTGGTGGGCGTGGGCGTGTGCGCGCTGTTCGCCCGGGCCACCGGCGAGGCCCTGGACTACTACGTCCCCGGGTTCTGGATCAACACGGTCTCCTTCGCGGGCCTGGGCGTCTCGCTGCTCGCGGGCTGGCCGCTGCTCGGGGTGTTCTACGGCTACATCCGGGGGGAGGGCACCGAGTGGCGTGCCGTCCCGGTGCGCCGGCGCGCCTACCGGGTGGCCACGGTCATGCTCATGGCCATGTTCGCGGCCCGGCTCCTGGTGCAGGTGCCGCTGTACCTCGCGGAGAACCTCACCGGGCTGGGCGTGGCCCGGCTGGTCATGGGCGTGCCCCTGTACGCGCTGACCCTCTGGCTGGCGTGGCTGGTTTCCCGGCCGCCGGAGGAGATCGCCGCCGAGCAGGACGCCGGGCAGGACGGCACCGGGCGGGACGGCACGGAGCAGGACACCGGGCGGGACGGCACGGCGTAGGACACCGGGCGGGACGGCGCCGGCCGAGCCGCCCGGCCCGGCTCAGCCCTCCGGCGGCTCGTGCCGGTCGGCGGTCGTGAACATCGCGCGCAGCTGACCCTCGCCCGCGGCGGTGGAGACGAAGAACAGCTGGTCGGCGCCCTCCAGGACGTCGTCGCCGGAGGGGGTGATGGGCACGCCGTCGCGCAGGATCGCCACCAGCGTCACGTCCGGGGGCCACGGCACCTGGGAGACCATCGAGGCGATGACCGGGTGCTCGTGCGGGACGGTGTAGGCGGAGAGGGTCGCCCCGCCCGTCTGGAGGGTCAGCAGCCGCACCACGTCGCCCACCTCCACGGCCTCCTCCACGAGCGCGGTCATCAGCCGCGGCGTGGAGACGGCCACGTCCACGCCCCACGCGTCGTCGAAGAGCCATTCGTTCTTGGGGTTGTTCACCCGGCCCACCGTGCGGGGCACCCCGAACTCGCTGCGCGCCAGCAGGGACACCACCAGGTTCGCCTTGTCGTCGCCCGTGGCCGCGACGACGACGTCGGTCTCCTCCAGCCCGCCCTCACGCAGCGTGGAGAGCTCGCAGGCGTCCCCGATGATCCACTGGGCGCCGCGCAGGTCGGAGCGCCCGATCACCTCGGGCTTCTCGTCGAAGATCACCACCTCGTGGTGGTGGGAGAGCAGCTCCCGGGCGATCGAGGCCCCCACGGCGCCCGCGCCCACCACGACCACGCGCATCAGCTGCCCCCCGGGTAGGCGCGGTCGGAGCCGGACGCGTCCTCGGCGTCGCGGCGCAGGGAGTCGGCGAGGTCCAGGACGTCCGGGTCCGGCGGGCGCGAGAGGATGCGCGCGACCGCCTCCACCTCGCCCGTGCGCATCATGGCGTGCACCACGTCCCCCTGCTGGTAGCTGGTGTCCGGGCCGGGCAGGACGCCCTCCCCGAAGCGGGTCACGAAGGCCACGCGCACGCCGGCGGCCTCCTCGATCGCCTCCAGGTGCAGACCCGACCACGAGTCGTCGAGGGACAGCTCGCCCAGCTGCAGCCGTCCCGAGGCCTCCCGGAAGTCGGCGGTGATGGACTGCTCGGGCAGGATCCGGCGCAGCGCCTGGTCCGCGCTCCAGCGCACGGCGGCGACCGTGGGGATGCCCAGGCGCTGGTAGAACTCCGCGCGGGAGGGGTCGTAGATGCGGGCGACCACGTGGCGGACCTTGAAGGTCTCGCGCGCCACCCGCGCGGCGATGATGTTGGAGTTGTCCCCGCTGGAGACGGCCGCGAACGCGTAGGCCTCCTCGATCCCGGCCCGGCGCAGCACCTCGCGGTCGAAGCCCAGCCCGGTGACCTTCCGGCCCTCGAAGGACTTGCGCAGCCGGCGGAAGGCGCGGTCGTCCTGGTCGATCACCGCCACGGTGTGCCCGGAGTCCTCCAGGGTGTGCGCGACCATGACGCCGACGCGCCCCACTCCCATGATCACGAAATGCGCCATGCCCTCAGCCTAGGCCACGCGGGGCGGCGCACCCGCGCCCGCCCCGGCGGACAATCGGTGCCGGACGGACTACCGTGGGGAGCCGTGCAGAGCATTCCCCGGACGCTGCGCCGCGCACTCGTCGGCAAGCCCATCCACAACGAGCGGTTACGCGACGCCGTGCTGCCCAAGCGCACGGCCCTGCCGGTGTTCTCCGCGGACGCGCTGTCCTCGGTGGCGTACGCGCCCGACGAAATCATCCTCACGCTCGCCCTGGCGGGGACCACCGCGGTCGCGATCTCCCCGTGGGTGGGGCTGGCCGTGCTCGTGGTGCTCGCGGTGGTCATCGCCGCCTACCGGCAGAACGTGCGCGCCTATCCCTCCGGCGGCGGCGACTACGAGATCGTCTCCCGCAACCTCGGGCGCACCGCCGGCGTCGGGGTCGGGGCGGCCCTGATGGCCGACTACGCGCTGGTCGTGGCGGTGTCCATGGCCACCGCCGCGCAGTACGTCACGGCGGCCCTGCCCGGGCTGGCGGAACGGCGGGTGGAGCTCGCGGTGGCGGGGGTGCTGCTCGTCGGGCTGCTCAACCTGCGCGGACTGGCCTTCATCGGCCGGGCCGCCGCCGTGCCCACCTACTTCTTCCTGGCCGTGCTCGCCGCGCTGCTGCTCGTGGGCCTGGGCCAGGACCTCGCCGGGTCCCTGGGGCAGGCCCCGAGCGCGGGCCGGGAGGTCCTCCCCGCCGCCGGCTTCGACGCCGGGCTGACCGGCCTGGCCGGGGCGCTGCTGGTGCTCCGGGCCTTCTCCTCCGGGGCCGTGGCCCTGACCGGCGTGGAGACCATCACCAACTCCGTGCCCTACTTCCGCAAGCCGCGCGCCGCCAACGCGGCGGCCACCCTCGGCCTGCTGGGCGCGCTCTCGGCGGCCATGCTCGCCGGGGTCATGTACCTCGCGGACCGCACGGACGTCGTCGTCGTCGGCAACCCCGAGGAGCAGCTGCTCGTGGACGGCCGCCTCCCGGCCCCCGGCTTCTTCCAGGACCCCGTCCTGGGCCAGCTCGCCAAGACGGTCTTCGGCACCGAGTCGCTGTGGTTCTACGTGCTCGTGGCCGCCACCGTGGGGGTGCTGGTGCTGGCCGCCAACACGGCCTTCTCCGGATTCCCCACGCTGGCGTCCCGCCTGTCGCGCGACGCCTTCCTGCCCCGGCAGCTGCAGGCGCGCGGGGACCGGTTCGCCTTCACCAACGGCATCCTGCTGCTGCTGCTCGTGGCCGTGGTCCTCACCGTGGCGTTCGGGGCCAACGTCAACCGCCTCATCCAGCTCTACATCGTGGGCGTGTTCGTCTCCTTCACCCTCACCCAGGCGGGCATGGTCAGGCACTGGGGGCGGGTCCGGCGGATGCGGCCCCACCCCGGGGCGCGGCGGGAGCTGTTCGGCCGCCGGGCGGTGGCCCTGGTCGCCTTCGTGCTGTGCGCGGCCGTGCTCGTGGTCGTGCTCGTGACCAAGCTGACCCAGGGCGCGTGGATCACCCTCGTGGCCATCGCGCTCCTCAGCGCCGTGATGGCCGGGGTCCGCCGGCACTACGACGCCGTGGACGCCGAGCTCGCCCTGCAGCCGGACTCCCCGGTGCGGGCCCTGCCCTCCCGGGTGCACGCCATCATCTACGTCTCCTCCGTGCGCAAGCCCCTCATGCGCGCCCTCGCCTACGCCCGGGCGTCCCGGCCCTCGACCCTCGAGGCGGTGGTCGTGGACACCAACGCCGCCGCCACCCGGCGGATCCTGGCCGAGTGGCAGCGGCTCGAGATCCCGGTGCCCGTCACCGTGCTCGACGCCCCCTACCGCGACACCATCGGCCCCGTGATCGACCACGTGCGCGGGGTCCGCCGGAAGTCCCCGCGGGACCTGGTCGTGGTCTACCTGCCCGAGTACGTGGTGCGCCACCGCTGGGAGCGGCTGCTGCACAACCAGGCGATCCGCCCGCTGCGCGCCCGCCTGCACCAGGAGCGCGGGGTCATGACCGCCTCGGTACCCTGGCACCTGTCCTCGGCCGCCGGCCAGGACGTGGGCCCCGAGTCCGCACCCGCCCCCCAGCAGAGAGCCGCCCGACCGTGACCTCCCCGCACCTCCCGGCCACCCCCGACGCGCACGACGAGCTCGAGCTGCGCCTCGGCCCGATCGCCCACGGCGGCCACACCGTGGCCCGCACCGGCGAGGGCCGGGTGGTCTTCGTCCGCCACGGCCTGCCCGGGGAGCTGGTCCGGGTCCGGCTCACGGAGGCCGGGCCCGAGGAGCGCTTCTGGCGCGGCGACGTGGTCGCGGTCCTGGAGGCCGGCCCCGGCCGCCGCGACCGGCACGTCTGGGCCCCGGCCGACGCGCTGCTGAGCTGGCGGCGCGGGCAGCCGCCCGTGGGCGGGGCGGAGTTCGGCCACGCCGAGCTCCCGGCCCAGCGCCGGCTGAAGGCGGCGGTGGTCGCCGAGCAGCTCTCCCGCCTGGCCGGTCTCGAGACCGCGGTGGAGGTCGAGGCCATGCCCGGCGAGGACGTCCTGGGCCTGGGCTGGCGCACCCGGGCGCACTTCGCCGTGGACGCCGCCGGGCGGATCGGGATGCACCCCCACCGCAGCGCCGCCGTCGTCCCGGTCGACGGCTTCCCGCTCGTCGTCCCCGCGATCGACGACCTGCGGCTGGCCGCGCTGGACCTGCGGGGCGTGGCGCGCGTGGACGTCGCGGCCCCGGCCGGCGGCGGGACGCCGCTGGTCCACCTGGCCCTGGCCGCCGGGGCCGACCGGCAGCGGCTGCGCCGGGAGCTGGACCGCCTCGCCGCCGGCCGGGAGGTCTCCGTCACCGCCCGCGCCGAGGACTCCCGCGAGCTCGAGACGTGGTCCGGGCGGGCGGCCGTCGTCGAGCACGCCGGCGCCCACCGCTGGGAGGTCTCGGCCGAGGGGTTCTGGCAGATCCACCGCAGCGCCCCCGGCCTGCTGCTCGAGGCGGTGCCGACAGCGGCCGGGGCGCGCCCGGGGGAGCACGCCCTGGACCTGTACGCCGGCGCGGGCCTGTTCACGGCCGCGCTCGCGGACGCGGTCGGCCCCGCCGGGTCCGTGCTCGCCGTCGAGGGCTCGCCGGTCACGAGCGCCGACGCGCGGCGCACCTTCGCCGACCGCCCGCAGGTCCGGGTGGAGCGCGGCAGCGTCGACAAGGTCGCCGCCCGGCTCTGGCCGGGCACCGCCCGCCCCCGGGGACGCAGGTCCCCCGGACGGGCCCGGGCGGCGGCCCGGCCGGACGTCGTGGTCCTGGACCCGCCCCGGGCGGGGGCCGGGCGGGTGGTCGTGGACCAGCTCGTGGCCCTGGCCCCGCGCCGGATCGCCTACCTCGCCTGCGACCCGGCCACCCTGGCGCGGGACCTCGGCCGGTTCCGCCGGGCCGGGTGGCGGGTGCGGTCGGTGCGGGCCTTCGACATGTACCCCAACACCCACCACGTCGAGACCCTGGCCGTCCTGGAGCCCTGAGCCGGGCCCGGTTGTGTCCGCGCCGCCACGGCGGCCCGGGAGCCACCGCGCGCACTCGGGCTACACTGACAGGTGACTGTTCACGGGAGAACACCCGGCACTTCGCCGGGGTCCTCCCGCGGGCGTTTCCATGACGGTGGCGAGAGGAGTTCCACGCATATGAGCACGGTGGACAGCTTCGGAGCCAAGGGCGTTCTCGACGTCGACGGCACCGAATACGAGATTTTCCGACTGAACACGCTGGAGGGGGCGCAGAAGCTCCCCTACAGCCTCAAGGTTCTGCTCGAGAACCTGTTGCGCACCGAGGACGGCGCCAACATCACGGCCGAGCACATCCAGGCCCTGGCCGGCTGGGACCCGGAGGCCGAGCCCAGCATCGAGATCCAGTTCACCCCGGGCCGCGTGATCATGCAGGACTTCACCGGCGTGCCCTGCATCGTCGACCTCGCCACGATGCGCGAGGCCGTCGCGGACCTCGGCGGCGACCCTGCCCGGGTCAACCCGCTGGCCCCGGCCGAGCTCGTGATCGACCACTCCGTGCAGATCGACTCGTTCGGCAGCCCGGAGTCGATCGAGCGCAACATGGACATCGAGTACCAGCGCAACGGCGAGCGCTACCAGTTCCTGCGCTGGGGCCAGACCGCCTTCGACGACTTCAAGGTCGTCCCCCCGGGCATGGGCATCGTCCACCAGGTCAACATCGAGAACCTGGCCCGCGTCGTCATGACCCGCGAGGTCGACGGCGTCCTGCGCGCCTACCCGGACACCTGCGTGGGCACCGACTCGCACACGACCATGGAGAACGGCCTGGGCGTGCTCGGCTGGGGCGTGGGCGGCATCGAGGCCGAGGCCGCGATGCTCGGCCAGCCCATCTCGATGCTGATCCCGCGCGTGGTCGGCTTCAAGCTGACCGGCCAGATCCCGGCCGGCGCCACCGCCACCGACGTGGTGCTGACCATCACCGAGATGCTGCGCAAGCACGGCGTG
The DNA here is from genome assembly GCF_053711175.1 of Kocuria sp. KH4. Classification (NCBI taxonomy): domain Bacteria; kingdom Bacillati; phylum Actinomycetota; class Actinomycetes; order Micrococcales; family Micrococcaceae; genus Kocuria; species Kocuria sp. KH4. Next base: position 36,293 of record NZ_JBSJYX010000008.1, read on the forward strand.
GTCGGCAAGTTCGTGGAGTTCTACGGCGAGGGCGTGGGCGCGGTGCCGCTGGCCAACCGCGCCACCATCGGCAACATGAGCCCCGAGTTCGGCTCGACCGCCGCGATCTTCCCGATCGACGACGTCACCCTGGACTACCTGCGCCTGACCGGCCGCTCCGAGGAGCAGGTCGCGCTCGTCGAGGCGTACGTCAAGGAACAGGGCATGTGGCACGACCCGGCCGAGGAGATCGCCTTCTCGGAGTACCTCGAGCTGGACCTCTCCACCGTGGTCCCCTCGATCTCCGGGCCGAAGCGCCCCCAGGACCGCATCTCCCTCACCGACGCGAAGGCGCAGTTCCACGAGGACCTGCAGAACTACGCCACGCACGTGGACGACAGCGCCTCCGGCAACACCGCGGACGACCAGTCGGCCCAGTCCTTCCCGGCCTCGGACGCCCCGGCCTACATGCCGGAGCACAGCCACACGAAGAACGAGGAGCCGCGCGAGCACCACGCCCACGAGGAGTCCGACCGGCCGACGAAGCTGGTCCCCGTGACCATGCCCGACGGCCGGGAGTTCGAGCTCGACCACGGCGCGGTGTCGATCGCCTCGATCACCTCCTGCACCAACACCTCGAACCCGTCGGTCATGATGGCCGCGGCGGTGCTGGCGCGCAACGCCGTCGAGAAGGGCCTCAAGGCGAAGCCGTGGGTCAAGACCTCGATCGCCCCGGGCTCCAAGGTGGTCACCGACTACTACGAGAAGTCCGGTCTGGTGCCGGCGCTGGAGGAGCTCGGCTTCTACGTCGTGGGCTACGGCTGCGCCACCTGCATCGGCAACTCGGGGCCGCTGGAGGAGGAGATCTCCCAGGCCATCCAGGACAACGACCTGGCCGTGACCTCGGTGCTCTCCGGCAACCGCAACTTCGAGGGCCGGATCAACCCGGACGTGAAGATGAACTACCTGGCGTCCCCGCCGCTGGTGATCGCCTACGCCCTGGCCGGCAACATGGACTTCGACTTCGAGAGCGAGCCCCTGGGCCAGGACGCGGACGGCAACGACGTCTTCCTCAAGGACATCTGGCCGGAGCCGGCCGAGGTGCAGAGGATCATCGACGCGTCCATCGACACGGAGATGTTCACCCGCGAGTACGGCACCATCTTCGACGGCGACGAGCGCTGGCAGAACCTGGACACCCCCACCGGCAAGACCTTCGAGTGGGATCCGCAGTCCACCTACGTGCGCAAGCCCCCGTACTTCGAGGGCATGACGATGGAGACGACCCCGGTCGAGGACATCGCCGGCGCCCGGGTGCTGCTCAAGCTGGGCGACTCGGTCACCACCGACCACATCTCCCCGGCGGGCTCCTTCAAGTCCGACACCCCGGCCGGCAAGTACCTCATCGCCAACGGCGTGGAGCGCAAGGACTTCAACTCCTACGGCTCCCGGCGCGGCAACCACGAGGTCATGATCCGCGGCACCTTCGCCAACATCCGGATCAAGAACCAGCTGCTGGACGGCGTGGAGGGCGGCTTCACCCGCGACTTCACCCAGGAGGGCGGCCCCCAGGCCGCCGTGTACGACGCCGCGATGAACTACCAGCAGGCCGGCGTCCCGCTGGTCGTGCTGGGCGGCAAGGAGTACGGCTCCGGGTCCTCGCGCGACTGGGCGGCCAAGGGCACCTCGCTGCTGGGCGTCAAGGCCGTCATCGCCGAGAGCTACGAGCGCATCCACCGCTCGAACCTCATCGGCATGGGCGTGCTGCCGCTGCAGTTCCCGGCCGGGGAGTCCGCCGGGTCCCTCGGCCTGGACGGCACCGAGACCTTCGCCATCCAGGGGGTGACGGCGCTCAACGAGGGGACCACCCCGAAGACGCTGAAGGTCGCCGCCACGAAGGAGGACGGCTCCACGGTCGAGTTCGACGCGGTCCTGCGCATCGACACGCCGGGCGAGGCGGACTACTACCGCAACGGCGGCATCCTGCAGTACGTGCTGCGGCAGATCGCCCAGTAGGTCCCCGGGCGCGCCACGGCGCGCCGGGGGAGCACGGGCGCCCGCCCGGTCCTGATCCAGGACGCACGAGGGGCCCGGTCCGGCGACGGACCGGGCCCCTCGTGCTGCCCGGGGGTGTCGGGGCGAGCGAGTAGGATCGGGGAACGTGCCGCCCCGGCGACCCCGGAACGGCCGACCACGACGCCGAGGAGTGCGGGAGGAAGCATGAGCGTGCTGGAACGGGTGTCCGGGCCCGAGGACCTCGCGGGGCTGACCCGCGCGGAGCTGACCGAGCTGGCCGCCGAGATCCGCGAGTTCCTCGTTACCCACGTCTCCGCGACGGGGGGCCACTTGGGCCCCAACCTGGGGGTCGTGGAGCTGACCATGGCGGTCCACCGCGTCTTCGACTCGCCCCGGGACTCCGTGGTCTTCGACACCGGGCACCAATCCTACGTGCACAAGCTGCTCACCGGCCGCCAGGACTTCCGCACGCTGCGCCAGGAGGGCGGCCTCGCCGGCTACCCGGACCGGGCGGAGTCGGCGCACGACATCGTCGAGTCCTCGCACGCGTCCTCGTCCCTGTCCTGGGCGGACGGCATCTCCCGCGGCTACGCCCTGACGGGGCAGACCGACCGGCACACCGTGGTGCTCGTCGGGGACGGTGCGCTGACCGGCGGCATGGCGTGGGAGGCCGTCAACAACATCGCCTCCGACCGCGACCGTAAGGTCGTGATCGTGGTCAACGACAACGGCCGCTCCTACGCCCCCACGGTGGGCGGGTTCGCCAACCACCTGGCCGAGCTGCAGGCGAGCGTGCAGCAGGGCGTGGACGCCGTGCGCACCGACCGGCGCTACGAGCAGACCCTCGAGTCGGTGAAGAACCTGCTCAAGCACTCCGGACCGGTGGGGGAGATGCTCTACCGGGGCCTGCACGGGATGAAGCAGGGCCTCAAGGACGTCGTGGTCCCGCAGGGTATCTTCGAGGACCTCGGCATGAAGTACCTGGGCCCGGTGGACGGGCACGACCTCGAGGCGGTCGAGCAGGCGCTGAGCAACGCCAAGAACTACGGCGGGCCCGTCATCGTGCACGCCATCACGGAGAAGGGCCACGGGTACGCCCCCGCGATCGCCCACGAGGACGACCAGTTCCACGCCGTGGGCGTCATCGACCCGGTCACGGGACGCTCCACCGCGACGAGCTCCGAGCGCAGCTGGACGGCCGTGTTCCGCGACGAGATCGCACGGATCGCCGACGAGCGCGAGGACGTCGTGGGCATCACCGGGGCCATGCTCATCCCGGTGGGCCTGCAGAAGATGCAGGCCGCCCACCCCGACCGCGTCGTGGACGTGGGGATCGCCGAGCAGCACGCCGTGGCGATGGCCGCGGGCATGGCCTACGGCGGGCTCCACCCGGTGGTCGCCCTGTACGCCACGTTCCTCAACCGCGGCTTCGACCAGCTGCTCATGGACGTGGCCCTGCACCGGGCCGGGGTCACCCTGGTCCTGGACCGGGCCGGGGTCACCGGGCCGGACGGGCCCAGCCACCACGGCATGTGGGACCTGGCGCTGCTCCAGATCGTCCCCGGACTGCACCTCGCCGCCCCCCGCGACGAGCCGACCCTGGTCGAGGAGCTGCGCGAGGCGGTGGCCGTCGCCGACGCCCCCACGGTCATCCGCTACCCCAAGGGATCGGTGGGCACGCCCGTCCCGGCGGTCGAGCGGCTCACCGACGGCGTGGACGTCCTCGCCCGCCGCGGCGGGGAGAGCGGCACCGAGGGGGCCCGCCGCGACGTCCTGATCGTCTCCGTCGGCGCCATGAGCGGGCTGTGCCTGGACGTCGCCGACCGGCTGGAGGCCCACGGGGTGTCCTCCACCGTGGTCGACCCCCGGTGGGTCCTGCCGGTGCCCGGATCGGTCATCGAGCTCGCCGCCCAGCACCGGATCGTGGTCGTGGTGGAGGACGGGGTGCGCGCCGGCGGGATCGGCTCGCGGATCCGGCAGGAGATGCGCGCCGCCGGCGTCGACACCGCCCTGAACGAGGTCGGGCTGCCGACCCGGTTCCTCGCGCACGGCTCGCGCGCGCAGGTCCTGGAGCGGGTGGGGCTCACCGCCCAGCGCGTCGCCCAGGACACCCTGGCCTCCGTGCTCGGCACCCGGGTGCCCTACGCCCGCCCGGTCGAGGCGCAGGACGACGGGATCCTCCCGGACACCGCCCGCAACGGCACCTCCCTGCCGCGGCCGGGCCGCGGCTGAGCGGCTCAGCCGAGGACGATCCGGCCCTCCCGGACGGCCACCGGGTACGGGGTGAGGCCCGTCCGGGCGGGTCCGCCCCGGACCTCCCCGGTCGCGAGGTCGAACTGCGACGCGTGACAGGGGCAGACGTAGAGCTGCTCCTCGGGCACGACCATGCAGCCCTGGTGCGGGCACACGGGGGAGAACGCCACGACCGTGTCCTCCGCCGGCCGGGCCACCACCGCCTGCACCCCGTCCCGGTCCACCTTGACGCCGGAGCCCACGGGCACGTCCTCGACGGCGCCCGCGTCCACGGGCTCCACGGGTCCCTCCGGCGGCCCGTCCTGGCCGCCGCACGCGCTCAGCGCCGCGGCGGCGCCCAGACCCGCGCAGGCCACCCCCAGGACCGTGCGCCGGGGCAGCGCGGAAGAGGAGACGGCGGGGAAGTCGGGCGCGGCCATGGGGGTCCTGTCGTCGGCAGTCCGGCGGGTGCCCCGCCAGTCTAGGCGCCGCCGCCGGGGCCCGGCGGGCCCCACCCGTGCGGACGGCCGGCGGCCGGGTCGTGCGCCCGGGACGTGCGCCCGGGCGCGGCGGGTGATCGCTCTCAGCGGAGCGCGGCGGGAGGCGGTGTCGGCCGCAGCATGTCATCAGTAGGATGATGATGACAACAGACACCGGGGACGAGCCGTGCACGAGTGGCTCCGACCCGTTCCCGGCGGCAGCGCCGGGACGGACGGAAGGACAGCACCATGATCAAGCGACTCATCTTCGTGACCGGTTTCGGCGTCGGCTTCGTGGTCGGCTCGGCCTCGGGCCGCAAGAGCTATGAGACCCTGAAGCAGAACGCCGTGAAGACCTGGCAGGACCCCAAGGTACAGGCGAAGGTCTCCGAGGGGACCGACTGGGTCAAGTCGGAGGTGCCCGTGGTCGGCGGCAAGCTCGCCGACTCCGCCAAGAAGGCCGCCGACACGGTCGGCACCAAGGCCTCGGACGCGTCCGCGACGGTCAAGGACAAGGTCTCCGGCTCCTCGGGCGACACCGGCGCGACGACCGGCACGTCCACCCCCGGCTACGCGGACCTGCAGACGGCGAAGCCGGTCACCCCGGAGTCCCCGCTGGAGCCGGCCGAGCCGCGTCCGGCCCCCGGCGACACCCAGCGCTGACCCCAGCAGCCCCGTGACGGGCCCCGGCCGACGGCCGGGGCCCGTCGTCGTGCCGTCCCGGGCGCGGCCCGGCAGGGGCGGCACCGCACGGCCGGCCGCCGGGGGACCGGCGGCTCAGGCGGCCGGTGCCCCCTCGCCGCCGGCCGCCGGGAGCCCGGTCCCGGGCTGCTTCGCCGGGGACGGAGCGGCCGGGGCCTGCTCGGCGGGGGAGAGCTCGGTGGAGGAGACCTCGGTGGGGAACTGCTCGGCGGAGGGCTGTTCGGCGTGGCGGGCGGCGCGCTTGCGGGCCCGCAGCTCCCGCCACGTCGCGCCGATGACGGGCGCCGTGAGCTCCACCTGCCAGCGGCGGGCGCCGAGGTCGCGCAGCCGGTCGGCGACCGCCTGGTCGCCGGTGCTCTTGGGCGGCTGCCAGCAGAAGCGGCGCAGGTGCTCCGGGGTGAGCAGGTTCTCGGTCGGCAGCCCGTGCTCCTCCGCCAGCTCGGTCACGACCGGCTTGAGGACCTTCAGCCGGGCGGCGGCCTCGGGACGCTTGACCTCCCAGGCCTTCACGGGCGGCAGGGCGTCGGACTTCACGGTGACGGGCACGAGGTCGGCGGCGTTGCGGGCCTCGGCAATCGCCCGCAGCCAGCGCGGGGCCTCGCGTGCGGCCTGCCGGCCGTGGAAGCCGGGCGTGGCCAGCAGCTGGGGCACGGTCCGGGGCATGGCCGAGGCGGCCGCCACGAGGGCGGCGTCGGGCAGCAGCCGGCTGGGGGAGAGGTCCTTGTGCTGGGCCAGCCGCTCGCGCTCCTCCCACAGCAGGCGCAGCGCGGTGAGCTGGCGGCGGCCCTTGACCTTGTTGATCCCGGAGGTCCTGCGCCACGGATCCTGACGCGGCGGGGCGGGCGGGGCCGTGCGCACGGCCTCGAACTCCTCCAGGGCCCACTCAAGCTTGCCCTGCTCCCGGAGCAGGTCCTCCATCGCCCAGCGCAGCGGGATGAGCATCTCCACGTCGAGGGCGGCGTAGTTGAGCCAGTCCTGCGGCAGGGGCCGCCGGGACCAGTCGACGGCGGAGTGCTCCTTCGCCAGCGTGTAGCCGAGCAGCTCCTCCGTCTCGGCGGCCAGGCCGACCCTCCGCAGCCCGGCGATGCGCCCGCCCAGCTCGGTGTCGAAGAGCCGGTCCGGCTCCATGTCCAGCGCCCGCAGCGACGGCAGGTCCTGCGTGGCCGCGTGCAGCACCCACTCCACGCCGGCGAGCGCCTCGTTGAGCACGGCCAGGGACCCCGTGGCCTCGGGGTCGATGAGCACGGTGCCCACTCCCTCGCGGCGCAGCTGGACGAGGAAGGCGCGCTGGCCGTAGCGGAAGCCGGAGGCGCGCTCGGTGTCGATCGCGGCCGGGCCCGTCCCCCCGGCGACGGCGGCGGCGGCCCGCTCGAGCCCGGCCACCGTCCCGATGACGGGCGGGACGCCGTCGAACGGGGCCGCGAGGTGGACGCTGTCGGGGATCTCGTAGTCCTCGAAGCCGGCGACCACGGGGGTCGAGGGCTCGTCGGGCGCGGATCGGCGGTCGGCTGGGCTGGTCAAGGAGCGTCTTCGATTCTGTGTCGGCCCCGTCGGGGCGCGGTCGGTTCGGTGGTCAGCGGCGCGGGTGCAGCACGGTCACCCCGCGCGGATAGGGCGGCAGGCCCGCGAAGGCGCAGACCGTGTCCGCCCAGGCGGCGAGGTGCGGCTCCACGTCGGGCCCGGCGGGCGTCCAGGACGCCCGCAGCTCGACGTCGGCCCCCTCGACCTGCTCCTCGAGGGTCCCGAAGCCCTCGGTGAGGACCCGGGACGCCGTGCCGCCCTCCCGAGAATATCCGGCCCGGTGGCGCCGGAGGGACTCGAGCAGCCGGGTCCAGGCGAGCCGCCCGGCGGTGTCGTCACATCCGACCTCCCGGCCCACGGCCGCCCGCGCCCAGGTCACGATCCGCAGCGGCCCGCCCCAGGCCTCGGGCTCGGAGGGGTCGAACAGGAGCACGAAGCGGCCCGCGGCCAGCTCGTCCGCCGGTCCCGGGACCCCGAGCTCGTCGGTCCGGGACGCCGCCCGCGGCAGCGCCGGGAGCGCCGTGCCGGGCTGCGCGCCAGGGCCGGCGGGCGGGGCCGGCGGCTGTCGCACCTCCGCGCGCACCGCGGCGGCGAAGGGTGCCAGGTGCGTGGGCGCGGGGATCTCGGTGAGCTCGATGCCGTCCCGGTACGGGGTGCGGAGCAGGTGCTCCAGGGCCTCCTGGAAGTCCTGGGACACCCCTGACAGGTCGCTCACCGTGCTCACACTGGAAGGGTAGGCCGTCCGGGCGCCGGTGTGGCCGGTGCCACGCCGCGCGCGGGCCCCCGGTCACGAGGAGGCGGGCACCAGCCGGACGGAGACGGAGTTGATGCAGTACCGCAGGTCGGTCGGGGTGGGGAAGCCCTCGCCGCCGAAGACGTGGCCCATGTGGGAGTCGCAGGCCGCGCACCGGACCTCCACGCGCTCCATGCCCAGGGCGGTGTCCTTGATGTAGCGCACCCGGTCCTCCGCGAGCGGCGCGTAGAAGGAGGGCCACCCGCAGTGGGCGTCGAACTTCGTCTCCGAGCGGAACAACTCCGCCCCGCATGCCCGGCAGGTGTACACGCCCTCGGTCTCGGAGTTCCAGTACTCCCCCGTGAAGGGCCGCTCCGTCCCGGCCTCCCGCAGCACGTGGTACTCCTCGGGGGACAGGATCGAGCGCCAGTCCTGCTCGGTCCGCTCGGCCGGCGCGGGGCGGTCGGCGGGCTCGTGGCGGTCGTCGTGCCTGGTGGTCTCGCTCATGGTGTCGTCCTCCGGGGTCGGGCGGGTGGTCTGGTGCATGCTCCGGGCCCGGAGCACCCGGCAGGGACAACCACGTGCCCCTCCGGGTTATGCCCGCGGCCCCGTGGAAGACTGGTGGCATGCCTCGACGCTTCCTCCCGGCCCCCGCCGCGGCCCCCGCGACGCCGCCCGCCCCGGCGACGGCGTGGGCGCGCGGCGCCGTGGTCGGCGCCGCCGCCACCGTGGGTGCCGCCTCCCTGTCCTTCGGGCTCTCCAGCGCCGCCGCGGCCTACTTCGCCCGGCAGGTCGTGGTGCCGCCGAAGTACCGCTCCGAGGATCTGCCCATCCTCGGGCTGAGCCGCAGCGGCGAGGACGGGGACCCGGCGGCGACGACCCTCGTGAAGCTGCCGGCCACGGTGGACACGACCGTGTCCGGCACCTACAGCCTGCGCTTCGACGCCGGCCGCGGCCACGCCCGGATCGGCGCGATCCGCTCCTACTCCCCCCAGGAGGGCACCGTGACCCGGGTGGTGGAGGAGGTCTACGCGGGGGACCTCGCGAAGGCCTCCCGCGGCTTCTGGTCCGGGACCGTGTTCCCGGACCCCGGCGCCGCCGGGGTGCCGTTCGAGGAGGTCGAGATCCCCATCGAGGTGGGTCCCGCGCCGTGCTGGGTCGTGCCCGCCGAGGGCGGGCCCACCCCGGAGGGCGAGCGGCCGCGGGAGCTGCCGGGGCCGTGGGCGATCATGGTGCACGGGCGCGGGGCCAACCGGATGGAGACGGTGCGCGCGGTGCCGGTGGCCCGGGAGCTCGGGCTGACCTCCCTGCTGATCTCCTACCGCAACGACCGCGAGGCGCCGCCCACCCACGACTTCCGGTACGGGCTGGGGTTCACGGAGTGGAAGGACGTGCAGACCGCGATCAGCTACGCCAAGTCCCGCGGCGCCACCCAGATCGTGCTCTTCGGCTGGTCCATGGGCGGGGCCATCTCCCTGCAGACGGCCGACCTCTCCTTCTACCGCGACGACATCGCGGCCCTGGTGCTGACCGGCCCGGTGGTGGACTGGTTCGAGCTGATCGCCCACCACTCCCGCACCCGGCGCATCCCCTCGGGGATCGGGCGGCTGGCCACGAGCCTCATCTCCCACCGGGCGGGGCGGATGCTGACCGGTCTCGCCGCGCCGGTGGACCTCAAGGCCCTCGACTGGCTCTCCCGCAGCGAGCAGCTGCGCACGCCCACGCTGGTGCTCCACTCGGTGGACGACGAGTTCGTCCCCGCCGCCAGCTCCCGCCGGCTCGCGGAGCTGAACCGGCTCGTGGAGTTCGTGCCGTTCACCCGCGCCCGGCACACCAAGGAGTGGAACGTGGACCCCCGGCGGTGGGAGGACGCGGTGCGGCGCTGGCTGCCGGAGCGGCTGGCGCAGGACGCCCGGTCCTGCGGGGGAGCCGCGTCCGTGCGGCGCTGACCCGGTCAGGCCCGCAGCGCCGCCGTGCGCCCGTTCGTGAGCCGCAGCAGCTCGGCCGGGGCCAGCTCCACGTCCAGGCCCCGGCGCCCGCCGGAGACGAGCACCGTGGGCCACGCGAGCGCGGACTCGTCCAGCACGGTGGGGGAGGGGGTCTTCTGGCCCAGCGGGGAGATGCCTCCGACCACGTAGCCGGTGCGCCGCTCCGCCGGGCCGGGCTCGGCCAGGGCCGCCCGCTTCCAGCCCAGTGCGGCCGCGGCCGCGCGCACGGACAGCCGGGACGAGACGGGCAGCACCGCCACCGCCCAGTCGCGCTCGTGGACGAGCACGAGGGTCTTGAAGACCTGCCCGGGGTCGCGGCCCAGCGCGGCGGCGGCCTCCAGTCCGAAGGACGCCGCCGCGGGGTCGTGCTCGTACTCGTGCCGGGTGTAGGCCACCCGCTCCCGCTCCAGGAGGGCGACGGCGGCCGTGGGCGCGGGGCGGCGGGCGGTCCTGGCCATGGGGTGGGCGCTCAGGCGCCCTGGAGCTCGCGCACGCGCCGCTTGACCCGCCCGAGCATCGCCGACATCCCGCGCATCCGCAGCGGGGAGACGAGCTGGGTCAGGCCGAAGCGCTCCGGCAGGTCGTCCGGGACCGCGAGGACCTGCCGGGCGGGCAGGCCGTCGAGCCCCTCGTGCAGGATCGACGCGAAGCCGCGGGTGGTGGGCGCCTCCGCCGGGGCGGAGAAGAACAGCCGCACCGGGGTCTCGGGGCCGGGTGCGGCGCCCTCGTCCCACTCCACGGCCAGGAACAGCGGCGACTGGCACTCCACGACCTGCTCCAGCTCCTCCGGGTGCTCGCCGAGCCGGGCGGGCAGGGCCGGCAGGGAGCGGGAGAACTCCAGCAGCAGCTGGAGCTTGTCCTCCTCCGGGACGGCCGTGAAGTCCTCGACGAGCTCCTCGAGCTGGGCGGGCAGCGGGGCGCTCATCGCGCCGACCCCGGGGCCTCGCCGCGCTCCTCGCCGACGACGATCGGCACCCGCACGGAGTTGCCCCACTCGGTCCACGAGCCGTCGTAGTTGCGCACCTTCTCGAAGCCGAGCAGGTACTTCAGCACGAACCACGTGTGGCTGGAGCGCTCGCCGATGCGGCAGTAGGCGATGATGTCGTCGCCCTCGGCCAGGCCGACCTCGTCGCGGTAGACCGCCTCGAGCTCCTCGCGGGAGCGGAACCGGCCGTCCTCGGCGGCGGCCCGGGCCCACGGCACGGAGGCCGCGGTGGGGATGTGCCCGCCGCGCAGCGTGCCCTCCTGGGGGTACTCGGCCATGTGGGTGCGCTCACCGGTGTACTCCGGCAGGGACCGGACGTCGATCAGCGGCTGCCGGCCCAGGTGGCCGAGCACGTCCTCCCGGTACGCCCGCGCCCGGGAGTCGTCGCGCTCGACGACCGGGTATTCGGCGCGCCCCGGCGCGACCTTGTCGGTGGACAGCTCGCGGCCCTCGGCGATCCACTTGTCCCGCCCGCCGTTCATGAGCCGCACGTCCGGGTGGCCGAACAGCTCGAACACCCACAGGGCATAGGCGGCCCACCAGTTCGACTTGTCCCCGTAGAGGACCACGGTGGTGTCGCGGGAGATGCCCTTGCGGGACATCAGCTCCGCGAACTGCGCCCCGTCGACGTAGTCGCGGGTGTCGGGGCGGTTGAGGTCGGTGTGCCAGTCCACCTTCACGGCGCCGGGGACGTGCCCGGTCTCGTAGAGCAGCACGTCCTCGTCGGACTCCACGACCACCACGCCCGGGTCGTCCAGGTGCTCGGCGACCCACTGCGTGGACACCAGCCGCTCGGGGTGCGCGTACTGCGCGAACTCTTCGTTGTTCTCCACGGCAACGCCCATGGGAGCTCCTTCCGGGGTGGGGATCGGATTCCCCTCCAGCGTAGTGCTCCCGGCCGGGCGCCGCCCCCGCACGGGAGCCGTGGGGGGCGGGTCGGCCGGGATTTCGCGGTCGGCGCACCGTCGGCCGCGGGCCGCGGGCTAAGATCGCCGGACCACCCGCGCGTCCCTCCGGCGTGCCGACACAGCGAGCCGTCGTGCCCGGCGGACAGAGAGGTCTCCCCGTGAGCATCCGCATCGAACACCTCACCGACCGCCGGCCGCACGTGTCGGCCGACGAGCTGCTGGCGGGCTTCCGCCCGTCCGAGCGCTTCGGCGAGGTCTCGTTCGACACCTACCGCCCCGATCCCCAGCAGCCGTCCCAGGCCGGGGCCGTGCGGGAGCTGCGCGCCTTCGCGGACTCCGTGGGACGGGCCGGCTCCGGCGGCGGCTTCTTCGCCAAGCTCTTCGGCGGCGCCCCCCGCTCGGCCGGCGTCCGCACGGGGATCTACCTCGACGGCGGCTTCGGCGTGGGCAAGACCCACCTGCTCGCCTCCCTGTGGCACGCCGTGCCCGGGCCGAAGGCCTTCGGCACCTTCGTGGAGTACACCAACCTGGTGGGCGCGCTGACGTTCCGCAAGGCCGTCGACGCCCTGAGCACCTACCAGCTGGTGTGCATCGACGAGTTCGAGCTCGACGACCCCGGGGACACCGTGCTCATGTCCCGCCTGATGCGCGAGCTCGCCGACGCCGGGGTCCGGATCGCCGCGACGTCCAACACCCTGCCCGGCTCCCTCGGCGAGGGCCGCTTCGCCGCCCAGGACTTCCAGCGGGAGATCCAGGTGCTGGCCGACCAGTTCGAGGTCGTGCGCATCGACGGCGAGGACTTCCGCCACCGCGGCCTGCCGCAGGCGCCGGCGCCGCTGTCCGGCGACGAGCTCGAGCGCGCCGTCGAGGAGCGGTTCCCGGGCCGGGTGGTGGCCGCGGACGCGTTCGCCGACCTGATCGAGCACCTCTCCGGGGTGCACCCCTCCCGGTACCGCAAGCTCCTGGAAGGGATCGACGCGATCGTGTGGCAGGACGTGCACACGATCGAGCAGCAGGCCGTGGCCCTGCGCTTCGTGGTGCTCGCCGACCGGCTCTACGACAAGAACCTGCCGATCATCGCCTCCGGCCGGCCCTTCGACGAGGTCTTCACGGCCGAGATGATGGCCGGCGGCTACCAGAAGAAGTACCACCGGGCGGTCTCGCGGCTCACCGCCCTGGCCCGGGAGGGGATCCTGGGGGACGTCCGCACGGCCTGAGGCCGCCGCCCGGGCGCCCCGCCGGCACCCGGCTCCCGCGTCCGCCCGCGCCGCCCTCCCGGGGGCGGACGCGGGCGGACGCCGCCGTCGCCGACCCGGAGCGTACCCGTCGGGGGACGGTACGACGACGAGGGCCCCGGCTGAGATGATCTCAGCCGGGGCCCTCGTCGGTGCTCGTGCGCGATACTGGGTTCGAACCAGTGACCTCTTCGGTGTGAACGAAGCGCGCTACCACTGCGCCAATCGCGCTCACTGCTCGAAAACCATAACCCACAACCGCGCCGTGGACCAATTCGGCCGCCCGGCCGCGGCGCCCGCCGCCGATTTGGCGTTCCGGAAATCCGTCCCGTACAGTCTCTGCCTGTCGGGAACACCGACGGGTTCCGGCGAACGGACCGGCCGCGAGGCCGGAACGCTCCAGGACCCCGGCGGATGTCGCAGGACCCGGTCGGCGGGAACGCCGGGCGCAGGGGCTGTGATAGAGTTCCACACCGGAAGATCGAGAGATCCCCCGGAAAGACATGCGGACGTAGCTCAGCTGGTAGAGCACCACCTTGCCATGGTGGATGTCGCGGGTTCGACTCCCGTCGTCCGCTCGCAGGAATCGGCATGTCCCATGCCGTGACCGACGGCCCTGTCCGCGAGGACGAGGCCCCGGTGGGGTGGCCGAGTGGTTAGGCAGCGGCCTGCAAAGCCGTCTACGCGGGTTCGAATCCCGTCTCCACCTCGGTGCACGACCCACCATGCTTGACGGCCTCTCCGGAGGCCGCCGGTCAAGCGCGATTGGCGCAGCGGTAGCGCGCTTCCCTGACACGGAAGAGGTCACTGGTTCGATCCCAGTATCGCGCACCACCCGAAGGCCCCGGCTCCCCGAGCCGGGGCCTTCGTCGTGCCCGGCGGGGCCCGGGCGTCCCGTGTCCGAGGCGGTGGGTAGCCTGCGGCCCAGGACCCGGAGCACCGGGGACTCCCGGGGGAGCCCGGGACGCGACGGAGAGGCGACGAGCAGCGTGACACAGCCCAGGCTGGCCGAACAGACCGAGTACGGACGGATGTACGCGAGGTCTACCTCGGAGCAGGCCACCGTCCCCTCCATCACCACCGTGCTCTCCCGCGCCGCCACCGACCTCGACGGCTGGTACGGCTACTCCGCCGCGCAGGCGGCGGTGCAGGACGACCGGCTGCGCGCGGCCCTGGGCTCGCCCGCCCAGCTGCGCGCCGTGGTGCGGGACGCCGCCCGGGCCGCGCAGCGGCACCGGGACGACGCCGCGGCCCGCGGGGACCGGGTGCACACCTACGCCGAGCAGATCGCGCTGCGCGCCCTCGGGAAGCCCCACCGGGCCGTGGAGGCGCGGGCCGCCCTGGCCGAGCACGGCGAGGAGCGTTTCGCCTCCCGCTTCGACGAGTGGTGGGACCTCTACGCCCCCGAGCCCCTCGCCGTGGAGGTCACCGTCTGGAACTCGACCGTCGGCTACGCCGGCACCCTCGACCTCGTCGCCCGGATCGCGGGCAAGGTCTGCCTGATCGACTACAAGACGAAGGGCACGGACCGGGACGGGCGCGTGAAGTCCCTGGACACCAAGGTCGTCACCCAGCTCGTGGCCGGGCTCAAGGCCGAGGAGTCCCTGGTGGACGCCGAGGCCGGCACCTGGGAGCCGTGGGCCTACGGCGGGGCGGACCTGCTGCTGGGGGTCGCGGTCGGCGAGACGGAGGTCGTGCCCGTGCAGGCCGTGCCGGCGGTGCTCGAGCAGCACTGGTACAAGTTCTGCGCCCTGCACCGGCTGTGGACCCAGGAGACCGCCCTCGCCGCGGCCGGCCCCGCCCTGCGCCCCGTGCCGCCGCCCCCGCCGCGCGAGCAGGCCTAGGACCCCGTGGGGCGGGCCCGCGTCCCGCGCCCGGCGCCCGGCCCGTAGACTTGTCGGGTCGAGAGCGAGGTTGCCCCATGCCCATCCTGCCCATCCGCACCATCGGCGACCCCGTCCTGCGCACCCGCGCGTCGGAGGTCACGCAGTACGACGACGCCCTGCGCCGGCTCGTCGCCGACATGACCGAGACGATGCTCGACGTCGGCGGCGTCGGCCTCGCCGCCCCCCAGGTCGGGATCGGGCTGCGCCTGTTCACCTGGGCGGTCGAGGGCAGCGCGGGACACGTGGTCAACCCCGTCCTGGAGGTGGGCGACGAACCCCAGGAGGGCGGCGAGGGCTGCCTCTCCGTGCCCGGCCTCGGCTTCGACACCCCGCGCCGCGACTGGGCCCGGGTCACCGGCACCGACCAGGACGGCCGGCCCGTCGCCGTCGAGGGCACCGGGCTGCTCGCGCGCTGCCTGCAGCACGAGACCGACCACCTGGACGGGCGGCTGTACGTCGACCGCCTCGTGGGCGCCGCCCGGAAGGAGGCGCTGCGGGCGATCCGCGCCGCCGACTACGACGGGGTCGTCCACGGCGTGGCCGGGCAGCGGGCCGCGACCGTGGGCTCCTCCTTCGGCACCGGCACCGCCTTCGGTTCCGGCACCGCTTTCGGCTCCTCCCGCGGCTGAGCCCCCCGTCCCCACCCCTCTGGAGAGCAGTGAAGATCCTCTACGCCGGCACGCCGTCCGTCGCCGTGCCGCCCCTGGCCCACCTGGCCGACCGGCCCGACGTCGAGATCCTCGCCGTCCTGACCCGCACCGACGCCCCCGTGGGCCGCAAGAAGGTGCTCACGCCCTCGCCCGTGGCGCAGGAGGCGCACGAGCGGGGCCTGCCCGTGCTCAAGGCCAACCGGATCGACGCGGAGCTGACCGAGCGGATCCGGGAGCTGGGCGCGGACGTGGCCGCGGTCGTCGCCTACGGCGCGCTGGTGCCCCAGGCGGCCCTGGACGCCGTGCCGCACGGCTGGATCAACCTGCACTTCTCCCTGCTCCCGCAGTGGCGGGGCGCCGCCCCCGTGCAGCGGGCGCTGATGGCCGGGGACACGCTGGTGGGCGCCAGCACCTTCCTGCTGGAGGCCGGGCTGGACACCGGCCCCGTCGTCGGGACGATGACCGACGAGGTGCGCCCCGAGGACACCGCCGGCACGGTCCTGGAGCGGCTCTCCCGCACGGCGGCGCCCCTGCTGGCCGACTCGCTGCGCGCGGTGGTCGACGGCACGGCCCGGCCCGCCGCCCAGCGGGGCGACGTCACGCTGGCCCCCAAGCTCACCGCGCAGGACGGGCGGGTGCGCTGGGCGGACCCCGCCCTGGCCGTGGTGCGCCGGGTGCGCGGGACCACGCCGGAGCCCGGGGCCTGGACCCAGCTCGACGGCCGCAGGATCAAGCTCGAGGGCGTCACCGCCCGCCCCGACGTCCGGGACCTCGCGCCGGGGGAGTGCGCGCTGCGGGGCGGGGCCGTGCTCGTGGGCACCGGCTCGGGCGCGGTGCAGCTGGGCGCGGTGCAGCCCGCCGGGAAGAAGACCATGGACGCCGCCGCCTGGGCGCGGGGCCACAACACGGGAGACAGGGTGGTGTTCGAGTGAGCGAGCGCGAGAACCGGGGGCGCGACGACCGCCAGGACGACCGCCGGGGCGGCCGGGACCGGCGCCCCGGGGGCGAGCGGCGCAACGCCCGGGGCCACGAGCGCAACCGGCGGGCCCGGGCCGATCGGACCTTCTCCTCCGCCGCGCCCTCGGCCCGGACGCGGCGGGCCGACCCGGCCCGGCTGGCCGCCTTCGAGACGCTGCGCGCGGTCTCCGAGGAGGGCGCCTACGGCAACCTGGTGCTCCCGAAGGCCGTGCGGGCCCACCGGCTGGACCGGCGCGACGCCGGCTTCGCCACCGAGCTGGCCTACGGGGCGCTGCGCTGGCAGGGGACCTGGGACGCGGTGCTGAGCCGGTGCGTGGACCGGCCGCTGGCCGATCTCGACGGCGCGGTGCTCGACGCCCTGCGCCTGGGCGTGCACCAGCTGCTGGCGATGCGGGTGCCCGACCACGCCGCCCTTGACCAGACGGTCGGCCTGGTGCGGGCCGTGGTGGGCGCCGGGCCCGGGTCCCTCGTCAACGCGGTGCTGCGCAAGGTCGCCGCCCGCGACCTCGCCGCGTGGATCGCCGCGCTGGGCGAGGACGCGGCCGACGAGACCGCGCGGCTCGGCCTGGCCCACGCCCACCCGGCGTGGCAGGTCCGCGCCCTGCGCCAGGCCCTGGTGGCCCACGGCCGGCCCGGCACCGAGCTCGAGGCCCTGCTCGCGGCGGACAACGAGGCCCCCGTGGTCAACCTCGTGGCCCTGCCCGGCCTCGGCGAGCTGACCGAGGCCTTCGCCGCCGGCGCGGAGGAGGGCGCCCTCGTGCCCGGCTCCGCCCTCAGCAGCGGCGGCGACCTGCACCGGCTCGCCTCCGTGCGCGGCGGCGGGGTCCGGGTCCAGGACGCCGGCTCCCAGCTGGTGGCCCGCGCCCTGGCGGCGGCCGGCGGCGGGACGGCCGAGGGCGGGGACGCCCCGGGCGAGCGCTGGCTGGACCTGTGCGCGGGCCCCGGCGGCAAGGCCGCGCTGCTGGCCGCCCTGGCCGCCCGGCGCGGGGCGCACCTGACGGCCAACGAGGTGGCCCCGCACCGGGCCGAGCTGGTCCGCCAGGCCCTGCGGCCGGTGCCCGGGCACGCGTGGTCGGTGCGCACCGGCGACGGCCGCGCCACCGGCGAGCTGCTCGGGGGCCGCCCCGCGGAGGAGGCCGGCTACGACCGGGTGCTCGTCGACGCCCCGTGCACCGGGCTCGGGGCGCTGCGCCGGCGTCCGGAGTCGCGCTGGCGCCGCACCCCGCGGGATCTGGCCGAGCTGGGGCCGCTGCAGCGGGAGCTGCTGGACGCCGCCCTCGACGTCGCCCGCCCCGGCGGCACGGTCGCCTACGCCACGTGCTCCCCGCACGCGGCCGAGACCCTCGCCGTGGTCCAGGACGTGCTGGGCCGCCGGGAGGACGTGGAGCTCCTCGACGCCCTCGGCCCGGCCCGCGAGGCCGCCCTGCCCGGGGCCCTCGAGGGGGACCGGGACCCGTCCCGTCCCTGGGAGGGCGGCGCCGGACCCGCGACCGTCCAGCTGTGGCCGCACGTGCACGGCACCGACGCCATGTTCCTGGCCCTGCTGCGCAAGCGCTGAGCCCCCGCCCCCGACCACCCAGGAGTCCTCCGTGCCCCAGCCCTGCATCCACCCCTCGATCCTCTCCGCCGACTTCGTCAACCTCGAGGCCGAGCTGGCCCGGATCGCCGACGCCGACGCCGTGCACGTGGACGTCATGGACAACCACTTTGTCCCCAACCTCACCCTCGGGCTGCCCGTGGTGGAGCGGCTGCTGGCAGTCAGCCCGGTCCCGCTGGACGTGCACCTGATGATCGAGGACGCCGACCGCTGGGCCACCGGCTACGCCGAGCTCGGCTGCGCGTCGGTCACCTTCCACGCGGAGGCCGCGCGCGCCCCGCTGAAGCTGGCGCGCGAGCTGCGCGCCCACGGGGCGCGGGCCGGCATGGCCCTGCGCCCGGCGACCCCCGTGGAGCCCTACCTCGACCTGCTCCCGGAGCTGGACATGCTCCTGGTCATGACGGTGGAGCCCGGCTTCGGCGGGCAGGCCTTCCTGGACGTCACGCTGCCGAAGATCCGCCGGGCGGCCGAGGCGATCCGCGCCGGCGGCGGACGGGTGGCCCTGCAGGTGGACGGCGGGATCACGGAGGAGACGATCGTGCGCGCGGCCGAGGCGGGGGCCGACACCTTCGTGGCCGGGTCCGCCGTCTACGGGGCGGGGGACCCCGGGGCGGCCATCACGGCGCTGCGGCGGGCCGCCCACGACTCCCGGTCCTGACCGGAGCCCGCCGCCGGTGCCGCCGGACCCGCGGGCCTGTGCCATAATCGGGCTCAAGCACAACGTGTTCCGGGGTCGGTGCAAGTCCGAACCGGCGGTCACAGTCCGCGAACCGTGCGGCGCCCCGGCGGGGCGGGCACGGCCGAACCGGTGGAACTCCGGTACCGACAGTCACAGTCTGGATGGAAGGCAACACGTTCGACGGCCCTCGCGGCGCGCCCTGCCGGGCCGCCGCGGCGCCGGTCGCGGCCCCACGGGCCCGGCCGTCGGCGCCGTCGTCCTGTCCCCGGAACCGACCCGGGAAAGGACGACGCGAATGGACCCGCAGCACCGGCCCGGCGGAGACGCCGAACGGTCGATCATGCGGACCGCCCTGCACGCGGCCGCGCGCGGCCCGCGCGGGGCCAACCCCCTGGTGGGCGCCGTACTCGCCGACGCCGCGGGCCGGATCCTGCACGTCGGCCACCACCGCGGGGCGGGCACCGCCCACGCCGAGGTCGACGTCCTGCAGCGCGCCGCCTCCGCGGGCACGGACCTGCGCGACGCCACCATGTACGTCACCCTCGAGCCCTGCAACCACTGGGGCCGCACCGGCCCGTGCGCCGAGGCCATCGTGGAGGCGGGGGTGCCCCGCGTGGTCTTCGGGGCCCCCGACCGGACCGCCGCCGCCGCCGGCGGCGCCGCCACCCTGCGCGCGGCCGGGGTGGAGGTGCGCTCCGGCGTGCTCGCCGAGGAGGCCGAACGGCTCAACGACCGCTGGGGCGAGACGATGCGCGCCCAGCGGCCCTTCATCACCCTCAAGGTCGCCCAGACCCTCGACGCCCGGATCGCCGCGGCGGACGGCACCAGCCAGTGGATCACCTCCGCCCCGGCGCGCGAGCACGGCCACGACCTCCGGGCCCGCGCCGACGCCGTGCTCGTGGGCACCGGGACGGTCCTGGCCGACGACCCGCGGCTCACCGCCCGGGCCGGGGACGGCGCCGCCGTCCCGCGGCAGCCGCTGCGCGCGGCCATGGGGCTGCGCGCCGTCCCGGCCGCCGCGGCTATGCGCGGCAACGACGGCCGGTTCCGCCACCTGGTCACCCACGACCCCCACGCCGCCCTGGCCGAGCTCTACGACGCCGGGGCCCGGCACGTCCTGATCGAGGGCGGGGCCACGGTCGCCGCGGGCTTCCTGCGCGCCGGCCTCGTCGACGAGATCAGCCTCTACCAGGCGCCGCTGCTGCTGGGCGCCGGCCGCGCGGCGTTCGCCGAGCAGGGCATCGGCACCCTCGCCGACGCGTCCCGCTGGCGGCTGGACCCCGTGGGCGGGGGACCGGTGCAGCAGCTGGGCCCGGACCTGTGGATCCACCTGCGGCCCGCCCCCGCCGGCTGAGCGCACCGACCGACCGCACCGACCGACCGCACCGACAGACTCCAGCGCCGGACCGCACCGCCGGACCGCACCGACAGAGAAAGAGGACACGCCGCATGTTCACAGGAATCGTCGCCGGGCAGGGCACCGTGCGTTCCGTCGAGTCCCGCCCGGACGGCAGGAGCGCCCGCCTCCTGGTGGACGCGGGCCCGCTGGTCGCCGACCTGCCGCACGGCGGCTCCCTGGCCGTGAACGGCGTGTGCCTGACGGCCACGCGCACCGAGGACATCGGTGCCGGGCAGTTCCTCGCCGATGTCATCGGCGAGACGCTGGCGCGCACCACCCTCGGGGCGCTGGCTCCCGGCGACACCGTGAACCTGGAGCGGTGCGTGCCCGCCGGCGGGCGCCTGGACGGCCACGTGGTCCAGGGCCACGTCGACGGCACCGGCACCGTCGTCGCCCGGGAGGACCTGGGGGAGTGGGAGCGGGTGCGGATCGCGGTGCCCGGGGAGCTCGCCCCCTTCGTCGCGGAGAAGGGCTCGGTGGCCGTGGACGGGGTGTCCCTGACCGTCACGGCGGTCAGCGTCCCCGGCGCCGCCGAGCCCTGGTTCGAGATCGGGCTCATCCCGGCCACCCTGGCCGAGACCACCCTGGGACGGCGCCCCGTCGGCGCGTCCGTCAACCTCGAGGTCGACGTCCTCGCGAAGTACGCCCAGCGGCTGCTGGCCTTCGCCCGGACCGACAGCACCCCGGCGCCGGAGGCCGGGCCCACCGCAGGAGAAGGAGCATGATGCGCACCAGCAGCACCCGGACGGACACGGGCCCCGGCACGGGCGGGGACGACCAGCAGATCCGCCTGGACCCCGTGCGCTCGGCGGTCGAGGCGATGGCGCAGGGCCGGCCGGTGGTCGTCGTGGACGACGCCGACCGGGAGAACGAGGGCGACATTGTCTTCGCGGCCCAGCACGCCACCGCCGAGCTGATGGGCTTCACCGTCCGGCACACCTCCGGCGTCGTGTGCGTGCCGATGACCGGTGAGCGGGCGGACGCGCTGAACCTCCCGCCGATGGTCGCCGTCAACGAGGACTCCAAGGGCACCGCCTACACGGTCACCTGCGACGCCTGCCACGGCGTGAGCACCGGCATCAGCGCGGCGGACCGGGCGCTCACCGCCCGGGTCCTCGCCGACCCGTCCGCCGGCGCGGAGGACCTGACCCGGCCCGGCCACGTCCTGCCCCTGCGCGCCGCCGGCGGCGGCGTCGCGGTCCGCCGCGGGCACACCGAGGCCGCCGTCGAGCTGTGCGTCCTCGCCGGCCTGGAGCCGGTGGGGGTCATCGCGGAGCTCGTCCACGACGAGGGGGAGATGATGCGGCTGCCGGCCCTGCGGGCCTTCGCCGACCGGCACGGCATCCCGCTGGTGAGCATCGAGGACCTGGCGGAGCAGCTGCGCGGGGACCGCCGATGACGCCGGAGTCCCTGCTGGTGAGCTCCGCGCCCGTGGTCGTGCCCACCCCCGAGGGGCGGTTCGAGGTCGTGGGCTGGCAGGTGCCCGGACGGCCCGGGGAGCCGGCCGCCGAGCACCTGAGCCTCACCGCCCCGTCCTCCGAGCGGGTGCCCGTGGGCCAGCCCCCGCTCGTGCGGCTGCACTCCGAGTGCCTCACCGGGGACGTCTTCGGCTCCTACCGGTGCGACTGCGGCCCGCAGCTGCACCTGGCCCTGCGCCGGATCGCCGACGACGGCGGCACCCTGCTGTACCTGCGCAACCACGAGGGCCGCGGGATCGGCCTGGTGAACAAGCTGCGGGCCTACAAGCTCCAGGACGGCGGGGCGGACACCGTGGAGGCCAACGAGCTGCTCGGCCTGCCCGCCGACGCGCGCGACTACACCGCCGCCGCGGCCATCCTGCACCGGCTGGGCCTGACCCGGATCCGGCTGCTCAGCAACAACCCCGCCAAGGCCGAGCGGCTGACCGAGCTGGGCATCGACGTCGTCGCGATGGTGCCCAACGAGGTCCCGGCCCGGCCCGAGAACCACGACTACCTCGCGACCAAGCGGGACCGCATGCGCCACCGCCTGCGCCACGTCGACGACACCACCGCACACCCCGACGGCCCGGCGCCCGCCGGCGACCGCACGAACAGCACAGGAGACCTCACCCCATGAGCGGACACGGAGCCCCCGACATCGACCTGACGACCGCCGACGCGAGCGGGCTGCGCGTCGCCGTCGTCGCCTCGAGCTGGCACACGGTGATCATGGACGGGCTGCTCGACGGCGCCCGCCGCGCGCTCGCCGACGCCGGCGTGAGCGACGCGGCGGTCGTGCGCGTGCCGGGCAGCTTCGAGCTGCCGGTCGCCGCCGCCCGTCTCGCGCCCGGACTGGACGCCGTGGTGGCCCTGGGCGTGGTCGTGCGCGGGGGCACCCCGCACTTCGACTACGTCTGCTCCGCCGCCACCCAGGGCCTCACGGACGTCTCCGTGCGCACCGGGGTGCCCGTCGGCTTCGGCGTGCTGACCTGCGACACCGAGCAGCAGGGCCTCGACCGCGCCGGCCTGGAGGGCTCCCAGGAGGACAAGGGCTACGAGGCGACGGCCGCCGCCGTGCAGACCGCCCTGCTGCTGCGCTCCCTGGGCGTCTGAGCCCCCGTGCCCCCTCGGGCCGGCCGTGCGCCGGCCGGTCCGGGGGAGCCCGCGGACCCATTACGCTGGTAGTCGTGAAAACCTTCGAGACCCTCTTCGCCGAGATCAGCGACAAAGCCGTGACCCGACCGGAAGGCTCCGGCACGGTCCGGGAGCTGGACACCGGGGTGCACGGGATCGGCAAGAAGGTCGTCGAGGAGGCCGCCGAGGTCTGGATGGCGTGCGAGTACGAGACCTCCGAGCAGGCCGCGGAGGAGATCTCCCAGCTGCTCTACCACCTGCAGGTCATGATGGTCGCCAAGGGCCTGACGCTCGAGGACGTCTACCGCCACCTCTGAGCGCCCCGCCCCCGCCCCACCGAAGCCGAGAAGGATCCCCCATGCTGCGTGTCGCAGTGCCCAACAAGGGCGCCCTGTCCGAAGCCGCCGTCACCATGCTCAAGGAGGCCGGGTACCGGCAGCGCCGGGACTCCCGCGAGCTGGTGCTCGTGGACCCCGAGGCCAACATCGAGTTCTTCTACCTGCGCCCCCGCGACATCGCGGTGTACGTGGGCGGGGGCACCCTCGACGTCGGGATCACCGGCCGCGACCTGCTGCTGGACTCCGGCGCGCACGCCGACGAGGACCTGGCCCTGGACTTCGCCCGCTCCACCTTCCGCTTCGCCGGCCCCGCCGGCCGCTACTCCTCGATCGCCGAGCTGGCCGGCCGGCGCATCGCCACCAGCTACGACGGGCTGCTGCGGGACTACCTGGCCGCGCGCGGCGTGGACGCCTCGGTGGTGCGCCTGGACGGGGCGGTGGAGTCCTCCATCCGGCTGGGCGTGGCCGACGCGATCGCCGACGTGGTGGAGACCGGCAACACGCTGCGCGCCGCGGGCCTGCAGGTGTTCGGCGAGCCCATCATGACCTCCGAGGCCCTCCTGATCCGCAGCCGCCGGGCGGAGGAGCCCGAGGGGCTCTCCGTGCTGCGCCGCCGCCTGCAGGGCGTGCTCGTGGCCCGGCAGTACGTGATGATGGACTACGACGTCGCCGAGGACCTCGTCGAGGCCGCCACCCGGATCACCCCCGGCATGGAGGGCCCCACCATCTCCCGGCTCGGGCGCGGCAACGCGTGGGCCGTGCGCGCCATGGTCCCGAAGACGGAGACCAACAAGGTGATGGACGCCCTCTACGACGTCGGCGCGCGCGCCATCCTGGTCTCCCCGATCCAGGCCGCCCGCATCTGAGCGCGCTCCCCACCCCTTCCCACCCTCTCCCACCGCAGCCGAGGAGGTCCCGCCCGTGGGCGTTGCCGTACGTGTCATCCCGTGCCTGGACGTCGACGCCGGGCGCGTCGTCAAGGGCGTGAACTTCGAGAACCTGCGCGACGCCGGGGACCCGGTGGAGCTGGCCAAGCGCTACAACCAGGCCGGCGCCGACGAGCTGACGTTCCTCGACGTCACCGCCTCCTCGGCCGCCCGCGCCACGACCTTCGACGTGGTCTCCCGCACCGCCGAGGAGGTCTTCATCCCGCTCACGGTGGGCGGCGGCGTGCGCGCGGTCGCCGACGTCGACCGGCTGCTGCGCTGCGGGGCGGACAAGGCCTCGATCAACACCGCGGCGGTCGCCCGGCCCGGGGTGATCGACGAGATCACCGGGCACTTCGGCAGCCAGGTGCTGGTCCTCTCCCTCGACGCCCGCCGCACGGGCAACACCCCCTCCGGCTTCGAGGTCACCACCCACGGCGGACGCACCCTCACGGGCCTCGACGCCCTGGAGTGGGCGCGGGAGGCCGAGGACCGCGGGGTGGGGGAGATCCTGCTCAACTCCATGGACGCGGACGGCACCCGGGAGGGCTTCGACCTGGAGATGATCCGGGCCGTGCGCGCCCGGGTGCACGTGCCGCTCATCGCCTCGGGCGGGGCCGGGGCGCCCGAGCACTTCCCGCCCGCCGTGGAGGCCGGGGCCGACGCCGTGCTGGCGGCCTCCGTCTTCCACTTCGGGCCGGTGCACGCCATCGCCGAGGTCAAGGACGCCCTGCGCGCCGCGGGCCACGAGGTCCGCTGACCCGGGGGCCGCGGCCCGGCTCCTCCCGCGCCGGGGCGGCCGCCGCCGTCGTCGGCGACCGTCGTCCGACGCCGTCGTCCGCCACCGTGCGGAGGGGTGGGGGAGACCGTAGCCGTGGGCCGGTGCCGGGCGTACAGTCGGCAGTGAGCTGACGACAGTCGCTCGACAGGCCGACCGCGAAGGAGTCCACCGTGGGACTGAACAGCATCATCAGGAGCTTCACCGGACGGGGCGCCGGGGGCACCGCCGGCCGGGGCACCGGAGGCCGCCGGGCCACCCGCGGCGTCAACGCCGCGGGGCAGGCCGGCGCCGGCCGGAACACCGGGCGCAGCCTCGGGGGCCGGCTGCGGGGGCTGCTCAACCGCCGCTGACCGCCGCCGACCGCAGTGGGGCGCGGCCCGGTCACCGCCGACCGCCGCGCCGACCGAGCCGGGCACCCGCAGGGGTGCCCGGCTCCGCGCACGCCCCGACCGGTCCCGGCGGGCCGGCCCCACCCCGCGCCGGTGCCGGGGAGCCGCCCCCCGGCACGGGTCGATAGGATGGGGGCGATGAACGAGCAGAGCCCCGCACCCGGAACCGACGTCCTCGACCCCGCCGTGGCGGCGCGCCTCAAGAGGGACCCGGCCGGTCTCGTGGCCGCCGTGGTCCAGCAGCACGACACCAAGGAGGTGCTCATGCTGGGCTGGATGGACGACGAGGCCCTGCGCCGCACCCTCACGGAGGGCCGCGTGACGTTCTGGTCCCGGTCCCGCCAGGAGTACTGGCGCAAGGGCGACACCTCCGGGCACGTCCAGCGCGTGCACCGCGTGAGCCTGGACTGCGACGGCGACGCCCTGCTCGTGCAGGTCGACCAGACCGGCGCCGCCTGCCACACCGGCACCCGCAGCTGCTTCGACGGCCGCGACCTCGGCGCCGCCGCCGCCGTCTGAGCCACCCCCCCCCGCTCTCCCCGTCCGCCACCAGGAAGTCAGGTCGACACCCATGCAGGACCTGGGCACCATCAGCCCCACCCTCGACGAGTTCCGCGCCCTCGCCGCGCAGCGGCGCGTGATCCCCGTGCGCGTCAAGATCCTCGCGGACGCCATGACCCCGATCGGTCTCTACCGCGCCCTCGCGCTCGAGGACGGCGCCGCCCGTCCCGGCACGTTCCTCATGGAGTCCGCGGCCGAGGGCGGGGTCTGGTCCCGCTACTCGTTCGTCGGCGCCAACTCCCGGGCCACCCTGACCGCCAAGGACGGGCAGGCCCACTGGATCGGCCGGGCACCCGCCGGCGCCCCCACCGGGGGCAGCCCGGTCGAGGCGCTGCGGGACACCATGGCGCTGCTGCACACAGAGCGCTTCGAGGACGTCCCCCCGCTGACCTCCGGTCTCGTCGGCTTCGTGGGCTGGGAGGCCGTGCGCCGCTGGGAGAAGCTGCCGCACCCGCCCGAGGACGACCTGCACCTGCCCGAGCTGGCCATGAACCTCGTCTCCGACATCGCCGTCCACGACAACACCGACGGCACCGTCCTGCTCGTGGCCAACGCCGTGAACTTCGACGGCACCGACGAGCGCGTCGACGAGGCCTGGGCGGACGCCGTGGACCGGGTGCACGCGATGCTCGAGAAGCTCGCCCGGCCCCTGGACCACGTCACCGCCTCGACGCTCACCGGCACCGACGAGATCCGCGGCGACCTCGAGGCCAAGGTCGCCCAGAGCTGGGACCGCACGCTGTTCATGAACTCCATCGTGGAGGGCAAGAAGGCGATCGTGGACGGGGACATCTTCCAGGTCGTGGTCTCCCGCCGCTTCGAGACGGAGTGCACGGCCGACTCCCTCGACGTCTACCGCATGCTGCGGGCCATCAACCCCAGCCCCTACATGTACCTGTACAGCTTCGAGGACGCGGACGGGCGCCCCTTCTCCATCGTGGGCTCCTCGCCGGAGGCGCTCGTGACCGTGACCGGGGACCAGGCCGTCACCCACCCCATCGCCGGGTCCCGCCCCCGCGGGCGCACCGTGGACGAGGACCTCGCCCTCGAGCGGGACCTCCTCCAGGACGAGAAGGAGCGCTCCGAGCACCTCATGCTCGTGGACCTCGCCCGCAACGACATCTCCAAGATCGCCGTCCCGGGCTCCGTGGAGGTCACCGAGTTCATGGAGGTCGAGCGCTTCAGCCACATCATGCACCTGTGCTCCAACGTCGTCGGGCGGATGCGCCCGGACGCCACCGCCTACGACGTCCTCGCCGCGACCTTCCCCGCCGGGACCCTCTCCGGCGCCCCCAAGCCGCGCGCCCTGCGCCTGCTCGACGAGTACGAGCCGCTGCGCCGGGCCGTCTACGGCGGGGTGGTCGGCTACCTGGACTTCGCCGGCGACATGGACATGGCCATCGCCATCCGCACCGCCCTGCTCGTCGACGGCAAGGCCTACGTCCAGGCCGGCGGCGGCATCGTGGCGGACTCCGACCCCGAGACCGAGGCCCTCGAGTCCCTCAACAAGGCCACCGCCCCGCTGCGGGCGGTCCTGCTCGCCGAGCGGCTGCACGAGCTCGACCTCGAGCGCACGGCCGTGCCGGGCGCCGGTGCCGGACGTGCCTGAGGCCACGGCGTCCCGGCGGGCGCGGCTCTCCCGCCGCTCCACGGTGGTGCTGGCCACGCTGGTCGCCGCGCTCGCGGTCTTCGCCTGCTCGGCGGCCACCTGGGTCGCCGCGACGGTGCGGACCACGCTGGAACCCGTCACCGTGGACGTCGCCGGCTCCGACGCCGCCCCGGCGGTCACCGCCCTGGGGCTGGTCGCCGCCGCCGGTGCCCTCACCACGGCCATCTCCGGGCGCGTGCTGCGCTCCGTGGTGTCCGCGGTGGTGGTCCTGGCCGGTCTGGGCGCCCTGGCCGCGTCCGTGGCCGTGCTGGCCGACCCGGCCGGCGCCGCGCAGACCGCCGTGGGGGAGTCCACGGGCATGGTCAACGCCGGCGGCGAGTTCGCCCTGACCCTCTGGCCGTGGCTCGCCGCGGTCGCGGCCGTGCTGGTCACCCTGTGCGGCGCGTGGTCCCTCGTGGCGGGGCGCTCCTGGACCCCGGCCCGGCGCTACGAGCGCACCGGCACGGGAACGGCCCCGGGCGCGAGCGCCGGCCGCGGGGACGAGATCGACTCCTGGGACGCCCTCACGGAGGGGCGCGACCCCACCGCCTGAGCTCCTGTCCGCGGCCGGGGGCGGGCACCGCGCCCGGCCCCGCGGCCGGTGCGCGTCCCCGGCCCCGGGGTGGCACAATGGAGCGAGACAGACTGTCAGCAACCGCCGCGCCCCGCCGGGGCCCGGCGAGCGGGGCCGGACGGCCCCGGCAGGGAAATCGGGAGTGCAGCAACATGGCAAACGAGAACCAGATCGTCCTCGACCACACGGGCTTCGTGGGGCACGGCAACACGCTGGCCGCCTGGGTGACCATCGGCATCATGTCCGTGGGCGTCATCGTCGGCGTCACGGGCTTCACCGTGGGCAACACCCCCGTGCTGATCGTCGGCATCGGCCTCGTCGTCGTCGGCCTGATCGCCGGTGCCGTGCTCCGCTCCATGGGCCACGGGGCCGGCTCCGAGCAGCGCAAGCACGAGGCCCGCAACCACCACGGCTGAGCGCGCGCCGGCACGGCCCGGCACCGCGCAGCACCGGTCACGGCCGGGCGGACCCCCGGGGCCCGCGCCCGGTCGTCCCGGCACGGCCGGGTCCCCGGCCCGGTCCCCGCAGCACGCAGAGAGGCGGCCGCCGCCGCCGAGAGGACAGGAATCCATGTCGCAACAGAGCACCGGGACGGTCCTGGACGCCATCATCGAGGGCGTCCGCGCCGACCTGGCCGAGCGCCGGGAGCGGGTCGGGCTCGACGAGCTCCGCGCCGCCGCCGCCCAGCGCCCGCCGGCGTTGGACGCCGAGTCCGCGCTGCGCGGACCCGGCCCGGACGCCGTGCAGATCATCGCCGAGGTCAAGCGCGCCAGCCCGTCCAAGGGCGCCCTGGCCCCGATCGCCGACCCCGCCCTGCTCGCCGCCGGCTACGAGCGCGGCGGGGCCTCCGTGATCTCCGTGCTCACCGAGCAGCGCCGCTTCAACGGCTCCCTGGCCGACCTCGACGCCGTGCGCGCGGCCGTGGGGGTGCCGGTGCTGCGCAAGGACTTCACGGTCGACGAGTACCAGATCTGGGAGGCGCGGGCGCACGGCGCCGACCTGGTGCTGCTGATCGTGGCCGCCCTCACCGACGAGCAGCTGCGCCGCTTCCTCGACCTCACCCACGAGCTGGGCATGCACGCCCTCGTGGAGACGCACACCCCCGAGGAGATCGAGCGCGCCGTGGCGGTGGGCGCCCGCATCGTGGGCGTCAACGTGCGCGACCTCAAGACCCTCGACACCGACGTGGAGACCTTCGGCCGGCTGGCCGGCCTGCTGCCGCAGGACGCGGTGCTCGTGGCCGAGTCCGGCGTGGTGGGCGAGGAGCAGATCGAGCTGTACGCCTCCCACGGGGCGAAGGCCGTGCTGGTCGGCGAGGCGCTCGTGCGCAGCGCCGACGCCGCGGCCACCATCGCGGGCTTCCGCACCTCCGGTGCCGCGGCCCGGGCCCGCCGGCACGTCCCGGACGGCGAGGCGGAGTCCGTCGCCGCGCGGGCCGCGTCGCTGCGCGAGGCCCCGGGCCCCTACTTCGGGGACTTCGGCGGGCGCTGGATGCCCGAGTCCCTGGTCGCCGCCCTGGACGAGCTGACGGACACCTTCGACAAGGCCAAGGCGGACCCCGAGTTCACCGCGGAGTTCCAGCGGCTCTCCCGCGACTACTCCGGGCGCCCCTCCCTGCTCACCGAGGCCCACCGCTTCGGCGCCGAGGCCGGGTGCCGGGTCTTCCTCAAGCGCGAGGACCTCAACCACACGGGCTCGCACAAGATCAACAACGTGCTCGGCCAGGCCCTGCTCGCCCGCCGGATGGGCAAGACCCGGCTGATCGCCGAGACCGGTGCCGGCCAGCACGGGGTCGCCTCCGCGACCGCGGCCGCGCTGTTCGGCATGGAGTGCGTGGTCTACATGGGGGAGGAGGACACCCGCCGGCAGGCCCTCAACGTGGCCCGCATGGAGCTGCTGGGCGCCACCGTGGTCCCCGTGACCAACGGCTCCCGCACGCTCAAGGACGCCATCAACGAGGCCCTGCGGGACTGGGTCGCCTCCGTGGAGCACACCCACTACCTGCTCGGCACCGCGGCCGGCCCCTACCCCTTCCCCGCGATGGTGCGCTACTTCCACGAGCAGATCGGGGAGGAGGCCCGCGCCCAGGTCCTGGACCAGGCCGGGCGCCTGCCGGACGCGGTGGCGGCCTGCGTGGGCGGCGGCTCCAACGCCATCGGCATCTTCCACGGCTTCCTGGACGACCCCTCGGTGGAGCTCTACGGCCTCGAGGCCGGCGGGGACGGCGTGGAGACCGGCCGGCACGCCGCCACCATCTCCCTGGGCCGGCCCGGGGTGCTGCACGGCGCCCGGACCTACCTGATGCAGGACGAGGACGGCCAGACCCTGGAGTCCCACTCCATCTCCGCTGGCCTCGACTACCCGGCCGTCGGCCCGGAGCACTCCTACCTGCACGACATCGGACGGGCCCGCTACGAGGCGATCACCGACACCGAGGCGATGGAGGCGTTCCGGCTGCTGTGCCGCACCGAGGGCATCATCCCCGCGATCGAGACGTCCCACGCCCTGGCCGGGGCGCTGAAGGTCGGCCGGCGCTGGGTCGAGGAGCTCGGGGCGGAGACCGCCGCCGAGAAGATCATCGTCGTCTCCCTCTCCGGGCGCGGCGACAAGGACGTGGCCACGGCCGCGGAGTGGTTCGGGATGCTCCCGGACGACAGCGCCGAGGCGGAGCTCGGCGAGAAGGGCGAGCGACTGTGAGCACCACCCACCCCGACGCCGGCACCGACCTGGCCTCCCGCGTCCTGCCCGCCGAGCTGGGCGGCAACCCCGACTCGCGGCTCGCCGCCCGCATCGCCGCCTGCCGGGAGCAGGGCCGGCCCGCGCTCGTGGGCTACCTCCCCGCGGGCTTCCCCACGGTCGAGGAGTCCGTGGAGGCGGCGGTGGCCCTGGGCCGCAACGGCGCGGACGTCATCGAGATCGGCATCCCCTACTCGGACCCGGTCATGGACGGTCCCGTCATCCAGCACGCGACGACGACGGCCCTGGCCAACGGCTTCCGGGTGGCCGACGTCTTCCGCGTGGTCCGGGCGGTCGCCGAGCGCACCGACGCCGTGCCCGTGGTGATGACCTACTGGAACCCCGTCCTGCAGATGGGCGTGGACACCTTCGCCGAGCGGCTGGCCGAGGCCGGGGGAGCGGGGATCATCACCCCGGACCTCATCCCCGACGAGGCCGCCGAGTGGTTCGCCGCCTCCCAGGCCCACCACCTGGACCGGATCTTCCTGGCCGCCCCCTCCTCCTCGCGCGAGCGCCTGGACCTGGTGGCCAAGGCCGCCACCGGCTTCGTCTACGCCGTCTCCGTGATGGGCGTGACCGGGGCCCGGGACGCCGTCTCCGACGTGGCCGAGCAGCTGGTGGCCGACACCCGCGCGGCCGGCGCGCAGCACGTGTGCGTGGGGCTGGGCGTCTCCCGCCGGGCCCACGTCGAGGAGATCGGCGCCTACGCGGACGGGGTGATCGTGGGCACCGCCCTCGTGAAGGCCCTGGCCGACGGCGGCCCCGAGGCCGTGGGCGCCCTGGCCCGCGAACTGGCCGGCCTGGCCTGACAGCGGGGCGGAGCGGCCCGGACCGGGCCCCCGCCCCACCCCACGTCCCGACGAGCCGAGGCCCCACCCCATGCTGCTGAGCGCCGCTTCCCCCGTCCTGCTGAGCGTCCCCGTCCGGGCCGGCATCCCCTCCCCGGACTGGTCGGGCCTGTCGGTGGGGCCGCTGACCGTGCACGCCTACGCCCTGTGCATCCTCGCCGGGATCGCCGCGGCGCTGTGGCTGACCCTGCGGCGCTGGAAGGCGCTGGGCCTGGACCCGGAGATCGTCTGGGACGTCGTGATGTGGGCGGTGCCCGCCGGGATCGTCGGCGCCCGGGCCTACCACGTGCTGATCACCGACCCGGCCGGCTACTTCGGCCCGGGCGCGGATCCCGTGGACGCGCTGCGGATCTGGGAGGGCGGGCTCGGCATCATGGGTGCGGTGGCCTTCGGCGCGGCGGCCGCCTGGTGGGTGTGCCGTCGGCACGGGGTGTCCCTGGCCGTGTTCGCCGACGCCGCCGCCCCGGGACTGCTCCTGGCGCAGGCGATCGGGCGCTGGGGCAACTGGTTCAACCAGGAGCTCTTCGGCCGCCCCACGACCCTGCCGTGGGGGCTGGAGATCGACCCGGCGAGCGCGAACTTCCCCGCCGGGCTGCCCGCCGACACCCTCTTCCACCCCACGTTCCTCTACGAGTCGCTGTGGAACCTGGCCGGCGTGGTGCTGCTGCTGGCCCTGGACCGGCGGTTCCGCCCGGACGGCGGCCGGCTGTTCGCCCTGTACCTGGTGCACTACGGGCTGGGGCGGCTGCTGATCGAGCTGTTCCTGCGGATCGACCCCTCCCTGATGGTGCTGGGGCTGCGGGTGCACGTGTGGACCTCGCTGGGCGTGGTGCTGCTGGGCCTGGCGCTGTTCGCGGCGCTCACCGTGCGCCGCCGGCGGGTCCGGGACGGCGCCGCGCAGCCCGCGCGGACCTGATACCGCGCCACGGCCCCGTGATACCGCGGCGGGTCCGGGAGTTTTCAGACTTGTAACATCGGGGTGCTAGATTTCACTGGCGCACGACCGGGGACGGGCGAACCACGTTCCCCGCTCCTGCGCACGCCAGAGCGTCCAACGTCGGACCTTCCTGGAACGGGGCCCTTCCGCCGTCCGGCACCCCCTCGACCACCGTGCGAGGACGCCGGCGGCAGCTCACGAACCGGCGGCACCTCCCGACCGGAGCTCTGCCGCGGGGGCCGCTCCTGCTGACCACATCTCATGGTGAGGAGACGTCTGTCATGACTTCTACCCCCGCCGGCACCCCCGGTGACACTTCCGACCAGCACGGCACGGACCCGCGTCCGGCCGACCCGGCCGAGATCGCCGAGGACCAGGCGCCGTCGCCGTTCGAGCAGTTCTCGAACGCGCCCGAGGAGCAGGGCCTCTACCACCCGGACGAGGAGAAGGACGCGTGCGGGCTCGCCGTGGTCGCGACCCTCAACGGCGCCCCCACCCACGAGATCGTCGATGCCGCGCTGACCGCCCTGCGCAACCTGGAGCACCGCGGGGCCGTGGGCGGGGACGAGGGCACCGGGGACGGCGCCGGGCTGCTCACCCAGCTGCCCGACGCGTTCTTCCGGGCGGTCGTGGACTTCGAGCTGCCGCCCCTGGGTGGCTACGCCGTGGGCACCGCGTTCCTGCCGCACGGCGGGGTGAACGCGGAGCAGATCCAGGCGGCGCTCGAGGAGATCGCCGCCTCGGAGGAGCTGCGGGTCCTGGGCTGGCGCCCGGTCCCGGTCGCCGAGTCCGTGGTGGGCCGCTCCGCGCGCGAGGTCATGCCCTGGTTCGTGCAGCTCTTCGTGGCCGAGCCGGCCCCCGCCCCCGAGGACGAGGCCGCCCGCCGCCGCCTGGACCAGAAGGCCTTCCGGCTGCGCAAGCGCGCCCAGAACAAGGCCGGCGTGTACTTCCCCTCCCTGTCCTCGCGGACCATCGTCTACAAGGGCATGCTCACCACCCAGCAGCTGGAGCCCTTCTACCCGGACCTGGCCGACGAGCGGTTCGCCACCGAGCTGGCGATCGTGCACTCGCGCTTCTCCACCAACACGTTCCCCTCCTGGCCGCTGGCCCAGCCCATGCGCACCCTGGCGCACAACGGCGAGATCAACACCGTGAAGGGCAACCGCAACTGGATGCGCGCCCGCCAGTCGCAGCTGAAGTCCCCGCTGCTGGGCCGCAATCCCGAGGAGCTCTTCCCCATCTGCTCCCCGGGCGCCTCCGACTCGCAGTCCCTCGACGAGGTGGCCGAGCTGCTCGTGCTCTCCGGCCGGCCCGTCACCCAGGCCATGATGATGATGATCCCGGAGGCCTGGGAGAACCACGAGACCATGGACCCGGCCCGCAAGGCGTTCTACCGCTACCACGCCTCCTTCATGGAGCCGTGGGACGGCCCCGCCGCGGTCGCCTTCACCGACGGCGTGCAGGTCGGTTCGCTGCTGGACCGCAACGGCCTGCGCCCGGGCCGGTTCTGGGTGACCGAGGACGGGCTCGTCGTGCTGGCCTCCGAGGTCGGCGTCGTCGACATCGGCGACCGCAAGGTCGTGCGCAAGGGCCGGGTGTCCCCGGGCACGATGTTCCTCGTCGACACCGCCCGCGGGCGCATCGTGGAGGACGCCGAGATCAAGGCCGAGATCGCCTCCGCCGCGCCCTGGGAGGAGTGGGCCGACGCCAACATCGTCGACATCGCCGACCTGCCCGAGCGCGAGCACATGGTCCACCCGCGCTCCTCCATCACCCTGCGCCAGAAGACCTTCGGGTACACGCAGGAGGAGCTCAAGATGATCGTGGGGCCGATGGCGGCCAAGGGCGCCGAGCCCATCTACGCCATGGGCACCGACACCCCGATCGCCGTGCTCTCGGAGCGGTCCCGCACGCTGTTCGACTACTTCGTGCAGTCCTTCGCGCAGGTCACCAACCCGCCGCTGGACGCGATCCGGGAGGAGCTGGTCACCAGCCTGCGCGGCACCGTGGGGCCGACCGGGAACCTGCTGACCACCGAGCGGGTGCGCACCCGCCAGATCGCCCTGGACTTCCCGGTCATCGACAACGACCAGCTGGACCAGTTCCTGCACATCGAGGGCGAGGACGGGATGCCCGCCGCGCTCCGGGTGCGCGGGCTGTACCGGCCCGACGGCGGGGCCGAGTCCCTGCGCGCCCGGATCGCCGAGATCTGCGAGAAGGTCTCCGCGGCCGTGTCCCGCGGCGT
The DNA here is from genome assembly GCF_053711175.1 of Kocuria sp. KH4. NCBI lineage: Bacteria > Bacillati > Actinomycetota > Actinomycetes > Micrococcales > Micrococcaceae > Kocuria > Kocuria sp. KH4. The sequence continues at coordinate 70,837 of NZ_JBSJYX010000008.1, forward strand.
GGAGTACGTGATCGTCTCGGACCGCGACTCCAACGGGGCGTGGGCGCCCATCCCCTCGCTGCTGCTCACCTCCGCGGTGCACCACCACCTGCTGCGCTCGGCCACCCGCACCAAGGCGGCGCTGATCGTGGAGGCCGGCGACGTCCGCGAGGTCCACCACGTGGCGCTGCTCATCGGCTACGGCGCCTCCGCGGTGAACCCGTACCTGGCGATGGAGTCCGCCGAGGAGCTCGTGCGCGCGGGCGACCTGACCGGGATCACCACCGAGCACGCCGTGCAGAACCTGATCAAGGCCCTGGGCAAGGGCGTGCAGAAGATCATGTCCAAGATGGGCATCTCCACGGTGTCGTCCTACTGCGGCGCCCAGGTCTTCGAGGCCCTGGGCCTGTCCCGGGAGCTGGTGGACGACTACTTCACCGGCACCCACACCCAGATCGGCGGCATCGGCCTGGCCGTCATCGCCGAGGAGACCGCCTCCCGCCACCGCCGGGCCTACCCCGCGGACGGCGTGACCGAGCCCTACCGCGACCTCGAGACCGGCGGGGAGTACGACTGGCGCCGCGACGGCCCGCCGCACCTGTTCAACCCGCAGACCGTCTTCCGGCTGCAGCACGCCACCCGCAGCGGCCGCTACGACATCTTCAAGTCCTACACCAAGCTCGTGGACGACCAGACGAAGAAGCTGCTGACCCTGCGCGGGCTGCTCGGCTTCTCCGCCGACCGCCGGCCGGTGCCGCTGGAGGAGGTCGAGCCCGTCAGCTCGATCGTCAAGCGCTTCCAGACCGGTGCGATGAGCTACGGCTCCATCTCCCAGGAGGCGCACGAGACGCTGGCCATCGCCATGAACCGGCTCGGCGCCAAGTCCAACACCGGCGAGGGCGGCGAGGACGTCGAGCGGCTGCTCGACCCGCAGCGCCGCTCGGCGATCAAGCAGGTGGCCTCCGGGCGCTTCGGCGTCACGAGCCTGTACCTCACGAACGCCGACGACATCCAGATCAAGATGGCCCAGGGCGCCAAGCCCGGCGAGGGCGGCCAGCTGATGGCCCAGAAGCTCTACCCCTGGATCGCCCGGACCCGCCACTCCACCCCGGGGGTGTCGCTGATCTCCCCGCCGCCGCACCACGACATCTACTCGATCGAGGACCTGGCGCAGCTGATCTACGACCTCAAGCGCTCCAACCCGCGGGCCCGCGTGCACGTGAAGCTGGTCTCGGAGATCGGCATCGGCACGGTGGCCTCCGGCGTCACCAAGGCCAAGGCCGACGTGGTGCTCGTCTCCGGGCACGACGGCGGCACCGGCGCGGCCCCGCTGAACTCGCTCAAGCACGCCGGCGCCCCCTGGGAGCTCGGCCTCGCCGAGACCCAGCAGACGCTGATGCTCAACGGGCTGCGGGACCGGGTGGTCGTCCAGGCCGACGGGCAGATGAAGACCGGCCGCGACGTGATCATCGCGGCGCTGCTGGGGGCGGAGGAGTTCGGCTTCGCCACGGCGCCGCTGATCGTCGAGGGCTGCATCATGATGCGCAAGTGCCACCTGGACACCTGCCCCGTGGGCGTGGCCACGCAGAACCCCGAGCTGCGCAAGCGCTTCACCGGCAAGGCCGAGCACGTGGTGAACTTCTTCGAGTTCATCGCCGAGGAGGTCCGGGAGTACCTGGCCCAGCTCGGGTTCCGCTCGATCGAGGAGGCCGTCGGGCACGCCGAGGTCCTGGAGACCAAGGCCGCCATCGACCACTGGAAGGCCCACGGGCTGGACCTCTCCCCGGTGCTGCACTCCACGGTGCTCGAGCACCGCGGCGCCGCCGTGCGCAACATGCGCGGTCAGGACCACGAGCTGGAGAAGCACTTCGACAACGAGCTCATCCGCCTCTCCCGGCCCGCCCTGGAGAAGCGCGAGCCCGTGCGGATCCAGCAGCACGTCATCAACACCGACCGGGCGGTCGGCACGATGCTCGGCCACATGGTGACCCGCACGTTCAGCACCGACCTGCTCGCCCACGACACCATCGACGTGACCCTCACCGGCCAGGCCGGTCAGTCGCTGGGCGCGTTCCTGCCGCAGGGCGTCACCCTGCGCCTGGAGGGCGACGCCAACGACTACACCGGCAAGGGCCTCTCCGGCGGGCGGATCATCGTGCGCCCCGAGCGGGACGCCGTGTTCGAGGCCTCCGAGAACGTGATCGCCGGCAACGTGATCGGCTACGGCGCCACGAGCGGGGAGATCTTCCTGCGCGGCACCGTGGGCGAGCGCTTCCTGGTGCGCAACTCCGGGGCCACCGCGGTGGTCGAGGGCATCGGGGACCACGGCTGCGAGTACATGACCGGCGGCACCGCCCTGGTGCTGGGCCGGACGGGGCGCAACTTCGGCGCCGGGATGTCCGGCGGCGTCGCCTACGTCATCGACCTGGCCGAGACCTCCGTCAACAAGCAGGCCCGGGACAGCGGGGAGCTCCAGCTGCTGCCGCTGGACGAGGCCGACGCCGAGGCGGTGCTCGCGCTCATCACGAAGCACGGCGAGGAGACCGGCTCCGAGCTCTCGGACCGGCTGCTGGCCGATCCGGTGGCCACGCTGGGCCGGTTCACCAAGGTCCTGCCGCGGGAGTACGCCGCGGTGCAGGGCATCCGCGAAGAGGCCGCGACCCGGGGGCAGGACCCCGACGGCGACGAGGCCTGGCACAAGATCCTGGAGGTGACGACCCGTGGCTGATCCGCGCGGTTTTCTGAAGGTGACCGAGCGCGTCGACCGCCCCAAGCGGCCCGTGCCGGTCCGGATCATGGACTGGAAGGAGGTCCAGGAGGCCCAGGACCGGGGGGTGCTGCAGAAGCAGGCCGGCCGGTGCATGGACTGCGGCATCCCCTTCTGCCACGAGGGCTGCCCCCTGGGCAACCTGATCCCGGAGTGGAACGACCTCGTGTGGCGCGGCCTCGACGCCGAGGCGGTCGAGCGCATGCACGCCACCAACAACTTCCCGGAGTTCACCGGGCGGGTCTGCCCGGCCCCGTGCGAGTCCTCGTGCGTGCTCGGGATCAACCAGCCGGCGGTGACCATCAAGCAGATCGAGTACTCGATCGGGGAGATGGGCTTCGACGAGGGCATCATCAAGCCCTTCGTCCCGCAGCGGCTGGTCGGCAAGACCGTGGCGGTCGTGGGCTCCGGGCCCGGCGGCCTCGCCGCGGCCCAGCAGCTCACCCAGGCGGGCTTCACGGTCGCGGTCTACGAGCGCGACGACCGGATCGGCGGGCTGCTGCGCTACGGCATCCCCGACTTCAAGATGGAGAAGGAGGTGCTCGACCGCCGCCTGGACGTCATGCGCGCCGAGGGCACCCGCTTCCGCCCCGGCGTGGAGATCGGCAAGGACATCACCTGGGACCAGCTCAAGCGCCGCTACGACGCCGTCGTGGTCGCCACCGGGGCCACGCGCCCGCGCGACCTGACGATCCCGGGCCGCGACCTCGAGGGCGTCCACTTCGCGATGGACTACCTGGTGCAGGCCAACCGCCTGGTGGCCGGCGACGAGGTCGAGGGGCAGATCTCGGCCGAGGGCAAGCACGTCATCGTGCTCGGCGGCGGCGACACCGGCTCAGACTGCATCGGCACCGCCAACCGCCAGGGCGCCGCGTCGATCACGTCCCTGGCGATCGGGCGCAAGCCCGCCGCGGACCGCTCCGACGCCGACCCGTGGCCGATGATGCCGAGGGTCTTCGAGGTCTCCACCTCCCACGAGGAGGGCGGCGACCGCACCTACATGGCCTCGACCGTGGAGTTCGTGGGCGAGAACGGGAAGCTGACGGGGCTGAAGGTCGCCGAGACCGAGTACCTGCCCGACGGCCGCCGCGCCCCGAAGCAGGGCACGGAGAAGGTCCTCCCCGCCGACCTGGTGTTCCTGGCGCTGGGCTTCACCGGCAACGAGTCCGAGGACATCACCGAGCAGATCGGCGCCGAGCTGGACGGGCGGACCAACGTGGCCCGCGACGACCGGTACATGACCAACGTGGACGGGGTGTTCTCCTGCGGCGACGCGGGCCGGGGCCAGTCCCTGGTCGTGTGGGCGATCGCGGAGGGGAGGGCCTGCGCGTCCGCCGTCGAGCGGTTCCTCCTGGGCTCCACCCGCCTGCCGGCCCCGGTGGCCCCCACGGACCGGGCCATCGACCTCAGCCTGTAGGGCCGCGGACCGCAGCGCGGTCCACGGCACCATCCACGGCACCGCCCACGGCGCGGCCCGCACCCCTGCATCCGGGGGGCGGGCCGCGCCGTCGTCGGGGGAGGGGCCCCGGGGAGTCTCGGCCTCGACACCACGGGCCGCGTTGGTAGGCTGGGAACGACCTCCCCGCTCCGGGGCAGGACAAGCAGGCAGAGCGGCCGGGAGCTGCGCCGCGCCCGCGCGGCGTCCCGGTCGTTCTTTTCTGTGCGTCCACCCGCGGTGGCACCCCACAACCCAAGGCGGCACACATGCGACGAGCAAAGATCGTGGCCACGATCGGTCCGGCCATCTCCTCCTACGAGAACCTCTCCCAGGCGATCCGGTCGGGGATGAACGTGGCCCGGCTGAACATGAGCCACGGCGACCACTCGGTCCACGACGCGTCCTACGAGAACCTCCGCCGGGCCTCGACGGATGCCGGGCAGACCGTCGCGATCCTCGCCGACCTGCAGGGACCCAAGATCCGGCTCGGCCGCTTCGCGGACGGGCCCCACGAGCTGCTGCCCGGCGACGTGTTCTCCATCACCGTCGAGGATGTCGAGGGCACCGCGGACCTGTGCTCCACCACCCACAAGGGCCTGCCCGGTGACGTGAACGTCGGGGACCCGCTGCTCATCGACGACGGCCGGGTCGCCCTGCGCGCCACCGCCGTCACGGACACCACCGTGACCACCGAGGTGGTCGTGGGCGGGCCGGTGTCCAACAACAAGGGCATCAACCTGCCCGGGGTGGCCGTGAACGTCCCGGCGCTGTCGGACAAGGACGAGGAGGACCTGCGCTGGGCGCTGCGCCGCGGCGTGGACCTGATCGCGCTGTCCTTCGTGCGCGACGCCAAGGACATCGTGCGGGTGCACGAGATCATGGACGAGGAGGGCCGCCGGCTGCCCGTGATCGCCAAGATCGAGAAGCCCCAGGCGGTGGACTCCCTGCACGAGATCATCGACGCCTTCGACGGCATCATGGTCGCCCGCGGCGACCTCGGCGTGGAGCTGCCGCTGGAGCAGGTGCCGATCGTGCAGAAGCGCGCCATCGAGCTGGCGCGGCGCTGGGCCAAGCCGGTGATCGTGGCCACCCAGGTGCTGGAGTCGATGATCGACAGCCCGCGCCCCACCCGTGCGGAGGCCTCCGACTGCGCCAACGCCGTGCTCGACGGCGCCGACGCCGTGATGCTCTCCGGGGAGACCTCGGTGGGCAAGTACCCGATCGAGACCATCGAGACCATGGCGAGGATCATCGAGGCCACCGAGTCCCAGGCCCTGGAGCGCGTCCCGGCGCTGGGCACCGAGCCGCGCACCCGCGGGGGCGCGGTGACCCGGGCGGCCGTGACCATCGCCCGCCAGCTCGACGTGAGCTACATCTGCACCTTCACCCAGTCCGGGGACTCCGCCCGCCGGCTCTCCCGGCTGCGCCCGGCCCACCCGATCCTGGCCTTCACCCCCGAGCCGCTGGTCACCGCCCTGATGTCCCTGCTGTGGGGGGTGCAGCCGATCCAGGTGGCGAAGGTCGACCACACCGACGACATGACCCGCCAGGTGGACCTGCACCTGCAGGAGCAGGGCCTGGCCGGGGAGGACGACCTCGTGGTGATCTGCGCCGGCTCGCCCCCCGGGGTCGCCGGCACCACCAACCTCGTCAAGGTCCACCGGGTGGGCGACGTCGCCGACGCCGGGGAGCTGCTGGGCGGGCAGCGCAAGCGGGAGCGCGTGGGACCGTGGCGGGAGGGCTGATCGGGCGCCTCGACCCGGAGGAGCACGCCCGAGACCTCCGCGAGCACGGCGTGCCGGAGGAGCTGCACGCGGGCTTCCCCGGGCACGGTATCGGCGGTCTCGCCCGGGCGATGGGCATCCGGTTCACGGAGCTCACGCCCGGGCGCGCGGTCGCCACCATGCCGGTGGAGCCGAACACCCAGCCCGGCGGGATCCTGCACGGCGGGGCGCACTGCGTCCTGGCCGAGACCCTGGCCTCCTCGGCCGCGAGCGTGCACGCCGGCCCGCAGCGGTTCGCGGTGGGGGTCGACATCAACGCGACGCACCAGCGCGGGATCGCCGCCGGGACGGTCACCGGGATCTGCACGGCGCTGCACCTGGGCGCCACGATGACCGTGCACGAGGTCGTGATGACCGACGAGCAGGGGCGGCGGCTGTCCACGGCCCGGGTCACCAACCTGCTGCGCGAGCGTCCCGCCGGGAACTGAGCGGGGAGCGGACGCGGGGCCGGCCGGCCGGCGGCCCGGGGCGCGAAAAAACCCCGGACCGCCGGTCCGGGGTGCTCGTGCCCAAGGTGGGACTCGAACCCACACTCCGTGGAACCGCATTTTGAGTGCGGCGCGTCTGCCAATTCCGCCACTTGGGCCCGTGATCGCAGTCCGCGCGGCCCCGGCGGGGGGCGGCTCCTGCGCTCGACCAGCGTACAACAGTTATAGGCTGGGACCGATCGGACGGCACGTGCCGTGCCGGGCGGGCCCGGACCGCCCGGGCACCCGGAGTCCACGGTTCCGCCCGCCGCGGGACCGCCCCACCAGCAGGCAAGGAGTCAGCGTGACGGAGCAGCCGAAACCCGCCCCGGCGGAGGAGCCCGAAGACCGGGACCGCGCCCTTCCCGGCGAGGACGCCGGGACGTCCCTGCGCCCGCGCCGCCGGGTGGTGGTCGCCGAGGACGAGACCCTCATCCGCCTCGACATCGTGGAGATGCTCGGGGAGGCCGGCTACGACGTGGTGGCCGAGGCCGACAACGGCCAGCGCGCCGTGGAGCTGGCGCGCGAGCACCGCCCGGACCTGGTGCTGATGGACGTGAAGATGCCGGTGCTGGACGGGATCACGGCCGCCGAGCAGATCGCCTCGGAGCGGATCGCCCCGGTGGTGCTGCTCACGGCCTTCAGCCAGCGCGAGCTCGTCGAGCGGGCCCGCGAGGCCGGCGCGATGGCCTATGTGGTCAAGCCGTTCACCGTCGACGACGTGGTGCCCGCGATCGAGATCGCGATCTCGCGCTTCGAGGAGATCGCGGCGCTGGAGCGCGAGGTCTCCGACATGAAGGAGCAGTTCGCCACCCGCAAGCTCGTGGAGCGCGCGAAGTCCCTGCTGACCACCAAGATGGGGCTGAGCGAGCCCGAGGCCTTCCGCTGGATCCAGAAGACCTCCATGGACCGCCGGCTGTCCATGCGCGAGGTCGCCGAGGCGATCATCAACCAGGTGGCCTGACCCGCCCGGCGGCGGCGCACGGACCCGCGTCGGGCGCGGGCCCTAGGATGGGTCCGTGAGTGAAACGACGCAGCAGATCCTGACCGACAGCAGCTCCGAGGCCGGTGTGCCCACGGTGACCGTGGGGGCGGAGACCGACCACCCGGTCGAGGTCGAGATCCCCCGGCCGGTGTCCCGGCCGGACCGGAAGCTGCTGCTGGTGGACGGCCACTCCCTGGCCTTCCGGGCGTTCTTCGCGCTCTCCCGCGCCGCCGAGTACGGGGGCGGGCCCGCGTTCGTGACCTCCGACGGGCGTCACACCGAGGCCGTGTACGGCTTCGTGAACACGCTGGTGAAGCTGGTCCGGGAGCAGCAGCCCACGCACCTGGTGGTCTCCTTCGACCTCGAGGGCCCCACGCTGCGCTCCCAGGAGTACGAGGAGTACAAGGGCGGGCGGGACGAGACGCCCCAGGAGTTCCACGGCCAGGTCCCGCAGATCCGCCGGATCCTCGACGCCCTCGGGGTGCCCGTGGTCACCGCGGAGGGCCACGAGGCCGACGACGTCCTGGCGACCCTGGCCCGCCGCGGCGCGGAGCAGGACTACGAGGTGCTGGTCTTCTCGGGGGACCGGGACGCCTTCCAGATGATCGACGAGCACGTCACGGTGGTCTATCCCAGGCGCACCCCCTCCGACCTCAAGCACATGGACGCCGCCGCGGTGGTGGAGAAGTACAAGGTCCCGCCGCAGCACTACCCCGACCTCGCCGCGCTCACCGGCGAGCAGGCCGACAACCTCCCCGGCGTGCCCGGGGTGGGGGCCGGCTTCGCGGCCAAGTGGATCCTCGCCTACGGGGACGTGGCCTCCCTGCTCGAGCACGCGGACCGGATCAAGGGCAAGAAGGGGGAGGCGCTGCGCGAGCACCGGGCCGCCGTGGAGCGCAACCGCCGGCTCAACCGGCTCGTCACCGACCTCGGCCTCGACGTGGACCTGGCCGACGCCGCGCTGCCGGTGCCCGACGCCGGGGCCGTGGGGGAGGTCTTCGACGACCTCGAGTTCGGCGAGGGGCTGCGCAACCGCCTCTTCGACGCGTTCGGCCGCCCGCAGGAGGAGACCGCGCCTCCCGCCGACCTCGGCCTCGGGGAGGTGGCCCGGCCCGGCACCGCGCAGGAGCTGCAGGACTGGCTGGCCGCGCAGGACGGGCCCGTGGTGCTGCGCGCCCTGCACCGCGAGGACGACCCCGAGCTGCCCGGGGCCCGCGAGCTGTCCGGGGTGGTCCTGGCCCGGGGCGGGGACGCGCCCGCCGCCGTGTTCCTGGACCTCTCCGCCGCGGACGCGGGAGTGGAGTCCGCCCTGGCCGGGTGGCTCGCCGACGCGGGCCGGGCGAAGGTCGTGGACGGGGTCAAGGACGTCTGGAAGTCCCTGTCCGTGCGCGGGCTGGTGCTGGAGGGCGTCGTGGACGACCCGCAGCTCTCCGCCTACCTCCTGCAGCCGGCGCGGCGCAGCTACGAGCTGACGGCCCTGCTGGAGGAGCGACTGGGCCTGACGGTGGCCGCCGCGGAGGACGCCGGCGCCGCGGCCCAGGGCCAGCAGGAGCTCGCCCTGGACGAGCAGCCCTGGCCCGACCCGGCCGGGCTGCGCCGGGAGGCGGAGCTGGCCGTGGCCACCGCCCAGCTCTCCGCGCACCTGCTGGACCAGCTCGCGCAGACCCACCAGACCGGCCTGCTCACCGACCTGGAGCTGCCGCTGGCAGTCGTGCTCGGGCGGATGGAGCTGGCCGGGATCGCGGTGGACCCCGACGGCGTGCAGGTCCTGCTCGACGACTTCGCCCGGGTGATCGAGCAGGCCAAGCAGGAGGCCCACGCCCAGATCGCCGAGCCCGTCAACCTGGGCTCCACCAAGCAGCTGCAGCAGGTGATGTTCGAGGAGCTGGGCCTGCCGAGGACCAAGAAGATCAAGTCCGGCTTCACCACCGACGCCGACGCCGTGGCGGAGCTGCTCACCCGCACCGACCCCGACTCCCAGGGCCACCGCTTCCTGGCGAGCCTGCTGGCCTACCGGGACGCCAACAAGCTGCGCCAGACCGTCGAGGGCCTGCAGAAGGCCATCGCCGAGGACGGGCGGGTGCACACCACCTACACGCAGAACGTCGCCGCCACCGGCCGGCTGTCCTCCACCAACCCGAACCTGCAGAACATCCCGGTGCGCACCGAGGAGGGCCGGCGCATCCGCGCCCTGTTCGTGGTCGGGCGCCCCGACGCGGGCCGGGAGTACGAGCAGCTGCTCACCGCCGACTACTCCCAGATCGAGATGCGCATCATGGCGCACCTGTCCGGGGACGAGGCGCTCATCGAGGCGTTCCGCAGCGGGGAGGACCTGCACCGCTTCGTCGGGTCGAAGATCTTCGGCGTGGCCCCGGAGGAGGTCACCGCGGCGATGCGCTCCAAGGTCAAGGCCATGAGCTACGGGCTGGTCTACGGGCTGAGCTCCTTCGGGCTCTCCAAGCAGCTGCGCATCCCGGTGGACGAGGCCCGCACGCTGATGAGCGACTACTTCACCCGGTTCGGGGCCGTGCGGGACTACCTGCGCGGGGTCGTGGAGCAGGCCCGCGCCGACGGGTACACCGCCACGATCGACGGCCGCCGCCGCTACCTCCCGGACCTCTCCAGCGACAACCGGCAGCTGCGCGCCGTGGCCGAGCGCGCCGCCCTCAACGCCCCGATCCAGGGCTCGGCGGCGGACATCATCAAGAAGGCGATGCTCGGCGTGGACCGCCGCTTCACCGCCGAGGGCCTGTCCTCCCGGGTGCTGCTGCAGGTGCACGACGAGCTCGTGGTGGAGGTCGTGCGCGGGGAGGGGGACACCGTGGAACGGGTGCTGCGCGAGGAGATGGGCGGGGCCGCCGAGCTGGCGGTGCCGCTGGAGGTCAACGTGGGCGCCGGGCGGTCCTGGCACGAGGCGGCCCACTGACCGCTCCGCCCGGCCCGCACCCGACCGCCCGCACCGCGAACGAGGGACACGACATGGACCTGACCCACGGCGCTCCGACGCCGCCGACCACCCCGGGCACCGTGACCGAGTCCTACTCGGCCGCCGGGCACGACTACACCTTCGCGGAGTTCGGGGTGGGCCCCGGCGGCGCGGCGGACAACCCCGCCGCCGCGGAGTGGGTGCGGGCGATCCGCCAGGGCTTCCACCAGGCCGAGCCCACCGACGAGACCCTCGAGCGCACCCTGTCCTGGATGCGCGCCGAGCGGGTCCGGCTGCGGGCGGCGTATCCGCACGCGGTGCCGGAGGCGGCGCTGCCCACCCGGCGGCCCGTGGCCACGTTCGCCTCCTGGGAGGGCTCCCTCAACGTGGGCCGCGGCCGGCTGCTGCGCGCCCGGCTGATCTCCGAGGTCACGGTGCGCCCCACCCACAGCCGCCGGGGCCTGCTGCGCCGGCTGATGACCGGCGCCCTCGACCGCGCGCAGCGGGACGGCTACCCGGTGGCGCTGCTCACCGCCACGGAGGCGACCATCTACGGGCGGTTCGGCTTCGGCGCCGCCACGTTCAACCGCGAGGTCGGCGTCGACGCCACCACCCGGCTGCAGCTGAAGGCGCCCACGGTGGGCACCGTGGAGATGGCCGACGGCGAGGACGTGCGCCGGCTCGCCCCCGTGCTCTTCCAGCGCTTCCACGAGAGCTCGCACGGGTCGGTGAGCCGGGTGGCCTACCACTGGCCGGAGTACACGGGCGAGTACGCGATCAATCCGCAGCGGGCCGACCCCGAGGTGCGCTGCGCCGTCCACTACGACGACGCGATGCGCCCGGACGGCTACGTCACCTACCGGTTCGAGCCCAACACCTCCTACCCGCTGACCCTGACCGTGCTCGACCTCGTGGGCGCCTCCCCGGACGTGTCGATCGCCCTGTGGGAGTTCGTGACCTCCCTGGACCTCGTGGACCAGGTCCGCTTCGGCCGGGCCCCCGTGGAGGACCCGCTGGTGTGGGCCATGACCGACCGCGCGAAGTACCGGGTCACCTCGGAGTCGGACAAGGTCTGGGTCCGGGTCCTGGACCCGGCCGCCGCCCTGGAGGCCCGCCCGTACACGGTGCGCGGGCGGATCGTGATCTCCCTGGTGGACGCGATGGGCTACGCCGACGGCCTGTGGGCGCTGGACACCACGAGCGGGCGCCCCGTGGTCGAGCGCGTCGCCGACCGGCCCCGCACCGCCGACGACGACGCCGGCCGGTCCGTGCCCGCGGTGGAGCTGCCGGACGGGGCCGACGTGGCGATGCGGGTGGACGTGCTGGGCTCCCTGTACCTCGGGGCGGTCAAGGCCAGCACCCTGGCCCAGGCCGGGCTGATCGTCGCCCGCGACGAGGACGCGCTGCGGGACCTGCAGGACTTCATGGAGACGCCGACCGCCCCCTACGGGATCACGCAGTTCTGAGCGGCGCCGCCCGCGCGGGCGCGTGTTGCTTCCTTTTCGGCGCATCCGTAGACTGAGCCGGTGCGTGCTGTGCACGCACCCTGTCCAACAGTCCTTCGGAGCGGCCGCGGCCGGCCGGCAGGTGCCGTTCCGACTGATCAGAACCTATCCACATCGGAGCCCCTACTACATGACCACCACCACCCCGCAGGTTGCCGTCAACGACATCGGGTCCGCGGAGGACTTCCTCGCCGCTGTCGACGCGACCATCAAGTACTTCAACGACGGCGACCTCGTCGAGGGCACCGTCGTCAAGGTCGACCGCGACGAGGTCCTCCTCGACATCGGCTACAAGACCGAGGGCGTCATCCCGTCCCGCGAGCTGTCCATCAAGCACGATGTCGACCCGGACGAGGTCGTGACCGTGGGGGATGAGGTCGAGGCTCTGGTCCTCACCAAGGAGGACAAGGAAGGCCGCCTGATCCTGTCCAAGAAGCGGGCTCAGTACGAGCGCGCCTGGGGCGACATCGAGAAGGTCAAGGAGGAGGACGGCGTCGTCACCGGCACCGTCATCGAGGTCGTCAAGGGCGGCCTCATCCTGGACATCGGCCTGCGCGGCTTCCTGCCCGCCTCCCTCGTCGAGATGCGCCGCGTGCGCGACCTCGCGCCGTACATCGGCCAGCAGATCGAGGCGAAGATCATCGAGCTGGACAAGAACCGCAACAACGTGGTCCTGTCCCGCCGTGCCTGGCTCGAGCAGACCCAGTCCGAGGTCCGCTCCAACTTCCTGCACAAGCTCGAGAAGGGCCAGGTCCGCACGGGCACGGTCTCCTCGATCGTCAACTTCGGCGCCTTCGTGGACCTGGGCGGCGTCGACGGCCTGGTGCACGTCTCCGAGCTGTCCTGGAAGCACATCGACCACCCGTCCGAGGTCGTCGAGGTCGGCCAGGAGGTCACCGTCGAGGTCCTCGACGTGGACATGGACCGCGAGCGCGTCTCCCTGTCGCTGAAGGCGACCCAGGAGGATCCGTGGCAGCTGTTCGCCCGCACCCACGCCCTCGGGCAGGTCGTGCCGGGCAAGGTCACCAAGCTCGTTCCCTTCGGTGCGTTCGTGCGTGTCGAGGACGGCATCGAGGGCCTGGTGCACATCTCCGAGCTGGCCCAGCGCCACGTGGACATGGCCGAGCAGGTCGTCTCCGTGGGCGACGAGCTGTTCGTCAAGGTCATCGACATCGACCTGGACCGCCGCCGCATCTCGCTGTCGCTCAAGCAGGCCAACGAGGGCGTGGACCCGGACTCCACCGAGTTCGACCCGGCCCAGTACGGCATGGCCGCCGAGTACGACGAGCAGGGCAACTACAAGTACCCCGAGGGCTTCGATCCCGAGACCAACGAGTGGATCGAGGGCTACGAGGAGCAGCGCACCGCCTGGGAGCAGCAGTACGCCGACGCCCAGGCCCGCTGGGAGGCCCACAAGGAGCAGGTCCGCAAGTCGATCGCCGAGGACGCCGAGGCGGCCGCCGGCGGCACGACGAGCAGCTCCTCGTCCTCGTCCTCCTCGTCCGCACCGGCTCCGACCAGCTACTCCTCCGAGGCTCCCGCCGACTCCGGCACCCTGGCCTCCGACGAGGCCCTGGCCGCGCTGCGCGAGAAGCTCACCGGCGCCTGAGCCGAACGGCACCGGCAGGCAGTCCTGCACTGCACTCCGACGGCCCCCGCCCTTCCCAGGGCGGGGGCCGTCCCCGTGTCCGGCCCCGGACGCGACCGTTGCCGTGCGGTGGTCTCGGTCCGGCCCGGTCCCGGCGGTGACCGCCGCGGGGACCCGTCCGGCGCCGGACGCGGCCGCCCGCCCCGGGCGGCGGGGCGCGGTGCGCTCAGGCCGGGGGAGCGGCGGCGGAGTCGACCCAGTCCACCCCGTCCGGGTGCAGGACCCCGGCGCCGCCGGTGAGGGCGGCCACCCGGGAGTGCGCGGCGGCGAGGGCGGCGTCGTCGTCGGGCAGGGCGAGGCCGAGCTCGGCCCCGGCGGCCCCGTAGGAGGCGCCCAGCACGGTGGGGCCGGCGGCCCGCAGCTCGTTCTCGATCCGGCCGGCCTGCGCGTGCGAGGCCGGGAGGCGGTAGAGGCGCAGCCGGCGGCGGCGGACCAGCCGGGCGCCGTCGAGGGCCTGGGACACCGCGTCGGAGTAGGCGCGCACCAGCCCGCCGGCCCCGAGCAGGGTGCCGCCGAACCAGCGCACCACCACGGCGCTGACGTCGGAGAGGTCGGTGACGTCGGCCCCGTCCGGGGTCGAGCCCGTGCGGCGCAGCACCAGCGCCTCGAGCATGGGCAGACCCGCGGTGCCGGCCGGCTCCCCGTCGTCCGAGGAGCGCTGGACGTCCCGGTCCGGGCCCAGCACGAACGCGGAGCAGTGGTGGCGGGCGTCGTGGAAGCCCCGGCGCAGCTCCTCCACCAGCGCCCGCGCCTCCGCCTCGGTGCCGGCCCGGCGGAGCACGGCCAGGAACCGGGACCGCTTGATCTCCAGCTCGGCCACCGCCTCCGTGCCCGCGGCGAGCGTGGTGTAGGCGGTGGCGCGGCTGAGCAGGGGGTCCGGGTCCATGCTCCCCACTCTAGGGCGGCCGGACATTCCCTCGACGGGGAGGCGTGAGCCCCCGTCCGCGCCCGGCGGCTACCATGGCCGCATGCTGACCATCGGACTCACGGGCGGGATCGCCTCGGGCAAGTCGACGGTCTCCCGGCGGCTGGCGGGGCTCGGTGCCACGGTGATCGACGCCGACGCCATCGCCCGCGCCCTGCAGGAGCCCGGGCAGCCCGGCCTGGCGGGGATCGCCGAGGAGTTCGGGCCCGCGGTCCTGACGCCCGACGGGCGGCTGGACCGCGCCGCGCTGGGGACGCTGGTGTTCGGCGACCCGCAGGCCCGGCAGCGGCTCAACGCGATCGTCCACCCGCTGGTGCGGGCCGAGGCCGAACGGCTCGCGGCCGCCGCCGGCGAGGACGCGGTGCTCGTGGAGGACATCCCCCTGCTGGTGGAGACCGGCCAGCACGGGCGCTTCAACCACGTGCTCACCGTGCAGGCCCCCGTGGACGAGCGGGTGCGGCGGATGGTCGAGGACCGCGGCATGACGGAGACGGACGCCCGGGCGAGGATCGCGGCGCAGGCCACGGACGAGGAACGGTCCGCGGTCTCGGACACCGTGCTGGTCAACGACGGCCCCGTGCAGCAGCTGCTCGACCGGGTGGACGCCTGGTGGGAGTCGCACGTCGCGCCCCGCCTGCAGGCCCCGGCAGACCCCCGTCGCCAGTAGATCGGCATTCCTCCCGGCAGCACCGCCGGGCCCGGCCCACGCTTCCGCCCCGGGCCACCGGGCGCCCCGCACCATCACCGGGTGCGTCACGCGGAGCGGCGGGACCGGCCGGTCCACCGGGGCCGTCCCTCCCGGCGGGTCCTGGCGATAGAATGGTGAGCACCATCACATCGGCATCGGGGGACGCCATGGTGAAGAAGAAGCAGACCGCCACGCGGGACAGGGAGCAGCCGCACCGCATCCTCGACCGGCTCAACGCCATCGCGATGCGGGTCTACGGGCCGGGGGACCGCCTCGCCCAGACGCAGGAGGGCCAGCACATGAGCGAGGCCGCCGAGCGGTGGTATCAGGAGGTGCAGGAGCACTTCTACGTGGAGAAGGACCAGCACGGCAACGAGTACCTCTACCACCGCGACGACTCGGGTGAGGGCACGAGCACCGGCAGCGCGCGCAACTGACTCCCGCACGCACCGGGACACGGGCGGGGCACCTGTCGCAGGGGCTCCGCCCGTTCGCGTGTCCGAGCGCGTTCAGGGGCTTTTGCACACACGACGGGAAACCAGTGCGGGCACCCGTCCCGCCAGGCGGTCGAGGGGGTGCCGGCCGGACCGGGGCGGCGTCGGCGGCCGGGGTCCGGGCTCCGTGACGGTGCGCCGCGGTGGTCCTCAGCCCGCGGTGAGGGCGGCGCAGGCGGCCTCGATGGACTCCGGGGACAGGACGTGGTCGACGGCCATCACGGTCGCCCCCATCACCCCGGCCCGGTCCCCGGCGACCGAGGGCGCGACCCGCAGGTGCTCCGTGGCCAGCGGCAGGGAGCGCCGGTAGACGACCTCGCGGATCCCGGCCAGCAGGTGCTCGCCGGCCTGGGCGAGGCTGCCGCCGATCACGATCACGGACGGGTTGATGAGGTTGACGCAGGTCGCCAGGACGTCCCCGATGTCCCGGCCGGCCTGGCGGACCGCCTGGACGGCCCGGGCGTCGCCGGAGCGGACGAGGTCGACCACGTCCTGGCTGGTGGCGAGCTCGCCGGCCGACTGCGCGTTGAGCGCGGCCACGAGCGCAGGCGCCCCGGCCAGCGCCTCGAGGCAGCCGGTGTTGCCGCACCGGCAGGGGACCTCGCCGCCGCGCGGCACCCGGACGTGCCCCAGGTCCCCGGCGGTGCCCTGGGCGCCGCGCTGGAGCGCGCCGCCGGAGATAATCCCCGCGCCGATGCCCGTGGCCACCTTGACGAACATCAGCTCGGCGGTCTCCGGCCAGAAGAAGCTCCGCTCACCCAGGGCCATGATGTTGACGTCGTTGTCCACCAGCACGGGCACGTCGAAGCGGGTCTGCACGAGGGCGGGGACGTCGACGCGATCCCAGCCGGGCATGATCGGGGGATTGATCGGCCGTCCCGTGCGGTGCTCCACGGGTCCGGGCAGCCCGATGCCGATGGCGGCGAGCTCCGCGACGGAGCGGTTCGCGCGTTCGAGCAGCTGGGCGACCGTGCGCACGAGCCACCCCAGGACCGCGTCGGGTCCCTCGCCGATCGCCAGCGCCTGGCGCTGCTCGGCGAGCTCCCGGCCGGAGAGGTCGGCCAGGATCACCCGGGCGTGCGTGGCGCCGATGTCCGCGCCGACCACCACCCGGGCGCCGGGGTTGAGGGCGAACAGCGAGGGCGGGCGGCCGCCGGTCGAGGCGGCCCCGCCGTCGGGGGCCACGAGGCCCAGGGCCATGAGGGTGTCCACGCGCGAGGCCACGGTCGAGCGGGCCAGCCCGGTCAGCCGGGCCAGCTCCGCCCGTGTCCTCGGGCGGCCGTCGCGCAGCAGCTGGAAGACCTCGCTCGCTCCGGGAGCGGGCGAGGCCGGGAGCCGCGACGACGACGCCTGCTGTTGACTCTTCAGCACTTTGTCAGTGGAGCACGCCCCCTTGGGGGAGTCAAGCACGTCACAATTGCATATCCACTGGTTTACTTTTGCCTGACCATCGACAGAAGTAAGTGGCGCGTGTCACAGTGACCGCATGAATGAGCGTGCGAGCTCCCCGGTCCTGCGGGTCACCGGCCTGTCGAAGTCCTTCTTCGGGGTGCCGGTGCTCCAGGACGCGGCGCTGCAGCTGCACGCCGGCGAGGTGCACGGGCTCGTCGGCGAGAACGGCGCGGGGAAGTCGACCCTGATGAAGGTGCTCGCCGGGGTGCACGAGCGCGACGCGGGCACGGTGGAGATCGACGGCACCCCCGTGGAGTTCCACCACCCCACCCAGGCCCACGCGGCCGGGCTGTCGACGGTGTTCCAGGAGTTCAACCTGCTGCCCGACCGCACGGTCGCGGAGAACGTCTTCCTCGGCCGGGAGCCGCGCCGCGGCCCGCTCGTCGACCGGCGGGCCATGAACGCGCGGACCGGCGAGCTGCTCGAGGACCTCGGCGTCACCAGCATCCGGCCCACCACCACGGTGAGCTCGCTGTCCGTGGCGCAGCAGCAGATCGTGGAGATCGCCAAGGCCATCAGCTACGACGCCCGCATCATCTCGATGGACGAGCCAACCGCGGCGCTCGCGGGCCCGGAGGTGGAGCTCCTGTACGCGATCATCCGCCGGCTGCGGGAGCGCGGCACCGCCATCCTCTACGTGTCCCACCGGCTGCGGGAGATCTTCGACCTCTGCGACACCATCACGGTCCTCAAGGACGGCCGCGTGGTCGGCACCGAGCCGGCCTCCGCCATGGACGACGCCTCCCTGGTCCGCATGATGGTGGGCCGGCCGATCTCCTCCTACTTCCCGGCCGAGGAGCCGGGCACAGAGCTGGGGCGGGTGCTCCTCAGGGTCGAGGACGCCGGCAACGACCAGCTCGACGCCGTCGACCTGACGCTGCGGGCGGGGGAGATCGTGGGGGTCGCCGGGCTGCAGGGGTCCGGGCGCACGGAGCTGGTGGAGGCGGTCTTCGGCGTCCACCCGTTCACCCGGGGGCGGATGGAGCTGGACGGGCGGCCCTACGCAGCCTCCTCGCCCCGCCAGGCCGTCCGGCAGCGCGTCGCGCTGATCACGGAGGACCGCAAGTCCCAGGGGCTGAGCCTCGACCAGTCCGTCCTGGACAACGTGCTGGGCGTCATCCGCTCCGTCTTCCCGCGCCGGACCCCCGAGGCCAGGAGGGCCGCCCCCGGGGTGCTGTCCTCCCTGGAGGTCGTGGCCCGGGACCTGGACCAGGAGGTCCAGTACCTCTCGGGCGGCAACCAGCAGAAGGTGGTGCTGGCCAAGTGGCTGGCCGTGGACCCCCGCGTCGTGCTCCTCGACGAGCCCACGCGCGGGATCGACGTGGGCGCCAAGATCGCCGTCTACCGGCTCATGCGCCGGCTCGCCGCCGAGGGCCGGGCCATCCTCATGGTCTCCAGCGAGCTGCCGGAGGTGCTGGGCATGTCCGGGCGCATCCTCGTCATGCGGGACGGCCGGATCGCCGGCGAGCTCCCGCCCGACGCCACGGAGGAACAGGTGCTGCAGCTGGCGACCGGCGCCCGCACCGAGGGGGTGCGCGCATGAGCGCGTTCTCCCGCCTCACGTCCACCCACATCGTCTACCTGGTGGTGCTGCTGACCTTCCTCGCCGGCACGGTGCTGGTCGGCGCCGCCGGGCGCAGCTTCGTGAGCGCGGGCAACGTCTCGGCCATCCTCACCGGGACCAGCGTCCTGGGGTTCATCGCGATCGGCCAGACGCTCGTGATCCTCGTGGGCAGCCTAGACCTGTCCGTGCCCTACGTCATCAGCCTCGCCAGCCTGCTCTCGGCCGGGATCATGGCCGGACAGCCCGGCAACGTCCTGCCCGGCGTGGCCGTGGCGCTGGTCGTCTCGGCGGGCATCGGCCTGGTCAACGGGCTGGTCGTGTCCGGGCTGAAGGTCCACGGGTTCGTCGCCACGCTGGGCACCGGGCTGATCGTCAGCGGCTACCTCGCCACCAACTACAAGGGCAGCTCCGGGCAGGCCCCCGTGGCCTTCCGGCTGGTGGGGGCCACGGGCATCGGCCCCGTCCCCGTCTCCACGCTGATCATGCTGGCCTGCGCCGCGGCGGTGCTGCTGATGCTCACGCGCACCCGCCTGGGCCACCACATGTACGCCGTCGGCGGGGACATCCGGGTCGCCCGGATGTCCGGGATCCAGACCGGCACCCCGATCGTCGCCGCCCACGTCATCTGCTCCACGATGGCCGGGCTCGCGGGCCTGCTCCTGGCGGCGCGGCTCGGGGTGGGCAGCCCCACCATCGGGTCCCAGGGCGGCTACGACCTGCTCTCGATCGCCGCCGTCGTCCTCGGCGGGACGCTCCTGTCCGGCGGCAAGGGCTCGCTGGTCGGGACGCTGGGCGGCGTGCTGATCTTCGCGATGATCGACAACATCATGAGCGTCATGCAGATCAACCCGTTCCTCAAGGACGTCGTCCGCGGGATCGTCATCGTGGTGGCCGTGGCCGTGTACGCCCGGCGCCGGGTGGTCCGCCGGACCGCCCGCTTCGACCAGCACCAGCCCGCGCGCGGGGAGCAGGAGGTCCCGGCATGAGCGCCACCGTCACCGACCGGACCGCCGTCCTGCAGCAGCACCGTGCGCCGCGGCACGAGCGCGTGCTGCGCGCCCTGCGGACGCCCGGGGGAGCGGTCTTCGTGCTCCTGCTGCTCCTGCTGGCCGCGGCGGTCGCCGTCAACCCGTCCTTCGGGGAGCCGGGCTCGCTGATCCGGTTCGTCGGGCGCACGGCACCGATCGCCATCGCCGCCATCGGCCAGTACTTCGTGATCGTCTCCGGGGAGTTCGACCTGTCCATGGGCTCGGTGGTCACCGCCCAGGTCTTCGTGGCCGGCAACCTCATCGGCCAGGACGACAGCCGCGTGGTGCCGGTCCTGCTGCTCATGCTCCTCCTGGGCGCCCTCGTGGGGCTGGTCAACGGCCTGGTCACCACGCTCCTGAAGGTCCCGAGCTTCATCGTGACCCTCGGCACCATGCTCGCCCTGCTGGGGCTGGTGCTCTACTGGACGGGCGGTGCCGCCACGGGCAACCCGGCGGACAGCTTCCGGCAGATCGGCCGCGGAGGCGTCGAGGACGTCCCGGTCCTGGAGGTCCTGCCCTACCCGGTCGTGCTGCTGACGGTGCTCGCCGCCGCCGCCGTCTGGCTCATGCGCCGGCCCTACGGCCGGACCCTCGTCGCCGTGGGCGACAACCCGCGGGCCGCGGCGCTGACCGGGGCCCGGGTCTGGTGGGTGCGCACCCGGGCGTTCATGCTCTCCTCCCTGGCCGCGACCGTGGCCGGGATCATCCTGGTGGGCTACGCCGGCGTGCACCCCTCCGTGGGCCGGGGCTACGAGTTCACGGCCATCACCGCCGTGGTCCTCGGCGGGGTCGTCCTGGGCGGCGGGCGCGGCTGGGTGCTGTCCGCGGCCGCCGGGGCGTTCGCCCTCGAGACCCTCTTCGCGCTCCTGAACTTCCTGGGCGTCCAGTCGACCTGGCGGGACACCGTGCAGGGCGTGATCATCATCGTCGCGGTCGCCGCCGGCACCCGGACGTGGCAGCGGCGCCGCCGCGGCCGCGCCGCCGCGGCCCACGACCCGCAGCGTGCCATCGCAGCACAGCCCGCCCCGGGCTCCGACGAGGAAGGAACATGATGCGCCGAAGCATCCAGTCACAGGCCACGGTGGTGGCAGCGGCAGCGCTGCTGGGACTGACCGCCTGCACCACCGATTCATCGATCGAGAACCCGCCGGCCACGGAGAGCGCCGGGGAGGCGGCCGCCACCCCGGCCCCCGAGGGCGGGGACGAGTGGTTCGACCAGGCGGAGTACGACGAGCAGTTCGAGCAGCGCTCGGCCTCCTTCCAGGGCGACCCCGAGCAGCCGTGGCGGCAGTTCATCGAGGGGGAGACGACCGCGACCGCGCAGTTCGCCGCCGACGGGCCGCAGAAGGTCTGCTTCTCCAACGCCTCCATCTCCAACCCGTGGCGGCAGACCGGCTGGATCACCATGAACGAGCAGCTGAAGGTGCTCCAGGAGTCCGGGGTGATCTCCGAGATGGAGACCCGCGACGCGCAGGACGACGACAACACGCAGATCGCGGACATCGACTACTTCATCGCCGAGGGCGGGTGCGACGCGTTCATCATCTCGCCCAACTCGACCGCCGCCCTCACCCCGGCGGTCGAGCGCGCCTGCGAGACCGGCAAACCGGTGGTGGTCTTCGACCGCGGGGTGGAGACCGACTGCGCCACGACGTTCATCCACCCGATCGGCGGCTTCGCCTGGGGCATCGACTCGGCGAACTTCCTGGTGGACAACCTCCAGGAGGGCGACAAGGTGGTGGCGCTGCGCATCCTGCCCGGCGTCGACGTGCTGGAGCAGCGCTGGGCGGCCGCCGAGAGGATCTTCGAGGAGAACGGGATCGAGGCCACGGACTACTTCACCGGGGCCGACCCCACCGAGATCAAGAAGATCATCTCCGACGAGCTCGCCACCGGCGAGGTGCAGGGCGTGTGGATGGACGCCGGGGACGGCGCCGTCGCCGCCATCGAGGCGTTCGAGGACGCCGGCGCGGACTACCCCGTGATGACCGGGGAGGACGAGATGAGCTTCCTGCGCAAGTGGGAGGAGACCGGCCTGACCGGCATCGCCCCGGTGTACTCCAACTTCCAGTGGCGCACCCCGCTGCTGGCCCTGGAGCAGATCTTCGCCGGCGAGGAGGTGCCCACCGAGTGGGTCCTGCCGCAGGAGCCCATCACGGAGGAGCAGCGGGCCGGGTTCCTGGCCGACAACGAGGGGATGCCGGACGGCCACTACGCGAAGTTCGGCGGCGAGGACCTGCCGGGCTACCCCGACGTGTGGCGGGAGCGGACCATCCCCTGATGCCCGCGGCACCCGTCCCGCCCGCCACCGGACCGGTCCCCGGCGGCGGGCGGGGCGCCCACCCCGTCCACCGCACCGGAAGGAGAGCCGCCCATGCACCGCCCGATCGGCGTCAACACCTGGGTCTGGGAGTCCCCGCTCACGGACGCGAACCTGCCCCCGCTGCTGGCGAGGATCGCGGAGCTGGGCTTCGAGGCCGTCGAGCTGCCCCTGGAGCAGGAGGGCGACTTCTCCGCCGCGACGGTGCGGGAGGCGCTCGCCGGGCTGCGGCCGTGGATCGTGGGCGCCATGGCCCCCGGCCGGGAGCTGGTGCTGGCCGACGACGACGTGGTGCTGCGGACCCAGCGCTACCTCAGCGCCTGCATCGAGCTGGCCCACGACGTCGGCGCCCCCGCGGTGTGCGGCCCCTTCTACGCGCACACGGGGCGGCTGTGGCGGATGGACGCCGCGGAGCGGGAGCAGGCGTACGCGCAGCTGCGCCGGAACCTGGCCCCCCTCGCGGCCGAGGCCGAGGCCGCCGGTGTGGTGCTGGGCGTTGAACCGCTCAACCGCTACGAGACCTCGCTGATCAACACCACCGCCCAGGCCCTCGAGGCCCTGGGCCCGCTGCTGGGGCACGGCGTGGGCCTGGCCCTGGACACCTACCACCTGCACCTCGAGGAGCGGTCCTCCGCCGGGGCGGTCCGCGCGGCCGGGGAGCACCTGGTGCACCTGCAGGTCTGCGGCAACGACCGCGGGGCCCCGGGCGGGGACCAGACGGACTGGACGGGCATCTTCGAGGCCCTGGACGACGTCGGCTACACCGGCGCCCTGAACATCGAGAGCTTCACCGCCCACAACGCCAGCATCGCCACCGCCGCCGCGGTCTGGCGGGCCCTGGCCCCGACCCAGGACCAGCTCGCGGAGCACGGTCTGGCGTTCCTGCGCGCCGCCCGTGACCGGAGCCGAGGAGGAGAGCCATGACCAGCCCCGCACCCGAGCCGGCCGCGCGCACCGACCGGGGGCCCGCGCCGGGCGTCCTGGGCGTGGCCGTGCTCGGCTACTCCTTCATGGGCAAGGCCCACTCCAACGCCTGGCGCAACGTCAACGCGTTCTACCCCGCGCCGCGCGTCGCCCAGCGGGTGCTGGTCGGCCGGGAGGCCGGCCCCGTGGACGCGGCCGCGCAGCGGTACGGGTGGGCGGAGAGCGGCACGGACTGGCGCTCGGTGCTGGAGCGGCCCGACGTCGACGTCGTCGACATCTGCACCCCCGGCCACCTGCACGCCGACATGGCGATCGCGGCCCTCGAGGCCGGCAAGCACGTGCTCGTGGAGAAGCCGCTGGCCAACACGGTGGCCGAGGCCGAGCGCATGGCGGCCGCCGCGGCCGCCGCCCGGGCGCACGGGGTGCACGCCATGGTCGGCTTCAACTACCGCCGGGTCCCGGCGCTGGCGCTGGCGCGCACGATGATCGCCGAGGGCCGGGTGGGCGAGGTCCGGCAGGTGCGGGCCAGCTACCTCCAGGACTGGCTCGCCGACGAGCACGCGCCCATGACGTGGCGCCTCCGCCGGGAGACCGCGGGGTCAGGGGCGCTCGGGGACCTCGCCTCGCACGCCGTCGACCAGGTGCGCTTCCTGCTCGGCTCACCGGTCGTGTCCGTCGCCGGGACCACCGAGACCTTCGTCCGGACCCGCGAGGGCCCCGACGGGACCGAGCGCGTCACGGTCGACGACGCCGCCTGGGCGACCCTGCGCACCGCCTCCGGGGCGGTGGTCAGCCTGGAGGTCTCCCGCTGCGCCACCGGGCGCAAGAACGCCCTCGAGATCGAGGTCTACGGCTCGCGCGGCGGCCTGCGCTTCGACCTGGAACGGCTCAACGAGCTGCAGGTCTTCGACACCGCCGCCCCGGGGGACGCCCGGGGCTACGCCCGGATCCTCGTCACCGAGGACTCCCACCCCTACGCCGGGGCGTGGTGGCCGCCCGGGCACATCCTCGGCTGGGACCACACCTTCACCAGCCAGGCCGCCGACTTCCTGCACGCCATCGACACCGGGGTGCCGGCCGCGCCCGACTTCGCGGACGGGCTGGCCGTCCAGCGGGTGCTGGAGGCCGTGACGGACAGCGCGGCGCGGGACGGCGCCACCGTCCGGCTGTGACCCCCGACCGCACCACCGACCGCACCGCCGACGCCCGACCGACCGGAGAGCGCCTCTCCACGAACACCGAGGACCACCATGGGACACCGCTACACCCTGTTCACCGGCCAGTGGGCCGACCTCCCGCTCGAGCAGGTCGCCGAGCTCGCCGCCGGCTGGGGCTACGACGGCCTGGAGATCGCCGTGTCCGGGGAGCACCTCGACGCCTGGCGGTGGGACGACGACGCCTACGTCCAGGAGCGGCTCGAGATCCTGGAGCGCCACGGGCTGGGGGTCTGGGCCATCTCCAACCACCTCAAGGGCCAGGCCGTCTGCGACGACCCGATCGACTTCCGGCACCGGGCCATCGTGGGACCCCGGGTCTGGGGCGACGGCGACCCCGAGGGCGTGCGCACCCGGGCCGCGGAGGAGATGAAGCACACGGCGCGCCTGGCGCAGCGGCTCGGCGTGGACACCGTGGTCGGCTTCACCGGCTCCGCGATCTGGCAGTACGTCGCGATGTTCCCCCCGGTCCCCGCGGAGGTGATCGACGCCGGCTACCGGGACTTCGCCGACCGCTGGAACCCCGTCCTGGACGTCTTCGACGAGTGCGGGGTGCGCTTCGCCCACGAGGTGCACCCGTCCGAGATCGCCTACGACTACTGGTCCACCCACCGGGCGCTGGAGGCCATCGGGCACCGCGAGGCCTTCGGGCTGAACTGGGACCCCAGCCACTTCCTGTGGCAGCAGATCGACCCGGTCGCGTTCATCTCCGACTTCGCCGAGCGGATCTACCACGTGGACTGCAAGGACACCAAGATGCGGATGGGCGGCGGGCGCAACGGCATCCTGTCCTCGCACCTGCCCTGGGGCGATCCCCGCCGGGGCTGGGACTTCGTCTCGACCGGCCGCGGTGACGTGCCCTGGGAGGACAGCTTCCGGGCCCTGACCGCGATCGGCTACGACGGCCCCGTCTCCGTGGAGTGGGAGGACGCCGGGATGGACCGCCTGCAGGGCGCGCCCGAGGCGCTCGCCTTCCTGAAGCGCTTCGACTTCGGCCCCGCTGGCGCCGCCTTCGACGCCGCCTTCCAGCAGTAGCCCGCGCCCGGGCCCGGCGCCTCACCCCGCCCGGTGTCCGTCGAACGGCGGCGTGGACAGCAGCCGCCGCGGCGCGCACCATGGAGCCCTATCCCCAGGAGGACCCATGGGCGAGCTCGGACGCCGGGCGACCAGGGCGGCCGACGCCGCCGACGAGGCCACGGACTCGCGCGGATTCGTCCTCGCGGCCCGGGCCGGCTTCGTGGCCGCGGGCCTGCTGCACGCCATGATCGGGGTGATCGCCCTGCGGGTGGCCCGCGGCGGGTCCGGCTCGGCGGACCAGTCCGGTGCCGTGGCCGCGCTCGCCGGCACCCCGGGCGGCACCGTGCTGCTGTGGGCGTGCTTCCTCGGCTGCGCGGCCCTGGCCCTGTTCCTGCTCAGCGAGACCGTCGTCGGCGCGGCGCGGCGCTCCGGCCGGGAGCAGCTCACGCGCCGGCTCAAGTCCGGCGGTCAGGCCGTGGCCTACGGGGCGATCGGCGCGGTCTTCGGCACCTACGCCCTGGGCGGCTCGAGCGACAGCAGCCGGTCCACGCAGTCGATCAGCGCCCGGCTGATGGCCCACCCGGCCGGCACCGTGCTGCTCGTGGCCGTGGGCCTGGGGCTGGTCGTCGCCGGCGGCTACTTCGTCCACCGGGGCGTGACCCGCAGCTTCACCCGGACCCTCGAGGGCCTGCCCCCCGGCCGGGCCGGCTCGGCGGTGGTCGCCCTCGGGGTGGCCGGCTACGTCGCGAAGGGGATCGCCCTGGCGGTGCTGGGCGTGCTCTTCGTGGTGGCCACCGTGCAGCACGACCCCGAGGAGGCGACCGGCCTGGACGGCGCCCTGAAGTCCCTGCAGGAGCAGCCCTTCGGCACGTGGCTGCTCGGGGCTGTGGCCGTGGGACTGATCTGCTACGGGCTGTTCCTGGTGGTCCGCGCCCGGTACCAGCGCATGTGACGGCGCCCCCGCACCGGTCCGCCCGGGCCCCGGGCGGGTGGCCCGGCGGCCGCTGATCGCCTCCGGAGGAACCCGGTCCGCGTGTCCGGGGCGGGGCGTAGCCTGGATCCATGAGCCTGGCGCAGAAGATCAACCGTGTGGTCGCCCCCTTCGAGGTCATCTCCGACTACGTCCCCGCCGGCGACCAGCCCCGGGCCATCGAGGAGCTCGCCACGCGCGTCGAGGCGGGGGAGAAGGACGTGGTCCTGCTCGGCGCCACGGGCACCGGCAAGTCGGCGACCGCCGCGTGGCTGATCGAACGGGTCCAGCGGCCCACGCTGGTCATGGTGCAGAACAAGACGCTCGCCGCGCAGCTGGCCAACGAGCTGCGCGAGCTGCTGCCGAACAACGCGGTCGAGTACTTCGTCTCCTACTACGACTACTACCAGCCGGAGGCCTACGTCCCGCAGACGGACACCTTCATCGAGAAGGACTCCTCCATCAACGAGGAGGTCGAGCGGCTGCGGCACTCCGCGACGAACGCGCTGCTGACCCGCCGGGACGTCGTGGTGGTCGCCACCGTCTCCTGCATCTACGGCCTGGGCACCCCGGAGGAGTACGTGGCGCAGATGGTCACCATGCGCCGGGGCGAGGAGATGGACCGGGACGAGCTGCTGCGCCGGTTCGTGAACATGCAGTACGCGCGCAACGACGTCGACTTCCACCGCGGCACCTTCCGCGTCCGCGGGGACACCGTGGAGATCATCCCGATGTACGAGGAGCACGCCATCCGCGTGGAGTTCTTCGGCGACGAGATCGAGTCCATCTACACCCTCCACCCGCTGACCGGGGAGATCATCCGGGAGGAGACCGAGATGTACGTCTTCCCCGCCTCCCACTACGTGGCCGGGGCGGACCGGATGGCGCGGGCCGTGAAGTCCGTGGAGGAGGAGCTCGCCGCCCGGCTGAAGGAGCTGGAGTCCCAGAACAAGCTCGTCGAGGCCCAGCGGCTGCGCATGCGCACCACGTACGACCTCGAGATGATGGAGCAGATGGGCTACTGCAACGGCATCGAGAACTACTCGCTGCACATCGACGGCCGCCCGCGCGGCTCGGCGCCGCACTGCCTGATCGACTACTTCCCGGACGACTTCCTGCTGGTGGTCGACGAGTCCCACGTGACGATCCCCCAGATCGGCGGCATGTACGAGGGCGACATGTCCCGCAAGCGCACCCTCGTGGAGCACGGCTTCCGGCTGCCCTCCGCGATGGACAACCGGCCGCTGAAGTGGGACGAGTTCCTGGAGCGGATCGGCCAGACCGTCTACCTCTCCGCCACCCCGGGCAAGTACGAGCTGTCCCAGGCGGACGGCTACGTGGAGCAGATCATCCGGCCCACCGGCCTCGTCGACCCCGAGGTCATCGTCAAGCCCACCAAGGGCCAGATCGACGACCTGCTCGACGAGATCACCGTGCGGGTGGAGCGCGACGAGCGGGTGCTCGTCACCACGCTGACCAAGCGGATGGCCGAGGACCTCACCGAGTACCTCATGGAGCACGGCGTGAAGGTCCAGTACCTGCACTCCGACGTCGACACCCTCCGCCGCGTGGAGCTGCTGCGGGAGCTGCGGATGGGCACCTTCGACGTCCTCGTGGGCATCAACCTGCTACGCGAGGGCCTGGACCTGCCCGAGGTCTCCCTGGTCGCCATCCTCGACGCGGACAAGGAGGGGTTCCTGCGCTCGACGACCTCCCTGATCCAGACCATCGGCCGCGCCGCGCGCAACGTCTCCGGCCAGGTGCACATGTACGCCGACCGGATCACCGACTCCATGGCCACGGCCATCGAGGAGACCAACCGCCGTCGGGAGATCCAGGTCGCCTACAACACCGAGCACGGGATCGACCCGCAGCCGCTGCGGAAGCGGATCGCCGACATCACCGACCAGCTCCAGCGCGAGGAGGAGGACACCCGCGAGCTGCTCGCCCGGCGCGCGGCCGCCGGGAAGAAGACGGCCCCGACCGCGGGCGCGGGCGGGCGGGACGCGGCGGCGGCCGCGGAGCAGAAGCTGCGCCGGGACGGGGTCGCCGCCGCCCCGGCGGAGGACCTGGTGGACCTCATCGCGCAGATGACCGAGCAGATGCAGGCCGCCGCCGCCGAGCTGCAGTTCGAGCTCGCCGGGCGGATCCGCGACGAGCTCGCGGACCTGAAGAAGGAGCTGCGGCAGATGCAGCAGGCCGGGCACGCCTGAGCCCCGGGCCGCACCCGTCCCCGCCCGCGACCGTGACCCGCGGCGACACCGGTTCCCGGCGTTCTCCCAGGTTGGGGTAGAGTGCACCCCGCGTAGGGGAGTATCCCTCAGCGCTGCGGTCGTCAGCACGCCGGGCAACGGAGCCCGGCCGGTCGCAGCGGCCGCGCCCGGGCCCGCCGGGAACGGCGGAGAGACTTGCGGCTCATCGTGATGCCCCGGCCCGCCCCGCTCCACGGACGACGCCGGCCGGGGACTCACCCATCTCCAAGCGAAAGAACTCGCGTGCACACACAGCTACCCGCGTGGTTCGAGATCGGCTCCTTCGTCGTTCTCGGCGCCATCCTCCTCTTCGACCTGATCATGGTCGCCAAGCGCCCCCACGAGCCCTCCATGAAGGAGGCCGGCATCTGGGTGGGCATCTACGTGGCCCTCGCGCTCGTGTTCGGCGGCCTGATGTTCGCGTTCGCCGGCGCCGAGCAGGGCACCCAGTTCGTGGCGGGCTGGATCACCGAGTACAGCCTCAGCATCGACAACCTGTTCGTGTTCATCGTGATCATGACCCGGTTCGCGGTGCCGCGGAAGTACCAGCAGGAGGTGCTGATGGTGGGCATCATCATCGCCCTCGTCCTGCGCGGGATCTTCATCCTGCTGGGCGCCACGATCATCGCCAACTTCTCCTGGGTCTTCTACATCTTCGGCGTCTTCCTGCTCTGGACCGCCTACCACCAGGCCAAGGACGACGGCGAGGACGAGTCGGAGGAGAACGCCCTCATCCGCAAGCTGCGCACCGTGGTCCCCATGACGGACCAGTACGACGGCAACAAGCTGCGCACCACGGTGAACGGCAAGAAGCTCTTCACGCCGATGCTCGTGGTGTTCGTGACCATCGGCGTGACCGACCTGATGTTCGCCTTCGACTCCATCCCGGCGATCTTCGGGCTCACCCAGAGCCCGTTCATCGTCTTCACCGCCAACATCTTCGCCCTCATGGGCCTCCGCCAGCTCTACTTCCTGCTCGGCGGGCTGATGGAGCGGCTCATCTACCTCAAGCACGGCCTGTCGCTGATCCTGGCGTTCATCGGGGTCAAGCTCATCCTGCACGCCATGCACGAGAACGAGGTGCCCTTCATCAACGGCGGCGAGCACATCGCCTGGGCCCCGGAGATCCCCACCTTCGTGTCCCTGGGCGTGATCGTGTCCATCATCGCGGTCGCCACGATCGCGTCCGTGCTCAGCCCGAAGGGCCGCTCCGCCCACGCCGTGGCCGAGCTGCACCGGGCCATCGAGGTCTACCGGGGCATCCCGGAGGGCACGCCCACCCAGGAGATCCGCATCGTGCAGGCCGAGCTCGTGAAGAAGCACCACGCGGCCCGCGGCGCCGCCGAGCGGTCCCGCGTGGAGCTGCCCGACGTCCACGAGCACACGGGCAAGACCGTCGAGGAGCACCACGACGACAGCCGGGACGTGCAGGGCACGGAGCACCGGGAGGGCGGTCGCTGAGCGCCCCCGCGGGCTGAGCGCCCGGGGCCGTCGTCGACGGCCCGCACGGCCGCAGGCCCGGTCCGGCACACGTCGGACCGGGCCTTCGCCGTGTCCGCCGCGACCTCCGTATAGACTGGGCCGAGCCTAGGGGAGTATCCCTCAGCGCTGTGGACGTCAGCACGTCGGGTCCCCGGACCCGACCGGACACAGTGGCCGGACCAGCACGGCGCACCGGAACGGTGCGGCACGCGCGGCGGAGAGACTTACGGCTGTCCCGTACTCGACCCCGAAAGCAGAATCATGGAAGTCTCATCCACCGTCTGGATCATCACGATCGCGGCCATCCTCGGCCTGCTCCTCTTCGACTACGTGTTCCACGTGCGCAAGGCGCACGAGCCCCAGCTGAAGGAAGCCGCGATCTGGTCGGCGATCTACGTGGGCCTCGCCCTCCTGTTCGGCCTGTTCGTCCTGGTGGAGTGGGGTGGTCGCTACGCCGGGGAGTACTACGCCGGGTACATCACGGAGAAGGCGCTGTCCGTGGACAACCTCTTCGTGTTCCTCATCATCATGGCCTCCTTCAAGGTCCCGCGCGCGGACCAGCAGAAGGTGCTGCTGTTCGGCATCACGTTCGCCCTGGTGGCCCGCACCGCCCTGATCTTCGTGGGCGCCGGGCTGATCAACCAGTTCGCGTGGGTGTTCTACGCCTTCGGGCTCATCCTGCTGCTCACCGCGGGCTCGCTCATCAAGGGTGAGCTCTCGGAGTCGGGCCACGACGAGGCCGACAACTTCGTGGTGCGCCTGGCCAAGCGGTTCATCCACACCACCGACCACTACGACGGCGACAAGCTCTTCACCATCCACAACGGCAAGCGCGCCATGACGCCGATGCTGCTGGTCATGGTCGCCATCGGCGGCACGGACGTGCTCTTCGCCCTCGACTCGATCCCGGCGATCTTCGGCCTCACCCAGGAGACCTACCTGGTGTTCACCGCCGTGGCGTTCTCGCTCATGGGCCTGCGCCAGCTGTACTTCCTCATCGACGGCCTGCTGGACCGGCTCATCTACCTCTCCTGGGGCCTGGCCATCATCCTGGGCTTCATCGGCGTCAAGCTCATCATCCACGCCCTGCACGAGAACAACCTGCCCTTCATCAACAACGGCGAGCACGTGGAGGTCGTGGAGATCAGCATCGGGCTGTCCCTGTCCGTGATCATCGGCGTGCTGGTCGTCACCGTCCTGGCCTCGCTGTTCAGCCCCAAGGGGCGGGCCCTGCGCATCATCGGCGGCCTGCAGACCACGGCCGAGCAGTACGTCACCCTGCCCCAGGACGCCTCCCCGGAGGAGCGGCGCAAGCTCGCCGACAAGGCCGCCAGGTTCCAGCAGCAGATGCCGAAGATCTCCGAGAAGCACCGCGAGGAGCTGGTCGAGTCCGAGAAGTACTTCCACGACCTGCTGGACCGGGCCCGCGGCAAGCACCGCGAGTTCGAGCGCACCGGGGTGGCCCCGGAGCCCGACGTGGTCCCGACCCCGGAGGCCGAGGCCGTCCACGGCGCCCACGCGCCGACGCAGGACGCCGCCGGCACCACCACCCCCGACGCCCCGCGGGGCGGCAGCACCGGCCGCTCCGCCTGACCCGGCGCCCGACGACGGAGGCCCCCGCCCGCTCGCGCGGACGGGGGCCTCCTGCGGTCCCGGGGCCGGTCCCCGGGTCGGACGCTCAGCGCCCCGTCTCGGTCACCGGCCCCACGTTGTCCACGATCACGGCGGGGAAGCCGTCCTCGTCGGAGGCGCGCAGGTCGATGCGGGCGTTGATGCCCCAGTCGTGGTGGCCGTCGGGGTCGTCGAAGACCTGCACCACGGTCCAGTACCCGTCCAGGCCCTCGGGCCGCTCGTCGATGCGCACCAGGCCGGGCCCGCGGGACTGGGGGTCCGTGTAGAGGTCGTCGTGCTCGTCGAAGTAGGCGTCCATGGCGTCCGCCCACCGGTCCCGGTCCCAGCCGTGCGCGCCGTCCAGCGCCCCGAGCACCTTGTCCTTCTCGTCGGCGAACAGCTCCACCCGCTGGAACAGGGCGTTGCGGACCATGACCCGGAACGCCCGCGGGTTGGCCGTGAGCACCGGGGGCTGCTCGTCGATGAGCTCCTCGAGGGAGTCCGCGGAGGTGCCCATGGGGGACTCCTCGCCGGCGGCGAGCTTCTCCCACTCGTCCAGCAGCGAGTTGTCGGTCTGCCGGATGAGCTCGCCCAGCCACTCGACCAGGTCCTCGAGGTCCTCGCGCAGCATGTCCAGCGGCACCGTCTGGCGCAGCGCCTTGTAGGCGTCGGAGAGGTAGCGCAGCAGGATGCCCTCGGAGCGGGCCAGGCCGTAGAACTGCACGTAGTCGCCGAAGGTCATCGCCCGCTCGTACATGTCCCGGACCACCGACTTCGGGGTGAGCTCGAACTGGGCCACCCACGGGGCCCCGGTGCGGTAGGTCTCGAAGGCCTGCGTCAGCAGCTCCTCGAGGGGCTTGGCGTAGCTGACCTCCTCGAGCTCCTTCATCCGCTCCTCGTAGTCCAGGCCCTCGGCCTTCATCGCGGCCACGGCCTCCCCGCGGGCCTTCTTCTCCTGCATGTTGAGCACCTGGCGCGGCTTCTCCAGGGTGGCCTCCACGACGGAGACGACGTCGAGCGCGTAACCGGGGGCGTCCCGGTCGAGCAGGGTCAGGGCGGCCAGGGCGAAGGGGGACAGCGGCTGGTTCAGGGCGAAGTTCTCCTGCAGCTCCACGGTCAGCCGCCAGGTGCGGCCCTCCTCGTCCGGGGTGTCCAGCTTCTCGACGACGCCGGCGGCCCGCAGCTCCTTGAGGATCCCGATCGCCTGCCTGAGGAGGGCGCGCTGGCGCTGGCGCGTCTCGTGGTTGTGCGTGAGCAGGTGCCACGCGGCCAGCACCGGGTTCCCGGGCCGCTGCAGCAGGTTGAGCAGCATCGAGTGGGTCACGGTGAAGGAGGAGCCCAGGGGCTCGGGCTCCGAGGCCACGAGGGTCTCGAACGTCGGCTTCCCCCACGAGACGAAGCCCTGGGGCGGCTTCTTCCGCACGACCTGCCGCAGCTTCTTCTGGTCGTCGCCGAACTTGGCGTGGGCCTTCTTCATGGCCCTGTTGTTCTCGATGACGTGCTCGGGCGCCTGGACCACCACGGTGCCCGCGGTGTCGTAGCCGGCCCGCCCGGCCCGCCCGGCGATCTGGTGGAACTCGCGGGCGTTGAGCCGCCGGGTGCGCTCGCCGTCGAACTTGGACAGGGCCGTGATGACCACGGTGCGGATGGGCACGTTGATGCCCACGCCCAGGGTGTCCGTGCCGCAGATGACCTTGAGCAGACCGGTCTGGGCGAGCTGCTCCACGAGCCGGCGGTACTTGGGCAGCATCCCGGCGTGGTGGACGCCGATGCCGTGGCGCACCAGGCGGTTGAGCGTCTTCCCGAAGCCGGCCGAGAAGCGGAACCCGCCGATGAGCTCCCCGATCCGCTCCTTCTCCTCCTTGGACAGCACGTTCACGGACATCAGGTTCTGGGCCTGGTCCATGGCCTGCAGCTGGGAGAAGTGCACCACGTAGACGGGCGCCTGGTTGGTGCCCAGCAGCTCCTCGAGGGCCTCGTGGATGGGGTCCTCGGACCAGTAGTGGTGCAGCGGGATCGGCCGCTCGGCGGAGGAGACCGTCGTCGTCGGCCGCCCGGTGAGCTCCGTGATCCCCTCCTCGAAGCGGGACACGTCCCCCAGGGTGGCGCTCATGAGCAGGAACTGCGCCTGCGGCAGCTCCAGCAGCGGCACCTGCCACGCCCAGCCGCGCTGCGGGTCCGAGTAGAAGTGGAACTCGTCCATCACCACGGGTCCCACGTCCGCGTCCCGGCCCTCGCGCAGGGCCACGTTGGCGAGGATCTCGGCGGTGCAGCACACGATGGGCGCGTCCGCGTTGACGGCGGAGTCCCCGGTGACCATCCCGACGTTCTCGGCGCCGAAGATCTCCACCAGGGAGAAGAACTTCTCGGAGACCAGGGCCTTGATCGGGGCGGTGTAGTAGGAGCGCTGCCCGGCGGCGAGCCCGGCGAAGTGCGCCGCGACCGCCACGGTCGACTTCCCGGACCCGGTCGGGGTCGCGAGGATCACGTTGGACCCGCTCGCGACCTCCAGGACGGCCTCGTCCTGGGCGGGGTAGAGCTCCATGCCCCGGGAGGCGATCCAGCCGAGGAACCCCTCGTACACCTCGTCCCCGGACAGCGGGTTGGAGGCGAAGTCGCCGCGGTAGTAAGGGTGGCCCGGGGTGCCGAGCTCGGGGGAGAGGGCTTCGAGGAGTTTCATCGCCCCCAGCTTATCCGCGCTCCCCCCGGCCGCTGGGCGGGCGCAGCTCCTCCGAGCGCGCCCACGGGCGCAGCATCGGCTCCCGCGGGGCCCACCACAGCACCGCGGCCCAGCCGACCAGGGCCGCGGCGCACCCCGCCCCGGGCCGGTCGCTCAGCGCCCCGACGGCCCCCAGCGCCGCGGCCGCGGTGCCCGCGGCGGCGGCGGCCACCAGCGCGGCCCACCCCGGGCGCAGGAACCCGGCGAGGAGCAGGGCCCCGAGCACGGCGCCCGCGGCGGCCGCCACGAGCGGCGCCGCCCCGCCGGCGGGGCGGAGGGCCACCGGCCCCGCCCCGACCGCGCCGGCGAGCGCCCACCCGGCCACGGCGACCAGCACGACGCCGGCCGCGCGCACCACCTCGTCCCCGGGCTCCCGCCCCGGCACCCGCCGCGCCACGGCGGCGGCGCAGCGCTCGAGCGCCAGCACCCCCGCCAGCAGCAGCAGCACCAGCGCGGTCCGGCCGGCGGTCGCGGCGGCCCCCGCCGGGAGGAGCAGCGCGGCCGCGGCGACGCCGCAGCACCCCGCCCGGCGCAGGGCGGCGTCCCGGACGGCGACGGTCGGCGGCGCCCCACCGGCGGCCGCGAGGACGCGGGACCACCCCCGGTGCGCCCGGTGCGCCGTGCGCAGCAGGGACGCGGCCAGCAGCACGGCCCCGGCGCCGGCGAGGACGAACTCCCCGGCGCGGCCGGCCGGATCCGGGGTCCCGAGCAGTCCGAAGGCCCCGGCGGCGGCCACGAACGCGAGCGCGGCGCGGACCGGGGCGAGCAGCAGGGGGAGCAGGACGAGGACGGGCTGCCCCAGGAACAGCAGCAGCTCCCACACCCCGCGGGGCAGACCCGGGGTCCCGGCCAGGGCCCGGCCGAGCACCCGCAGCCCGCGGGAGGCCAGACCGATCCGGTAGCCCGGGGCGAGCCGGGCCGACCCGTCCGCCCCGGCGCCCACGGTGGTGAGGGCGTGCTGCCGGTCCCCGCCGCCGAGCTCGTCCAGCAGGCTCTCCTGCAGCGCGGCGGCGGCCTCCCGCGCCGGCCGGTGCGGTGCCGGTTCCGGCGCGGCCGGGACCGCGGTGCCGGCGCGGGGGTCCGTGGTGGCGCGGGGGCCCGTGGTGGGCCCGGGGCGTGCGGGCAGCGTGCGGAGGAAGTCCGCTGCACCGGCCGCGGCGTCGAGGCGGCCCCACCACCAGTCGTTGGCGCGCCAGTCGGCGGCGAGGAAGCCGCGGAAGTTGAACAGCCCGGCGCCGGCGAGCTTGTCCCGGGCGGGCAGCCGCCGGGCGTCGGGAGCCAGGAGCCGGCGCAGATCGTCGTCGGTGGCGCCGGGGCGCCCCGAGGCGTCGAGGGCACGCTGCAGCCGCTGCCGCGCCCACGCGTGCGGCAGCGGGCCGAGCGTCCGGGGACGGGCGGGCGCGCCGTCCCCGCGGATCTCCCCGTAGCGGATCCCGGAGACCGGCGTGGGGATCCCGGCCGCCGCCAGCAGCGGGGGCAGGTCCGCGGCGGCCGGCACCGGCCCGGAGACGGGGACGGCGGACCAGGGGGACTCGCGCCACAGGGTGGCCGGGTCCGGCGTGTCCCCGGGCGGTGCGCCGGGGCTGGCCTCCAGCTGCGCCCGGACGGCGGCGTGGGCGCCGCGCAGGGCGGCCACCGCGGCGTCGAGCTCCCGCCAGGCCTCCTCCCCGGCGCCGGGCGCCGGGGAGGAGCCGTCCAGCCAGACGGGCACCGCGGCCGTGACCGCGGTGCCCGGGTCCGCGCAGGCCTCCAGGACCGCCGCGAGCACGCCGTCCCGGGCGTGTCCGGCCGCGGCCAGCACCCGGTACGCGACCGCCCGGGCGAGCGCCGGGTCGACACCGCCCGGCGGGACGGGGCCGACTCCCGGGCCGAGCAGCAGGGACTCGAGGAAGCGCACCCACGCGAGCACGCAGGACGCGGCGTCGGCCAGCGCCTGCGGGCCGCGCAGCACGGCCGTGGCCCCCGGGGCCGTCAGCGGGCCGCGGGACAGGGCGTCGTAGCGCCCGGCGAGCTGCTGCCGCAGCGGCTCGAGCTCGGCGGCGCCGCGGGCGTGCACCTGACGGCGCCGCGGGAGTGTGGAGGCCAGCTGCCACTGCGCGGGCCGGGTCAGCAGCCGGGCCAGCAGCGCGGCGTCCGCCCGGGCCCGGTAGCGCACGTACGCCCGGCGCCGGTCCTCCCGCGCGGCGGCGTCCCAGGCGACGGGCAGGGCGGCGAGGGGGTGCAGCCGCCCGTCCGCGACCAGCCGGACGTCCCGGAGGTCGGCGAGGGCCAGGACCTCGTCCTCGCCGGTCTCCCGCCGGCGCAGCCGGGCGAGCGTGGCCCCGAGCGTGCGGGCCAGGCGCGGCAGGTCCGGGTCGCCGGCGCGGACCTCCGGCGGGGCGGGCGGGTCCGGGTCGAGGTAGAGCAGGCAGCGGTCGGCGTGCCGCAGCGAGGTCCGGGTGCCGGCGGCGGCGACGGCCCGGTCGATGGGGATGTTGTCGAAGACCCCGCCGTCGACCACCCGGAAGGGCAGCTCCTCCGGGTCGCGGTGGGCCGAGAAGGCGTGGCTGAGGTCCGGGCGGGGAAACCCGCCGAGCCGGCCCGCGGTCGGTGCCGACCACACGGCGGCGGGCTCGAACGCGCCGGGGAAGGACGACGTCGCCCGGGCCGCGTAGGCCAGACGGGCCAGGGAGGCGGCGCGGTGGCCGGCCTGCTCGGACGTCTCCGGGGGGCCGTCCCCGGGGGCCCCGGGGCGGGCGGGGACGTCGTTGCCCGGCGGGGGAGCGGGGCGGCCCGGCTCCGGGGAGGAGAAGTGGAACCCGCCGCGGCCCTCCGCCGTGCCCCCGTGGACGGAGGGGCCGCCGTCCAGCACGGTGGCGGACAGGTCCACGGACACGTGCTCGGCCACCAGGTCCGGGTGGTGCCGCGGGTCCCCGTGCACGGTGGCGAGCAGCTCCTGCACGCGCGGCCACAGGTAGGCGTCGCCCTGGAGCAGCGAGTCGACCGGCGCCCGCCCCAGGGGGCGCAGGAGCCGGCCCAGCGCCGCGTGCTCCTGCCACAGCAGGCCCAGGGCGCCCAGCCCGGTGCCGGCGCGCTGGGCCACGGCGTGCACCACGGCGTTCAGTCCGCCGGCACTGGCCCCGGCGAGGAGGTCGAACTCCACCCGGTCGTAGCCCGCGTCCGCGAGCAGCCCGGCGTACACCCGGGCGCGCTCGGCCGTGTGCGGGTCGGGCGCCGCGGACGGCTGCAGCAGCAGGGCGTGCAGCCCGCCCGCCGGGTCCCGGTGGAGCCGGATCCGGCGCAGCAGGTCCAGCTCCGCGACCGCCCCGCCGATCCACACCGCCAGGCTCACGCCGCCGCGCATGGCCAGGGCGATCCGGAGGGTGCGCCCGAAGGCGGGCGGCTGTCCCCCGGCGGCCTCGGCCACCCGGCGGTCGGGCGGCAGGACGGTCAGCCGCAGCCCGGTCCCCGGTGCACGTCCCTCCGGGGCCACCTCCGTCCGGGCGGCCGGCACGGCCTGATCACCCGGCACGGGCAGCGCCCGCTCGTGGGGGGCCGGGACAGTGGACGGGCGCCCGCCACAGCTCCTCGAGCAGCCGGCGGCCCCGGGGCCGGGAACCGGGCCGCTCGGCCACGCGCACCGGGGCGCTCCGGAACGGCACGGCGCCGAGGACGTGGCCTGCACCGGTCGGCGGGGTGACCGGGCTCAGGGCTCCGCCCGCCCGCGCGCATACGGCGACGAGGGCGTCGGCGCGGCGGACGCCCTCGAGGATCGTGGGGACGGACCGCACGGCGGCCGGGGCGGCATGCCGGCGCCCGCTCGTGCGCCCCGCGGTGGTGTCCGGTGCGCAGGGCGCGACGAAGGTCATGGACTCACGCTAGCCGACGGCGGCGGGCGGCCCGAGCCGGGGCGGCGATTCTCAGGATTCTGGGAGCCGGCGGGCGGCCCGGGCGTCGGCCCGGCGGCAGGCCAGGGCGAACACGGCCCCGGAGAGGTTGTGCCAGACGGAGAAGACCGCCCCGGGCAGGGCCGCCAGCGGGTTCAGGTACTGGGCGGCGAGGCCGGCGGCCAGGCCGGAGTTCTGCATGCCCACCTCCACCGCGATGGTGCGCCGCGCCGCGGGCGGCAGGCCCGTCAACGCGCCCACCAGGTGGCCCAGGAGCAGGCCGAGCACGTTGTGCAGGGCGACGGCCGCGAGCACGAGCAGTCCCGCCTCCACGATCCGGTCCGCGCTGGCCGAGACGACGATCGCCACGATGAGCGCGACGGCCGCGACGGAGACCCAGGGCAGGACGGGCAGCGCGCGCCGGACCACCCCGGGCAGCAGCAGCCGCACGGCCAGGCCCAGGACCACGGGCAGGAGCACGATCCGGGTGATC
Organism: Kocuria sp. KH4; assembly: GCF_053711175.1. NCBI lineage: Bacteria > Bacillati > Actinomycetota > Actinomycetes > Micrococcales > Micrococcaceae > Kocuria > Kocuria sp. KH4. The sequence continues at coordinate 109,355 of NZ_JBSJYX010000008.1, forward strand.
GACCACGCCATGGACCCGCCGTCCACCGGGAGGTACTGGCCGGCCAGCCAGAGGGTCAGCAGGGGCGTGAGCAGGGGAGCCAGCAGGGTGGAGATCGAGGTCATCGCCACCGACAGGGCCACGTCCCCCCGGGCGAGGTAGGACACCACGTTCGACGCGGTGCCGCCCGGGGCGCAGCCGACGAGGATCACGCCGGCCGCCAGCTCCGGGGGCAGGCGCAGCAGGAGCACGACGAGCAGCGCGAGGAGCGGCATCAGCACGTACTGGGCGGCCACGCCCAGCAGCACCGGCAGCGGGCGCCGGGCCACGAGGGCGAAGTCGACCGGCCGCAGGGTCAGGCCCATGCCGAACATGACCAGCCCGAGCAGGGGGTTGACCCACCCGGACAGCCCGCCCACCGCGCCGGGGGCCAGGGAGCCGACCAGCCCGCCGGCCAGGACCAGCAGGGGGAACAGCAGGACCGCGGCGTACGCGCCGCGGTCCGTCGAGGGGGTGTGCGCGTCGACGGCGGGCCCTGCCGTCACCATCCCCGGGCGCGCCACTCGTCCAACTGCGGCCGCTCGGCCCCCAGCGTGGTCGGCCGGCCGTGGCCCGGGTGGACGACCGTGTCGTCGTCGAAGCGGTCGAAGATCCGCTCGCTCACGTCGTCGAGGAGCTGCCGGAAGTCCTCCGGGCTGTTCGTCTTGCCGACGCCGCCGGGGAAGAGGGAGTCGCCGGAGAAGATGTGCGCCGGTCCCTGCGGGTCCCGGTACACCAGGGCGATCGAGCCGGGCGTGTGCCCGCGCAGGCCGATGACCTCCAGGTCGAAGCCGTCGAACTCCGCGGTGTCCCCGTCCTCGAAGGTGAGGTCCATCGGGACCGCGATGTCGGCCTCGTCGTCGGCGCCGCAGGCGGTCATCGCCTCGGAGCGGGAGCGGACCTCGTCCAGGGCGCGCACGTGGTCCCAGTGCGAGTGCGTGGTGATGATGAGCTGGAGGTTGCCGAAGGCCTGCGAGCAGTCGCTGTTGCCGGCGCCCACGAGGCCGGCGATGGCGCGGGGGTCGTCGGCGGCGTCGATGAGCACCTGGGTGCCCTCGTCCTTCGAGGTGAGGAGGTAGACGTTGTTGTCCATCTCGCTCACGGAGATCCGGCGAATCGTGACCTCGGCGAGGTCGGTGACCTCCGTCTTCGTTGCGATCATGAGGACGAAGGTACGCCGGAGTCCAGCGACTCGCCAGTCGGGCCCGTGCCGGGCCCGGGCGGGGGCGGGGCGTGACCGGAGCCACCCCGCCGGGCCTTGTGGGCGGCCGAGCATCCCGCGTATAGTTGCGTGCGGCAACAAATCATTCCGGGCGGTGGGCGCTCCGCGTCCGCGCCGCCGGCACGGACCCCGCGAGCGGCGGGGCCGGCGCGCCGCCCGCCGTCGTCGTTGCCCCCACCCTTCACCGAGATCGCGGAGGAGCCCCCGTTGCCCGTCTCCCACGACACCGCCGTGGAACTGGTGCGCGACCTGCTGGAGCTGCAGCGCGTCATGAAGCGCGTGACCAAGACCGACGCCGGTCAGCGCCAGCTCAACCCCACGGCGATCGCCCTGCTCTACTACCTCGACAGCACCGGCCCGCGCCGGGCCACCGTCATGGCCTCGGACACCGGGCTCGGCCCGTCGGGGCTGAGCCGCCAGCTGGCCGGCCTGGAGGAGGCGGGGCTGGTCGAGCGCACCCCGGACCCCGAGGACGGGCGGGCGGCCCTGGTCGCCATCACCGCGCGGGGGCGGGAGCAGGTCCGCGCCGCCGTGGAGCAGGACGCCCAGCGCCTGGCGGCCCGGCTCGTGGGCTGGGACGAGGACCAGGCCCGCACCAGCCGCGGCGCCATCAACGAGATCACCACCGTCTTCCTCGACTCCCTCGGCGCGGAGCGCACCACCTCCTGCCGGGAGGCCCGCAGACCCCCGCGCGCCGCGCCGGCCACCGCCGACCCGGAGCACGGCCGGGACCCCGACGGGGAGCACGCAGAGCACCCGGGGAGCCCACGGCCCCCGCAGCACCGACACCACGAGGAGGAGACCGCGAGATGACCGCACCCCAGCCAGCCGCCGCACCGGGCGGAGGAACCGGCGCGTCCCACCAGGACGTGCTCCGGGCCCTCACCGGCATCCTGTCCGTCTTCTTCATGGCGATGGTCACCCTCACCATCATCGGCACGGCCCTGCCGGTGATCATGGCCGACCTCGGCGGGGACCAGACCTCCCTCTCCTGGACGGTCACGGGTACCCTCCTGGCCAACGCCGCGACCACCCCCGTGTGGGGCAAGCTCGCCGACCTCTTCGACAAGAAGAAGCTGCTGCAGCTGTCCATCGTGATCTTCGTCCTCGGCTCCGCCATGGCCGGGCTGTCCCCGACCATCGAGTTCCTCATCCTGGCCCGCGTGGTCCAGGGCATCGCCATGGGCGGCATCATGGCCCTGGCCATGACCATCATGGGCACGATCATCCCGCCCCGCGAGCGCGGCCGCTACGCCGGGTACATGGGCGCCGTCATGGCCGTGGCCACCTCCGCCGGCCCGCTGCTGGGCGGCCTGATCGTCGACCTCTTCGGCTGGCGCTGGGTGTTCCTGATCCCGGCCCCGCTCGCGGTTCTCGCCGCGGTGCTGGTCCACCGCACGCTGCGGATCCCGCCGCAGGCCCCGCGGCGGGTGAGCATCGACTGGCTGGGCATCGCCCTGCTGATCGTCTCGGCCTCCGCGCTGCTGCTGTGGGTCTCCCTGGCCGGGCAGCCGGGCATGTTCGCGTGGGTGTCCGGGACCTCCGCGGCCCTCGCGGCGACCGCGCTCGTGGGCACCGTGCTGTTCGTGCTCGTCGAGCGGCGCGCCGCGGAGCCGGTCGTGCCCATCCGGGTGGTCACGGAGCGCACCACGGCGCTCGCGATCCTCGCGGCGATCGCCACCGGCGGGGCGATGTTCGCCTCGACCACCTACCTGGGCCAGTACTTCCAGCTCGGCCAGGGCTACAGCCCCACCATGGCCGGGGTGCTCATGCTCCCGCAGGTCTTCGGCTCGCTCGTGGGGGCCACGGTCGCCGGGCAGCTGATCACCCGCTACGGGCGGTGGAAGATCATCCTGGTGGTCGCCGCGGTGCTGATGTCCACGGGCCTGTTCCTGGCCTCGACCCTCACGCACGACACCCCGCTGTGGGCCGTGAGCGCGTTCATCCTGCTCGTGGGCCTGGGCATCGGCGCGCTGAACCAGAACCTCGTGCTGGCCGTGCAGAACACGGTGGGGCTCAAGGACATGGGAGCGGCCTCCTCCTCGGTCGCGTTCTTCCGCACCATGGGCGGGGCCGTGGCGGTCGCGGTCTTCGGCGCGCTGATGAGCTCGCACCTGGCCGCGGAGCTCGCCGCCCGCACCCGGGCCCAGGGCGGGGACCCCGCCGCCGTGGACTCCTCCACGATGGACCTGGAGGCGCTGCCCGCCGCCGTGGAGGGCATCGTGCGGGAGGCCTACGGCACGGGCACCGGGCTGGTCTTCCTGGTCGCCGCCCTGGCCTCCCTCGTGACGCTGCTGGCGGTGCTCCTGATCAAGGAGGTCCCGCTGCGCCGCACCGTGGACATCGTCGAGGTGGACCCGGCGACCGGCCAGCTCAAGGTCGTCACCCGCACCCTCGACGCCCGGGAGGTCCGGCGCCGGCAGCGCGAGGCCCGCTCCGCCGGGGACGGGCGCCCCGCGGCTCCGGACGCCGGGGGGAGCGCCGCCCCCGAGCGCCTGCGCGAGGACACCCCCACCGGCCCCGTGGACCGGGTGTGAAGCGCCCCACGGACCCCGTGGTCATGTCCGGGGCCGGTACTAGAGTGGAGGGCGTGTCTGAGCCGATCCCCACGTCCACCCTGGTCCTGAACCCCGCCGACGAGCCCTCCGAGCCCGGCGCGGGCGCCGCCTCCGCGGCCGTGACCCGGGCCACCCACAAGTCCGATCTCACCGAGATCGTGGTCCAGGGGGCGCGCGAGCACAACCTCGACAACGTCTCCCTGACCGTGCCGCGGGACGCGATGGTCGTGTTCACCGGGCTGTCCGGGTCGGGGAAGTCCTCCCTGGCGTTCGACACGATCTTCGCCGAGGGCCAGCGCCGGTACGTGGAGTCCCTGTCCTCCTACGCCCGGATGTTCCTGGGCCGGGTGGACAAGCCGGACGTCGACTTCATCGAGGGGCTGTCCCCGGCGGTGTCCATCGACCAGAAGTCCACCTCCCGCAACCCGCGCTCCACGGTCGGGACGATCACCGAGATCTACGACTACATGCGCCTGCTGTGGGCCCGCATCGGCCGGCCGCACTGCCCCGTGTGCGGGGAGCGGATCGAGAAGCAGACCCCGCAGCAGATCGTGGACCAGCTGCTGGAGATGCCGGAGAAGACCCGCTTCCAGGTCCTCGCCCCGGTGGTGCGGGAGCGCAAGGGCGAGTTCGCCGACCTGTTCCAGGAGCTCTCCACCAAGGGCTTCTCGCGCGCCACCGTGGACGGGGAGACCGTCCAGCTCTCGGACCCGCCCAAGCTCAAGAAGCAGTACAAGCACACCATCGAGGTCGTCGTCGACCGCCTCGTGGTCAAGGAGGGCATCCGCCAGCGCCTGACCGACTCCGTCGAGACGGCGCTGGGCCTCGCCGAGGGCCGCGTCGTCGTCGAGCTCGTGCCCCGCTCCGACGAGGAGATCGCCCACCCGCTGGAGCTGCGCCGGCCGTTCTCCGAGAACCTGGCCTGCCCCAACGAGCACCCGCTGCAGGCCGACGAGATCGAGCCCCGCTCCTTCTCCTTCAACGCCCCTTTCGGGGCGTGCCCGGAGTGCGACGGCATCGGCTCCCGGCTGGAGGTCGACGAGGACCTGGTGGTCCCCAACGCCGACCTCTCCCTGGTGGAGGGCGCCATCGCCCCGTGGTCGCTGGGCAAGGCGACCAGCGAGTACTGGAACCGGCTGCTCGCCGGGCTCGGCCAGGAGCTCGGCTTCGACCTCGTCACCCCCTGGGGCAAGCTGCCCGCCAAGGCGCGCAAGGCGATCCTCGAGGGCAAGGACTACCAGGTCACCGTGGCCTACCGGAACCGCTTCGGCCGGGAGCGGCGCTACACCCAAGGCTTCGAGGGCGTGATCGGCTACATCAAGCGCAAGCACGCCGAGACCGAGTCCGACCACGCCAAGGACCGCTACGAGCAGTACATGCGCCAGGTGGCCTGCCCCGCCTGTGACGGCGCGCGGCTGAACCCCACCATGCTCGCCGTGACGGTGGGCGGGAAGAACATCGCCGAGACCACCCGCATGCCCATGCGCGAGGCCCACGAGTTCTTCCGGGACCTGCAGCTGAGCGCCCGGGACGCGAAGATCGGCGACCAGGTGCTCCGGGAGATCCAGGCCCGCCTGACGTTCCTCGTGGACGTGGGCCTGGACTACCTCAACCTGGAGCGCGCCGCCGCGACGCTCTCCGGCGGCGAGGCCCAGCGCATCCGCCTGGCCACGCAGATCGGCGCCGGGCTCGTGGGGGTGCTCTACGTCCTCGACGAGCCCTCCATCGGCCTGCACCAGCGGGACAACCGCCGGCTCATCGAGACCCTCACCAAGCTGCGGGACATGGGCAACACCCTGATCGTGGTCGAGCACGACGAGGACACGATCCGCGAGGCCGACTGGATCGTGGACGTCGGCCCCGGGGCCGGCGAGCACGGCGGGCGCGTGGTGCACTCCGGGACCTACGACGAGCTGCTCGCCAACGAGCGGTCCATCACCGCCGACTACCTCTCCGGGCGCAAGGCCATCGCGGTGCCCGCCCGGCGGCGGCCGGTGGACCGCAAGCGCATGCTCAAGGTCGTGGGCGCGCGGGAGAACAACCTGCAGGGCATCGACGTGGCGTTCCCGCTCGGCGTGCTCACCGCGGTCACCGGGGTCTCCGGGTCCGGCAAGTCCACCCTGGTCAACGACATCCTCTACACGTCCCTGGCCAACACGCTCAACGGCGCCAAGCAGGTCCCGGGCCGGCACAAGCGGATCGACGGCGTGGACCAGCTGGACAAGGTCGTGCACGTGGACCAGAGCCCCATCGGCCGGACCCCGCGCTCCAACCCGGCGACCTACACCGGCGTGTTCGACCACATCCGCAAGCTCTTCGCCGAGACCCCCGAGGCGAAGGTGCGCGGCTACCAGGCGGGCCGGTTCTCCTTCAACGTCAAGGGCGGGCGCTGCGAGGCGTGCTCCGGCGACGGCACCATCAAGATCGAGATGAACTTCCTGCCCGACGTCTACGTCCCCTGCGAGGTGTGCAAGGGCGCCCGGTACAACCGGGAGACCCTCGAGGTGCACTACAAGGGCCGGACCATCGCCGAGGTGCTGGAGATGCCCATCGAGGAGGCCGCGGAGTTCTTCAAGGCCTTCGGCCCGATCGCCCGGCACCTGAACACCCTCGTGGACGTGGGCCTCGGCTACGTCCGCCTCGGCCAGCCCGCCACCACCCTGTCCGGCGGGGAGGCCCAGCGCGTGAAGCTGGCCGCGGAGCTGCAGAAGCGCTCCAACGGGCGCTCCATCTACGTGCTCGACGAGCCCACCACCGGCCTGCACTTCGAGGACATCCGCAAGCTGCTGCTCGTGCTGCAGGGCCTCGTCGAGAAGGGCAACACGGTGATGACCATCGAGCACAACCTCGACGTCATCAAGTCCGCCGACTGGATCGTGGACCTCGGCCCCGACGGCGGCTCCGGCGGCGGCCGGGTGATCGCCGAGGGCACCCCGGAGCAGGTGGCCCGCAACGCGGCCAGCCACACCGGCCGGTTCCTCGCCGAGATCCTCGGCGGGGAGACCGCGGGAGCGGCCCGATGACCGCGCCCGTGGTGCTCTGGGACCTCGACGGCACGCTGCTGGACCCGGCCGGGGCGATCACCGGGGGCATCGCCCGGGCCCTGGCCGAGCGCGGGCACGCCGTGCCCGAGGACCTGCGCCGCTTCGTGGGCCCGCCCGTGGGCTGGTCCCTGCGGGCGTACACCGACGTCCCGGAGGACGAGATCCCGCACGTGGTCGCCTCCTACCGGGCCCGCTACCGCACCGAGGGGCTCGCGCAGACCCGCGTCTACCCGGGGGTGGAGGAGCTCCTGGAGCGCCTCCACGGGGCCGGGGTGCGGATGGCCGTGGCCACCCAGAAGCCCGAGCCCACCGCGCAGCTGGCCGTCGACACGTTCGGGCTCGGCCGCTGGTTCGAGACCGTCTCGGGGGCCGCCGACGACGCCGCGGCCGCCCCGCGCGACGGAGCGGTCCACGACAAGCCCGCGATCATCGGCGAGGCCCTGCGCCGGCTCGGCGTGGACGCCCCGGACCCGGCCCGCACGGTGATGATCGGCGACCGCCGCTACGACGCCGAGGGCGCGCTCGCCCACGGCATCGACTGCCTCGGCGTGGCGTGGGGCTTCGCGGACGAGGACGAGCTCGGCACCGGCTTCGCCGCCGTGGCCGCGGACGCCGCCGAGCTCGGGGAGCTGCTGGCCCGGTACGTGCAGCCCGCGCCGACGGGCCGCTGAGGGGAGCCGGACCGTGGCCGATCCGGAGAGCTACCGCCCCGCCCGCCAGGACATCCCGACCGACCCGGGCGTCTACCGCTTCCGGGACGAGTACGGGCGCGTGGTCTACGTGGGCAAGGCGAAGAACCTGCGCAACCGGCTCAGCTCCTACTTCGCGCCCCTGCACGCCCTCAGCCCCAAGACCCGCGCCATGGTCACCACCGCGGCCGGGGTGGAGTGGACCGTGGTGGGCAGCGAGCTGGAGTCCCTGCAGCTCGAGTACACGTGGATCAAGGAGTTCAAGCCCCGGTTCAACATCGCCTACCGGGACGACAAGTCCTACCCCTACCTCGCCGTGACGATGTCCGAGACGGTGCCCCGCGCGCAGGTGGTGCGCGGGGAGAAGAAGAAGGGCAACCGCTACTTCGGCCCCTACTCCCAGGCCTGGGCGATCCGGGAGACGCTCGACGCCCTGCTGCGCGTCTTCCCGGTCCGCACGTGCTCCAAGGGCGTCTACCGCCGCGCAGAGCAGTCCGGGCGCCCGTGCCTGCTCGGCTACATCGACAAGTGCTCCGCGCCCTGCGTCGGCCGGATCTCCGAGGAGGACCACTACGCCCTCGCCGAGGACCTGTGCCGCTTCATGGCCGGGCAGGCCACCCCGTTCATCCGGGAGCTGCAGCGGCAGATGCAGGAGGCCGCCGCGGCGATGGACTTCGAGACCGCCGCCGCCCGCCGCGACGACGTCGCCGCCCTCGAGAAGGCCTTCGAGCGCAACGCCGTGGTGCTCTCCGACAGCACGGACGCGGACTTCTTCGCCCTCGCCGAGGACGAGCTCGAGGCCGCCGTGCAGGTCTTCCACGTGCGCGGCGGGCGCATCCGCGGCCAGCGCGGCTGGGTCACCGAGAAAGTGGAGGAGGCCGACGGCGGACGGCTGCTGGAGCAGCTGCTCGAGCAGGTCTACGGGGAGACGGCCGCGGAGGCCTCCGAGAGCGCCGCCCTCGCCGAGGCCGCGGCGCCGCCGGAGCCGCGCGGGTCCAAGCACCGGCCCGCCGCCGAGCTCGCCTACCGCGAGGACGCCATCCCGCGCACCGTGCTGCTGTCCGAGCCCGCCGACAGCGCCGACCGGCTCGAGGAGTGGCTCTCCGGGCTGCGCGGCTCCCGGGTGAGCATCGCGGTCCCGCAGCGGGGCGAGAAGGCCCACCTCATGGAGACGGTGCGGGAGAACGCCCGCCAGGCGCTGAAGCTGCACAAGTCCAAGCGCGCCGGGGACATCACCACCCGTTCCGCCTCGCTGCAGGAGCTGCAGGAGGCCCTGGGCATCCCGGTGCCGCTGATGCGCATCGAGTGCTACGACATCTCGCACGTGCAGGGCACCAACGTGGTCGCGTCCATGGTCGTGTTCGAGGACGGGCTGCCGCGCAAGGCCGACTACCGCAAGTTCTCCATCACCGGGGAGGCGGCCCGGGACGACACCGCCTCGATGTACGACGTCATCTCCCGCCGCTTCCGCCGCCACCTCGAGGAGAAGGCCCAGCGGGAGGCCGCCGGCCCCCGCACCGGACAGGTCGAGGCCGGGGCCGAGGCGCCGGAGCGGGCGCGGTTCGCGTACCCGCCCAGTCTCGTGGTGGTCGACGGTGGCCCGCCGCAGGTCGCCGCCGCGGCCCGGGCGCTGGCGGACCTCGGCATCGACGACGTCCACGTGGTCGGCCTCGCCAAGCGCCTGGAGGAGGTCTGGGTCCCGGACGACGAGTTCCCGGTGATCCTGCCGCGCGCCAGCCAGGGCCTGTTCCTGCTCCAGCGCATCCGCGACGAGGCCCACCGCTTCGCCATCACCTTCCACCGCAAGAAGCGCTCCTCCGCCATGACCGTCTCCGTGCTGGACGAGCTGCCCGGGGTGGGGCCGGCCAAGCAGAAGGCCCTGCTGAAGCACTTCGGATCGGTCAGGAAGCTCCGGGCGGCCCGGGTGGAGGAGATCGAGCAGGTGCCCGGGTTCGGGCGGGCGCTGTCCGAGAAGGTCGCCGCCGCGCTGCAGTCCCAGCAGGAGGACGCCGCGCCGGCGGTGAACATGACCACGGGCGAGGTGCTCTCCTGAGCCGGCGCCGCGCGTCGGGACGCCCGGTCCGGGGCGCGGACGCGGTTAGGCTGGAGCGGACCGCCGCGGGCACGGGCGGCGGGTCGCCGCACCGGACCGCGCGGCCCGGGACGGTGCGGGCCGGGACGGGACGTCCGGAGCAGGACACGTGAGGGCAGGTCGGAGCAGGACGACGGGAGACGGATCGGACATGAGCGAGCACACCGCCGGCACGGACACGGACGCGACCGCGGACGGGGCGGACCACACGAGGCCCACGAGCTCGGAGCTGCTCATCGTCACCGGCATGTCCGGGGCCGGGCGCAGTACCGCCGCCAACGCCCTGGAGGACCTCGGCTGGTACGTGGTCGACAACCTGCCCCCGCAGATGCTGCACACCCTCGCGGACCTCGTCTCCCGCACCCCGCAGGCCCTGCCCAAGCTGGCCGTGGTGATCGACGTCCGCGGCAAGGCCCTGTTCAACGACATGAAGGAGACGCTCGCGGCCCTGGAGGCCTCCGACGTCGACTTCTCCGTGCTGTTCCTGGACGCGGCCGACGAGGTGCTGGTCTCGCGCTACGAGCACCAGCGCCGGCCCCACCCCCTGCAGGCCGGGGGCCGCATCCTGGACGGGATCCGCGCGGAGCGGGCCCTGCTGACGGACCTGCGGGAGTCGGCGGACGTGGTGCTGGACACCTCCGGCTTCAACGTGCACGCGCTGTCCAAGGCCGTGGCCGACCTCTTCTCCACCAACGGGCCCGTGGTGCTGCGCCTGACGGTGCTCAGCTTCGGCTTCAAGTACGGGGTCCCGGCGGACGCGAACTACGTGGCCGACGTCCGCTTCATCCCCAACCCGCACTGGGTCCCGTCCCTGCGCCCGCGCACCGGCAAGGACCCCGAGGTGCGGGACTACGTCTTCCAGGACGAGGGGCCCCGGCAGTTCGTGGACCGGTTCGTCTCGATGCTGGAGCCGGTCTTCACGGGGTACCGTACGGAGAACAAGCACTACGCCACCATCGCGATCGGCTGCACGGGCGGGAAGCACCGCTCCGTGGCCGTCAGCGAGGAGGTGGCCCGCAGGCTCGCCAAGCTGCCGCTCGTGACCGTCAACATCCAGCACCGGGACGTGGGCCGGGAGTGACCGGCCAGCCCTGACCCCCTTTGGACCCTCGATGACCCTTCCCCCCACCGGCGCGTTCCCCCCGCTGCCGCCGAGCAGCCGCGCCGAGGCCGACCCGCACCACGCCCCCGACCCGCGGCGCCCCGGCGACGGGAGCCCCTCCGTGGTGGCCCTCGGCGGCGGGCACGGGCTCTCGGCCAACCTCGCCGCGCTGCGGCGCATCACCCCGCTGCTCACCGCCGTGGTGACGGTGGCCGACGACGGCGGGTCCTCCGGCCGGCTGCGCGACGAGCTCGGGGTCCTGCCGCCGGGGGACCTGCGGATGGCCCTCGCCGCCCTGTGCGACGACTCCGAGTGGGGCCGGACGTGGCGCGACGTCATGCAGCACCGCTTCAGCAGCGCCCCGGGCCGGGCCACGGCCCTGGACAACCACGCCCTGGGCAACCTGCTCATCGTCACGCTGTGGGAGCTGCTGGGGGACCCGGTGGCCGGCCTCGAGTGGGCGGGCGCCCGGCTGGGCGCCCGCGGCCGGGTGCTGCCGATGTCCACGCAGCCGCTGGTGATCGCCGGGGACGTGCCCGGCGCGGGGACGCCCGACCGCCCGGGGGGCCCGGGCACGGTCCGCACGATCACGGGGCAGGCGGTGCTCGCCAAGCAGGCCGACGTGGGCAACGTGCGCCTGGTCCCGCCCGACGCCCCGGCGTGCCCGCAGGCCGTGGAGGCCGTCGGGCTCGCGGACTGGGTGGTCCTGGGCCCGGGGTCCTGGCACACCTCCGTGCTGCCGCACCTGCTGCTGCCGCAGCTGCGCCGGGCGATCTGCGAGGCCCCGGCCCGCCGCTGCGTGACCCTGAACCTGTCCCCGGACACCGAGACCCAGGGCAAGACCGCGGCCGACCACCTGCGGGTCCTGCACACCTACTGCCCCGACCTGGCGCTCGACGTCGTGCTGGCCGACCCCTCGGCCACCGAGGACCGCGCCGACCTCGAGGCGGTCGCCGCGTCCCTGGGCGCCGAGGTCTTCTACGCCGACGTCCGGGCCCACCCCGGCACCGCCGTGCACAACACCCTCCGGCTCGCGGCCGCCTACCAGGAGATCTTCGAGCGCCACCGCTGAGCCCCCCGCACCCGCCCCCACCCAGCGTCCCCAGGAAAGGAACCGCGTGGCCCTGACGTCATCGGTCAAGGAAGAACTGTCCCGCCTCGAGATCAAGAAGTCCTCGGAACGGCGCGCCGAGCTCTCGGCCCTGCTGCGCTTCGCGGGCGGGCTGCACATCGTCTCGGGGCGCATCGTCGTCGAGGCGGAGGTGGACCTCGGCGCCACCGCCCGCCGGGCGCGCCGGACGATCGCCGAGGTGTTCGGCCACGAGAGCGAGATCGTGGTCGTCTCCGGCGGCGGACTGCGCCGCGGCAGCTCCTACGTGGTGCGCGTCGTCCAGGACGGGGAGGCCCTCGCCCGGCGCACCGGGCTGCTCGACTCGCGTGGGCGCCCGGTGCGGGGGCTGCCGCCGGCCGTGGTCAACGGGGCCGTGGCCGACGCCGAGGCCGTGCTGCGCGGGGCCTTCCTCGCCCACGGCTCCCTCACGGAGCCCGGCCGCTCCGCCGCGATGGAGTTCACCTGCCCCGGCCCCGAGGCGGCGCTGGCGCTGGTGGGCGCGGCCCGCCGGCTGGGGGTCCTCGCGAAGGCCCGCGAGGTCCGCGGGGTGGACCGCGTGGTCGTGCGCGACGGCGACGCGATCGCCGCCCTGCTCACCCGGATGGGCGCCCACCAGACGCTGCTGCAGTGGGAGGACCGCCGGATGCGCAAGGAGGTGCGCGCCACCGCCAACCGGCTCGCCAACTTCGACGACGCCAACCTCCGCCGCTCCGCCCAGGCCGCCGTCGCCGCCGGCGCCCGGGTCGAGCGGGCCCTGGAGATCCTCGGCGACGAGGTGCCCGAGCACCTGCGGCAGGCGGGGGAGCTGCGGCTGTCCAACAAGCAGGCGAGCCTGGACGAGCTCGGCCGGCTGGCCGACCCCCCGTTGACCAAGGACGCGGTCGCCGGGCGGATCCGCCGGCTGCTGGCCATGGCGGACCGCCGGGCCGAGGAACTGGGGGTTCCTGGCACGGACGCGGGGGTGACCGCGGACGCCGTGCCGTCCTGACGCCCGCCGCGGGTGCCCGGCAGCGGCCGGGCACCCCGGTCCGCACGGGGAGCCCCGCCCGGCAGGGGAATCTGCCTCTCCGTGGCTTTGCGACGGCCTGGATGCCGAAATGTGGTTTTATGTTGGTTTGAGGATGAATTTGGGTTGAATCTTTCATGACCCCAAGACAACCCATGGATAACCACGTAGAATGGAGGCGGTTCAACGATCCAGATCCCGACCAACACAGGAGAACCCAGTGACCATTCGAGTGGGAATCAACGGCTTCGGACGCATCGGACGCAACTTCCTCCGCGCGGCGCGCGAGCAGGGCAACAACATCGAGGTCGTCGCGGTGAACGACCTCACGGACCCGGAGACCCTGGTCCACCTCTTCAAGTACGACTCCATCATGGGCCGCTACCCCGGCGAGGTCGCCCTGAACGGCGACGGTATGACCGTCGACGGCCAGCAGATCACGTTCCTGGCCGAGCCCGACCCCGCGAAGCTGCCCTGGGGGGACCTGGGCGTGGACGTCGTCGTGGAGTCCACCGGCCGCTTCACCAACGGCAGCAAGGCCAAGGCGCACCTGGACGGCGGCGCCAAGAAGGTCGTCCTGTCCGCCCCGGGCAAGGAGATCGACGGCACGTTCGTGCCGGGCGTGAACCTGGACACCTACGACGCCGCGTCGATGGACATCGTCTCGGCGGCCTCCTGCACCACCAACTGCCTGGCCCCGATGGCCAAGGTGCTCAACGACGCCTTCGGCATCGAGCGCGGTCTGATGACCACCATCCACGCCTACACCGCGGACCAGAACCTGCAGGACGGTCCCCACAGCGACCTCCGCCGGGCCCGCGCCGCCGCCCTGAACATGGTCCCCACCACCACCGGCGCGGCCGCCGCCGTCGGCCTGGTGCTGCCGGAGCTCAAGGGCAAGCTGGACGGCTTCGCCGTGCGCGTGCCGGTCCCCACCGGCTCCGTGGTCGACCTGACCTTCGAGGCGTCGAAGGAGGTCACCGTCGAGGCCGTCAACGCCGCCATGAAGGAGGCCGCCGAGGGCTCCATGAAGGGCATCGTCAAGTACACGGAGGACCCCATCGTCTCCTCGGACATCCAGGGCGACAGCATCTCCACGATCTTCGACGCCCCGCTGACCAAGGTCATCGACAACCAGGTCAAGGTCATCGCCTGGTACGACAACGAGTGGGGCTACACCTCCCGGCTCGTCAACGTCGTCCAGCACGTCGGCGACCAGCTCTGAGCGGCGGCGGCGCGGCGGCCCCGGGGTAGGGTGAGTGGCATGGCTCATGCACTTGACGAACTGATCGCCGACGGCGTCGCCGGGCGCCGCGTCCTGGTCCGCTCGGACCTCAACGTCCCGCTGGACGGCTTCTCGGTGACCGACGACGGGCGCGTCCGCGCCTCGCTGCCGGTCATCGAGAAGCTCGCCCACGCCGGGGCGCGCGTCATCGTGATGGCGCACCTCGGCCGCCCGAAGGGACAGGTCGACCCGAAGTACTCGATCGCCCCCGCCGGGCAGCGTCTGGCCGACCTGGCCGACGTGCCGGTGCGGGTCGCCACCGACGTCGTCGGCCCGGACGCCCGGGACAAGGCCGGGGCCCTGGCCGACGGGGAGGTGCTGGTGCTCGAGAACGTGCGCTTCGACCCCCGCGAGACCGCCAAGGACGACGCCGAGCGCGGCGCCTTCGCCGACGAGCTCGCGGCCCTGACGGGCGAGGGCGGGGCCTACGTGGACGACGCCTTCGGGGCGGTGCACCGCAAGCACGCCTCCGTCTTCGACATCGCCCACCGGCTCCCGGCCTACCAGGGCGACCTCGTCAAGCGGGAGCTGGACGTGCTCACGAAGGTCGTCCAGGACCCCGAGCGGCCGTTCGTGGTCGTCATGGGCGGTTCCAAGGTCTCCGACAAGCTCGCCGTGATCGAGAACCTCATCGGCAAGGCCGACGCCCTGCTCATCGGCGGCGGCATGGTCTTCACGTTCCTGGCGGCCCAGGGCCACCGGGTGGGCGGGTCGCTGCTGGAGGAGGACCAGATCGACACCGTCAAGGGCTACCTCGAGAAGGCCGCCTCCGCCGGCACGGAGATCGTGCTGCCCGTGGACGTCGTGTACGCGGCGGCCTTCGCCGCCGACGCCCCGCACGAGACCCGTCCCGTGGAGGACATCGTGGGCGGCGAGATCGGGGCCACCGGCCTCGGCCTGGACATCGGCCCCGCCTCGGCGGCGCTGTTCGCCGAGCGGATCCGGGCCGCGCGGACCATTTTTTGGAACGGCCCCATGGGCGTGTTCGAGATGGACGCGTTCGCCGCCGGCACCCGCGAGGTGGCGGAGGCCATCGTCGCCGCGGACGCCATGAGCGTGATCGGCGGCGGCGACTCCGCCTCGGCCGTGCGCAACCTGGGCTTCCGCGACGACCAGTTCGGCCACATCTCCACCGGCGGCGGCGCCTCCCTCGAGTTCATCGAGGGCAAGGAGCTGCCCGGGGTCGTCGCCCTCGGCGCCTGACCCGCACGCACCACCGCGGAAGGGCACCCCGGACGGCCGGGGTGCCCTTCCGCCCCAGCGCACCACTGCCGACCCGCACGACGAGCGGCGCCCCCGCCGCGGACAGGAGTTCCCGATGACCTCGCAGACCAACGGACAGTTCGACCGCACGCCGCTGATCGCCGGCAACTGGAAGATGAACATGGACCACGCGCAGGCCATCACGCTGCTGCAGAAGCTCGCGTGGACCCTGGACGACGCCAAGCACGACTACTCCCGCGCCGAGGTGGCGGTCTTCCCGCCGTTCACCGACCTGCGCTCGGTGCAGAGCCTCGTCGACGGTGACGAGCTGAGCGTGGTCTACGGCGCCCAGGACCTTTCCGACAAGGACTCCGGCGCCTACACCGGCGACATCTCCGGGCAGTTCCTGGCCAAGCTCGGCTGCACCTACGTGCTCGTGGGCCACTCGGAGCGCCGCACGATCCACGGCGAGACCGACGAGCAGTGCAACGCCAAGATCGGCGCCGCCCACCGCCACGGCCTCGTGCCGGTGCTGTGCGTGGGCGAGGGCCTGGAGGTCCGCCAGGCCGGGGAGCACGTCGCGTTCACCCTCGAGCAGCTGCGCGGCTCCATCGCCGGTCTGGAGGCGGAGCGGGTGGCCGAGCTCGTCGTGGCCTACGAGCCCGTCTGGGCCATCGGCACCGGCGAGGTCGCCGGCCCCGGCGACGCCCAGGAGATGGCCGCGGCCATCCGCGCGGAGCTCGCCGGGCTCTACGACGAGGCGACCGCGGCGAAGACCCGCATCCTCTACGGCGGCTCCGCGAAGGCCGCCAACGC
Organism: Kocuria sp. KH4; assembly: GCF_053711175.1. NCBI lineage: Bacteria > Bacillati > Actinomycetota > Actinomycetes > Micrococcales > Micrococcaceae > Kocuria > Kocuria sp. KH4. The sequence continues at coordinate 125,501 of NZ_JBSJYX010000008.1, forward strand.
CGGGGCGATCCTGCAGGGCAAGGACGTGGACGGCGTGCTGGTCGGCGGCGCCAGCCTGGACGCCGAGGAGTTTGCTAGCATTGCCAGGTTCGAGCAGCACCTCGTGACCGACTGATCACGACCCCCTGACCGTCCGCGCCCCGCCCGGCGCGGCTGCTCGACGGACACCCCGAGGGAAGGCCCCAGTGGAAATTCTGCAGACCGTGCTCCTGGCGATCATCGTGATCACCAGCCTCCTGGCCGTCCTGCTCGTGCTCCTGAACAAGGGCAAGGGCGGTGGGCTCTCCGACATGTTCGGCGGCGGGATGACCCAGTCGCTCAACACCTCCGGGGTGGCCCAGAAGAACCTCATCCGGCTCACCACCGGCACCGCCGTGGTGTGGGCGCTGTCCATCGCCGCGTACGCGCTGACCATGCGCTTCACCGAGGTCGCCGCCTGATCCTCTCGCGCACCGGCTGACGCGCTCCGCGCACGACCGACCCCGGGCTCCCGGGACGGCCACGGCATCCCGTGGCCGCCCCGGGAGCCCGGGGTCCGTCGTGTCCGCGCCGGGTCGTCCGCGGCTCAGCCGCCGAGCGCGTCCTCCGTCACGAGCAGCAGCGTCTCCTCGGTCCCGCGGACCCCGGCGCCGGGGGTGCGCTGCAGCGGGGCGCCGGCCCGCACGGCCGCCACGGCCTCCGCCTTGTCCGCCCCGGCCACCAGGAACCAGACCCGCCGCGCCGCGTTGACGAGCGGCAGGCTCATGCTGATCCGGTCCGGCGGGGGCTTGGGGGAGTCGTGCACCGCGACCACGGTGGCCTCGGTGCCGTGGACGTGCGGCAGACCGGGGAACAGGGACGCCACGTGGCCGTCCGGCCCCAGGCCCAGCAGGGAGAGGTCGAAGACCGGAAAGGCCTCCGTGCGCTGCTCCGCGTCGGCCGCGGCGGCGAGCTCGCGCCGGTAGTCGAGGGCGGCGTCCTCCGCCGTGGCGAACTCGTCGGCGCTGCCCATGTAGTGCACCCGGTCCGGGTCCAGGGCCAGCGCGCCGCCGAGGGCCTCCACGGCCTGCACGCAGTTGCGCTCGGGGCTGTCCTCGGCCACGAACCGCTCGTCCGACCACCACACGTTCACGCGCGACCACTCGACGTCCGTGCGGCGGGGCGAGGCGCCCAGCGCGGCGAGCACGGCGGCGCCCATGCTGCCGCCCGTGAGGACGACCGTGGCCTCCCCGCGCTCCTCCTGGGCCTCCACGAGGACGGCCAGGGCCCGCTCGGCGCTCCGCGCGGCGAGCGTGTCCTTGTCCGGGTGGGGGACCGTCTCGGCCGCGGGGCTCATGCGCGGTCCTCCCCGGGGGCGGCGGCGGCGACCGGCGCGGCCGGCGCCGCGGCGGTGCCGGAGTCCGCGGGGTCGGCCGGTGCCGGGGGTGCGTCCGGGTCGGCGCGGCCCCCGCCGTGGTCGGCCAGGAACCGTGCCGCCCCGGGCGCCAGCTCCCCGGCGGTGTCGACGATCCGGGCGACCCGCACGTCCCGCAGACCGGTGGTCAGCACCTCGCCGTACACCTCGTCGGGGTCCAGCCGGCGCAGCTCCTCGGCGATGCAGGCGTTGAGGTCCCGCACGGGCATGGCGATCTGCTGGTCCGGCTGGCCCGGCTGGCGCAGCATCGCCACGGACCGGCCGGGCCGCTCGAGCACGATCTCGCCGTCGTCGCGCACCAGGGTGACGCGGTCCAGGCGGCGGGGGCCGGGGTTGTTCACGAACGTCACCTCGGCGTCGAGCCGGGTGCCCAGCCACGTGCCCAGCAGCACCACGCTGGGGGAGCGGCCGCAGCCCTCGACGACGACCTCGCGCACGGGCGCGGGATCGGCCTGGTCGAGGACCGCCGCGAGCTGGATCCGCCAGTTGGTGACCCGCGTCCAGGCGAGGTCGGTGTCACCCGGGACGTACCGCCGGTGCAGCTCCGCGAGGGTCTCGTAGGCGTCGTCGCTGCGCGCGGAGTCCATGATCCGGCGGTGGGCGATCCCGGCGATCGAGGACGTGTGCGGAGAGGGCGGCGGCACGGTGTGCGGCCACCAGGCGACGATGGGCGCGTCCGGCAGCAGCAGCGCCGAGAACAGGGTCTCGGTGGGCTCGGCCAGCTCGCCGTAGCCGTGCAGCACGATCACCTCCGAGGCCCCGGCGTCCCCGCCCATGCGCAGCTGGGCGTCCAGCCGGGTCTCCTCCGAGGAGGAGTGCGCCACGTGCATGAGGATCCGGCAGGGGTGCTCGTGGCTGGCGAAGTTCGCCGCCTCCAGCGCGGCCTCCGAGTGCCCGGCCTGGGCGAGGATCACGAGCGTGAGCACCCGGCCCAGCGTCACGACACCGTGCTGGTCCCTCAGCTGGCTCAGCTTCTTGTCGATGGCCGAGGTGGTGGTGTTCTCCATCGAAACGATCACGGTCGCCTCCAGACGCGTCCGTCGCGGGCCAGCAGCTCGTCGGCGGCGTCGGGTCCCCAGGACCCCGGCGCGTACGGCTCCGGCTTGATCTCCTGCTCCGTCCAGCACTCCTCGAAGGGGTCGAGGATGCGCCAGGACAGCTCGACCTCCTCGTGGTCCGGGAACAGCGGGGGTTCCCCGAGCAGCACGTCGAGGATGAGCCGCTCGTAGGCCTCGGGGCTGGACTCCGTGAACGAGTGGCCGTAGCCGAAGTCCATGGTGACGTCGCGGATCTCCGACTGCGTCCCGGGCACCTTGGAGCCCAGCCGGATGGTCACGCCCTCGTCGGGCTGGATCCGGATCACGATGACGTTCTGCCCGAGCGCCTCGTGCCCGTTGTCCCCGAACAGCAGGTTGGGGGAGTTCTTGAACTGCACCGCGATCTCGGTGACGCGCCGGCCCAGGCGCTTGCCGGCGCGCAGGTAGAACGGCACGCCCGCCCAGCGGCGGTTGTTGATCTCCAGGCGCAGCGCCGCGTAGGTCTCGGTGCGCGAGTCGTCCGGGATGTCCTGCTCCTGGTGGAAGGCCCGCACGCGCTGCCCGCCCTGCAGCCCGGCCTCGTACTGGCCGAGCGCCGAGGCCGCCGCCAGGTCCTCCGGGACCACGACGGAGGCGAGCACCTTGGCCTTCTCCGCGCGCATGTGGTGGGCCTGGAAGGACAGCGGTTCCTCCATGGTGGTCAGGGCCAGCAGCTGCAGGAGGTGGTTCTGGATGACGTCGCGGGCCGCGCCCACGCCGTCGTAGTAGCCCGCGCGGGAGCCGATGCCGATGTCCTCGGCCATGGTGATCTGCACGTGGTCCACGTACCGGGAGTTCCACAGCGGCTCGAACATCTGGTTGGCGAAGCGCAGGGCCAGGATGTTCTGCACCGTCTCCTTGCCCAGGTAGTGGTCGATGCGGAACACCGAGTCGGCCGGGAACACCCGCTCGACGATGGCGTTGAGCTCGGCCGCGGAGGCGAGGTCGTGGCCGAAGGGCTTCTCGATCACCACGCGGCGCCACCCGGCGGCGTTCTCGTGCTGGGCGAGCCCGTGGTCGGCGAGCTGCTGGCACACCGTCTCGAACGCCTTGGGCGGGATGGAGAGGTAGAAGGCGTGGTTGCCGCGCGTCCCGGCGTGGACGTCGAGCTCCTCGAGGGTCGCCTTGAGCGCCTCGTAGGCCTTGTCCTCGTCGAACTCCCCGCGCACGAACCGCACCCCGGAGGAGAACTGGCGCCACACGTCCTCCTGGAAGGGGGTGCGGGCGTGGGCCTCGACGGACTCCCGCACGACCTCGCGGAACTGCTCGTGGGACCAGTCGCGGCGGCCGAACCCGACGAGCGCGAACGACGGCGGCAGCAGCCCCCGGTTCACGAGGTCGTACATCGCCGGCAGCAGCTTCTTCTTCGCGAGGTCGCCGGTCACGCCGAAGAGCACGAGCGCCGACGGGGCGGCGACCCGCACGAGCCGTCTGTCCCTCGGGTCCCGCAGAGGATTGCGGGCATTGTTGTCTAGCAACGGTACTCCTTCACGTCTTTGCGGGCCCGCGGGCGGGCGCCGCCCTCGAGCTCCTCCACGCACAACGGCCGGCGCGGGGCGTCCCGCGCCGACCGTGGCGTCCTCCCATTCTAGGACAGCGTCGCGGGTCGCCCCGCCCGGCTACCGGCCGAGGGACTCGACCGCCTGCCGCAGCCGCGCCACGCCCTCGGCGCGGTCGGTGAGCCGCAGCCGCAGCACCGGGCGGCCGTGGTCGGCGAGGACCTGGGCGTCCCCGTCGGCCTGCGCGGAGATCAGCTCGCCGAAGCTGAACGGGCTGTCCGGGATGTCCAGGTCCGTCCCCGAGGCGGCGGTGATCTGCAGGTACACGCCCTCGGCCGGGCCGCCCTTGTGGTACTGGCCGGTGGAGTGCAGGAACCGCGGGCCCCACCCGAAGGTGACGGGCCGGCCCGTGGCCCGGGCGAGGAGCGGGCGGACGTCCTCCAGGTCCGCCCAGGTCAGCCGGTCGAAGTAGGCCTGCACGGACAGGTAGCCGGTCTCCGGCAGCTGGGCGAGCAGCCGGCCGAGGGCGTCCTCGACCGTGCGGGTGCCGTCGAGCAGCTCCTGCGCGCCGCGGATCTCCACCGGCCCGTCGACGACGTCGGCCGGCGTCGGCTGCGGCTTGTCCGCGAGCAGCGCCCGCGTCGCGTTCTTGGCCGACTCCACGTCCGGCTGGTCGTACGGGTTGATGCCGAGCAGGCGCCCGGCGACCGCGGTGGCGACCTCCCACAGCATCAGCTGCGAGCCGAGGGACCCGGCCACCCGGACGACGTCGCCCTGCGGCGCCTCCTCGGCGTCCTCGGCGACGAGCTCCACCCCGAGGACGTCGGCCGCGCCGGTCTCCGGGGCGTCGCCGGTGCCGACGACGACGGGCAGCACGCCCTTGCCCTCCTTGCCCGTGGACTCCGCGATCAGCTGCTCCGCCCAGTCGGCGAACCCGGCGATCCCGGAGCCGAGGTCCCGGAACACCAGCTTGTTGCGCAGGGGCTCCGTGCCGCCCAGGGCCGCCCCCAGGTGCAGGGCGGGGTTGTCCTCGGCGTCCTCGCGCAGCACCTCGGCGGCCTCGTCGGCGTCGTCCAGCAGCGCCTCCACGTCCACCCCGGCCAGGCCGGAGGGGACCAGCCCGAACGCGGTGAGCGCGGAGAAGCGCCCGCCCACGGTCGGGTCCGCGGTGAAGACGCGGCGGTAGCCGGCCTCCCGGGCCGAGGACTCCATGGGGGAGCCGGGGTCGGTGACCACGACGATGCGCGAGGCGGCGTCGATCCCGGCCTCCGCGAACGCGCGGGCGAAGACGCGGCGGGCCGAGTCCGTCTCCACGGTGGAGCCGGACTTCGAGGAGACCACGATCGCGGTCCGCTCCAGCCGGTCGGCCAGGGCCGCGCCCACCATCTCCGGGTCCGTGGAGTCGAGCACGAACAGCTCGACGCCCGCGGTGCGGGTGATCACCTCGGGGGCGAGCGAGGACCCGCCCATGCCGGCGAGGACGAAGCGGTCCACCCCCTCGGCGGCGAACTCCTCGCGCAGGGCCGTGATCTCGGCGACCAGCGGCTGGGAGACCTCGGCCGCGGCCACCCAGCCCAGCCGCTTGGCGGACTCCTCCTCGGCCGCGGGACCCCACAGCGTGGGGTCCTGGGCGAAGAGCTTCGAGGCGAACCCGTCGCCCACGAGCGCGGGGACGTGCCGGTCGACGGCCTCGCGGGCCGCGCCGGAGGTCTGGACGGACAGGGAACTCATGGGTCTCCTTCTTCGGGTCGGGCAGGACGGGACGGGCGCGGCGCGGGCCGGCTCAGCGGGCGTTGTCGAGGGCGGCGCGCACGGTCTCGAGCAGCTCCGCCCAGGAGTCCTCGAACTTGGTCAGGCCCTCGGCCTCGAGCTTCTCCACGACCTCCTGGTAGGAGACGCCCACGCCGGCGATGCGGTCCAGCAGCTCGTTGGACTCCTCGTAGGCGCCGGTGATCGTGTCGCCGGTGACGTCGGCGTGGTCGAAGGTCGCCTCGAGGGTCTTCTCCGGCATGGTGTTGACCGTGTGCGGGGCCACCAGGCCGGTCACGTACAGGGTGTCCGGCAGGGCGGGGTCCTTCACGCCGGTGGAGGCCCACAGCGGCCGCTGGGCGTTGGCGCCGGCCGCGGCCAGCCGCTGCCAGCGCTCGGTGGCCAGGGAGTCCTCGAAGACCTGGTAGGCGAGCCGGGCGTTGGCCAGCCCGGCCCGGCCCTTCAGCGCCGCGGCCTCCTCAGTGCCGACGCCGTCGAGGCGCTTGTCGATCTCGGCGTCCACGCGGGAGACGAAGAAGGACGCCACCGAGTGGATCCCGGACAGGTCCTTGCCGTTCTCCAGGGCCTGCTCCAGGCCCAGCAGGTAGGCGTTGACGACCGCCCGGTAGCGCTCGAGGGAGAAGATCAGCGTCACGTTGACGGAGATCCCCTCGGCGATGGTCGCGGTGATCGAGGGCAGACCGGCCTCGGTGGCCGGGATCTTGATCAGGGCGTTGTCCCGCCCGATCGTCCGGGACAGGCGCTGGGCCATGGCCGCGGTGGCGTCGGCGTCCTGGGCGAGGCGGGGGTCCACCTCGATGGACACCCGCCCGTCCACGCCCTGGGTGGCCTCGGCGATCGGGGCGAACAGGTCGCAGGCGTCGCGCACGTCGTCGGTGGTGATGGTCAGCACGGCCTCGTCCACGTCGGCGCCGGCCGCGGCCAGCTCCCGGACCTGCGCCTCGTAGGCGTCGTGCCCGGCCAGGGCGGCGGCGAAGATCGTGGGGTTGGTGGTCACGCCGACGACGTTCTTCTCGTCGATCAGCCGCTGCAGCCCGCCGGAGGTGAGCCGTTCGCGGGAGAGGTCGTCGAGCCAGATCGAGACGCCGGCGTCGGAGAGCTTCTGGGTGGGGGTGGTCATGGGTGTCAGTCCTCGGGGTCGGAGCGCCGTGTCCGCGGACACGTGCTCGGGGGAACGGGGTCGGTCGGTGCGCCGCCGTTCAGCGGTCGGCGGTGACGGACTCCTGGGCGGCGGTCAGGGAGTCCTGGGCGGCGGCGGCGACGGCGTCGGCGGTGATGCCGAACTCGCGGTAGAGAGTCTCGTAGTCGGCCGACTCCCCGAAGTGCTCCAGGGACACCGCCCGCCCGGCGTCGCCGAGCAGGTCGCGCCAGGACATGGCGATCCCGGCCTCCACGGTGACCCGGGCGCGCACGGCCGCCGGGAGGACGGACTCGCGGTAGCCGGCGTCCTGGGCGTCGAACCACTCCCGGCAGGGCATGGACACCACCCGGGCGGCCACCCCCTGCTCGGCGAGCAGCGCCCGGGCCTCCACGGCCAGGGCGACCTCGGAGCCGGTGCCGATGAGGACCACGTCCGGGGTGCCCTCGGTGTCGGCCAGCACGTAGCCGCCGCGGGCGGTGCCCTCGGCGGAGGCGAACTTCTCCCCCTCGGCGTCCGGGTGCAGGTCGGCGCGGGCGAAGGTGGGCACGTTCTGCCGGGTCAGCGCGAGCCCGGCCGGGCCGTGCCGGTTCTCCAAGATCGTGCGCCACGCCACGGCGGTCTCGTTGGCGTCGGCCGGGCGGACCACGTCCAGGCCCGGGATGGCCCGCAGCGAGGAGAGCTGCTCCACCGGCTGGTGGGTGGGCCCGTCCTCCCCGAGGCCGATGGAGTCGTGGGTCCACACGTAGATCGAGGGGACCTTCATCAGCGCGCCCAGCCGCACGGCCGGACGCTGGTAGTCGGAGAAGATCAGGAACGTCCCCGAGAACGCCCGGGTCTGGGAGGACATGGTGATCCCGTTGACGATCGCCGCCGCGGCGTGCTCGCGGATGCCGAAGTGCAGCACCCGCCCGTAGGGGTTGCCGGTCCACTTGTTCGTGGAGCGGGCCTCGGGGATGAAGGAGGCCGCCGACTCGATGGTGGTGTTGTTCGACCCGGCGAGGTCCGCCGAGCCGCCCCACAGCTCCGGGAACGTGTCGGCGATCGCGTTGAGCACCTTCCCCGACGCGGAGCGGGTCGCCACGTCCTTGCCGGCCGGGAAGACCGGGAAGGCCTCGGCGTAGTCCTCCGGGAGCTCCTCGGCCCGGATCCGGTCGTAGAGGCGCGCCCGCTCCGGATTGGCCTCCCGCCACGCGGCGAACTTCTGCTCCCACTCCTGGCGGTAGGCGCCCATCCGGTCCTGGATGGAGCGGGTGTGCGCGAGGACCTCGTCCTCGACGGCGAAGGAGGCCTCCGGGTCGAAGCCCAGGACCTTCTTGGTCGCGGCGACCTCCTCGGCGCCGAGCTTGGAGCCGTGGATGCCGCCGGTGTTCTGCTTGGTCGGGGCCGGCCAGCCGATGATCGTGCGCAGGGCGATCAGCGAGGGCTTGGCGGTCTCGGCCTTCGCGGCCCGGATCGCCGCGTAGAGCTCCTCGACGTCCTCCACGTAGTCCCCGGACTTCGTCCAGTCGACCCGGTTCACGTCCCAGCCGTAGGCCTCGTAGCGGGCCAGCACGTCCTCGGTGAAGGCGACGTCGGTGTCGTCCTCGATGGAGATGTGGTTCTGGTCGTAGATCACCACGAGGTTGCCCAGCTCCTGCACCCCGGCCAGCGAGGACGCCTCGGAGGTCACCCCCTCCTGGAGGTCCCCGTCGGAGGCGATCACGTACACCGTGTGGTCGAACGGGGAGGTGCCCGGGGCGGCCTCGGGGTCGAACAGGCCCCGGGTGTAGCGCTGGGCGTAGGCGAAGCCCACGGCCGAGGCCAGGCCCTGGCCCAGCGGGCCGGTGGTGATCTCCACGCCGGTGGTGTGCCGGTACTCGGGGTGCCCCGGGGTCTTCGACCCCCAGGTGCGCAGCGACTCGATGTCCTCCAGCTCCATGCCGTAGCCGGAGAGGAACAGCTGCAGGTAGAGGGTCAGGGAGGTGTGCCCGGGGGAGAGCACGAACCGGTCGCGCCCCGTCCACCGGTCGTCGGTGGGATCGTGGCGCATCACCTTCTGGAACAGCAGGTAGGCGGCCGGGGCCAGGGACATCGCCGTGCCCGGGTGCCCGCTGCCCACCTTCTCCACCGCGTCCGCGGCCAGCACCCGGACGGTGTCCACGGCACGCCGGTCCTGCTCGGTCCACTTCAGCTTCACATCGAGATCGGTCACGAGTATCGGGGCCCTTTCTGCTGGGAGCCGCTGCCGTGCGCAGCGGACGCCGGTCCTGGACCGGCGGTCTGGGTCCAGCTTAGGTCACGCGGATTTCCTGGACGTGACCGGAACCACCGGCGCGGGCCGGGCGCTGCGTCGATCTTCGGCATCTTCGGGGCGGGAACGGACAGCACCACGCGCTATGCTGTATAGGACCTTCTTCCGCGCCCGCGAGCCGCTGCGCAGTCCGTCGCCGCGTCGACGGCGCGCGGCCGCCGGGCCTCCTCGCGCACCCAGCGGGGGACACCACCGCAACCGGGAGCACTGATTTCGTGAACTCACTCGAGACGTCGAGCACCGCAGGAGGACCGGTCCTCGGGACCGGGCACGAGCGTGGTGCGGCGGCCTCCCGGCACGTGGGTCGGATGACGTTTCCCCGGAAGCTGCGGGCCTACGTGGCGCTCATGAAGCCGCGGATCATCGAGCTGCTGCTCGTCGCGACCGTCCCCACCATGATCTTCGCCCAGCAGGGCATGCCCGACTTCTGGCTGATCCTCAACACCCTCGTGGGCGGCACGCTCGCCGCGGGTGCCGCCGGGGCGTTCAACTGCTACATCGACCGGGAGGAGGACCGGGTGATGCGGCGGACGGCCAAGCGTCCGCTCGTCACCGGCGAGGTCACCGACCGGGAGGCCCTCGTGTTCGCCTGGGTCGTGGCGGTGGTCTCGGTGGTGTGGCTGACGGTGGGCGTCAACGTCCTCGCGGGCGCGCTCGGGGCCGCGGCCATCTTCCTCTACGCCGTGTTCTACTCGATCGTCCTGAAGCGGCGCACCGCCCAGAACATCGTGTGGGGCGGGGTGGCCGGGTGCATGCCCGTGCTCATCGGCTGGGCCGCGGTGACGGGCGGCCTCGACTGGCCGGCCCTCGTGCTCTTCCTGTTCATCTTCCTGTGGACCCCGCCGCACTACTGGCCGCTGTCCATGAAGTACGCCGACGACTACTCCCGCGCCGGGGTCCCCATGCTGGGGGCCGTCTCCACCGCCCGGACCGTCGGCAGCCAGGTGGTGCTCTACGCCTGGGCCACGCTCGTGTGCTCGCTGCTGCTCGTCCCCGTGGGGGGCGCCGGGTGGGTCTACACGCTGACCGCCCTCGGCTCGGGCGCCTGGTTCGTGCGGCACAGCCACAAGCTGCACGCCCTCGCCGTGGCCGGCCGGCCGACCGACAAGCAGGCGATGTACGTCTTCCACGGCTCGATCGCCTACATCACGTTCGTCTTCCTCGCCCTGGCCGTGGACCCGTTCGTGGGCGGCCCCCTCCTCTGAGGCCCGCGCGCCCGCGCCGCCCGCGGACCGGGCCGTCCCCCGGGCGGTCCTAGGATGGACGCATGCTCAGCATGACCTTCACCGGGCTCGTGGCCTATCCGATCACCCCGTTCCAGCCGGGCGGCCGGCTGGACCTGGGGTCCCTCGAGCGCTACGTCCGCCGGCTCTCCCGCTCCGGGGTGGACGCCGTGGTGGTGCTGGGCAGCTCGGGCAGCTTCGCCTACCTCTCCGGCGACGAGCGGGCCGAGGTCGTGCGCGTGGCGGTCGAGGCCGCCCGCGGCTCCGGGGTGCCGGTGGGCGCCGGGATCTCGGCCATGACCACCCGCGAGGTCCTCGGCATGGCCTACGCCGCCGAGAACGGCGGGGCGGACGGGCTGGTGCTCAACCCCCTGTCCTACATCCCCCTCGTCTCCCAGGAGATCGCCGACCAGGTGGAGACGGTGGCCGCGGCCGTGTCCCTGCCGCTGTGCGTCTACAACAACCCGACGACGACGGGCTTCAGCTACCCGGTGGAGCTAGCGGCCGAGCTGTCCTGGCTGGAGAACGTGAACGCCTTCAAGGACACCGCCGACACCCCGGCCGAGTACGCCGAGCGCCGGGCCCGCTTCGCGCAGCTGGCCGAGCCGGGCACCGCGCACGGGGTCAGCGGCGAACGGCTGCTGCACGAGGCGGCGCCGGCCGCCGCCGGGTGGCACTCCGGGATCGCGGCGGTGCTGCCGCGCCAGTACGCCGCCTTCCGCGCCGCGGTGGTCGCGGGCGACGAGGAGTCGGTGCGCACGTGGCAGGCCGCCCTGGCCCCGCTGCTGGAGATCCTGCGCCAGGAGCGCCCGCTCAGCTCCCTCTACGCCCTCGCGGAGGTCTGCGGGGTGACCACGGCCCCGCCGCGGCGGCCGCTGCTGCCCATCCCCTCGGCCAGCCGCCAGCGGCTGGCGCAGGCGGTGGAGGAGCTGCTCGACGAGGCCCCCGACGAGCGCTCCTGAGCCCGCTCAGCCGCGGGCGGGGGCCTCGGCGACCGGCCGGCCCGGGGCGGCGCGCACGACCACGTCCGGGGTGGCGGTGAGCGCGAAGCCCTTCTCCACGGTCCGGGCCGCGGCCCAGACCAGCGCCGCGGAGCCCACCAGGTGCAGGGCCACGGCCACGATCGGCAGGCCGTTGAAGTACTGGTAGTAGCCGATCAGCGCCTGCAGCACGAGCACGGCCAGCATCACGTGGAGCGCGGAGGCCACGGGCACGGGCCACCGGCGGCGCCGCGCCAGGACGAGTCCCGCGACCACGGTGACGACGATGAGGTACACGGGCACCGCGTGGGCCCGGGTGATGAGGTAGGCGTCGAAGGCGTGCCGGGCGCTGGAGTCGTCCCCGCCGTGCGGGCCGGTGCCGGTGACCAGGGTCCCCAGGTAGAGGATCAGCGCGGTGAGCACGCCGACGGCGACCACGAGGCCGCGGATCAGGCGCCGCTGGCTCAGGGCCTGGCCGGGGCGCTCGGCGTCGCGGACGGCCGGCAGGGACCGTCTGCGGGTCCGGTTGACCAGCACGGCGGACAGGGCGATCATCGCGCTGGAGATCAGGTAGTGGATGCCCACCAGCCACGGGTTCAGGCCGGTGTGGACCACCACGCCGCCGACCACGGCCTGCAGCGGGATGGCCAGCCCGAGCACGAGGGCGACGAGCATCAGGTCCCAGTGCCGGTGGCCCAGCCGCAGCACGGCCAGGAACGTCAGGACCGCCACGAGGGCGAGCACGAAGGTGAGCAGGCGGTTGCCGAACTCGATCACCCCGTGCAGGCCCATCTCGGCGGTGTTCGTCCAGGACTCGTCCGTGCAGCGGGGCCAGGTGGGGCAGCCCAGCCCGGAGCCGGTCAGGCGCACGAGACCGCCGGTGAGGATGAGCAGGGAGTTGGCCAGCAGGGAGGCCACCGCCATCCACCGCACCCACGGGGTGATCCGGGTCGGCATCAGGAACCTGCCGTCCGCTCGGACGTCGGCGTCGGTGGGGTCGCTGGCGCGGGTCATGGCTTCACTTCCGGACGGAGGGCGGCGGGTGCGAGTGCCGTCCCAGTTTATCCGCCTTCGCCCCGCCCCGCGCACGGGCGGGACGGGCGCGGACCCCGGGGGCGGCGGGCCGGGGCGGTGCTCAGCTCCAGCGGAACCAGCGCACCGCGGCGGCCCACGCGGCGGCGGCCCAGACGGCGAGCACCAGCAGCGGCAGCAGCGGGGGCCCGCCCGTGAGGAAGGTCTCCCGCATGGCGGCGCCCAGCGCCCCGGAGGGCAGCAGGTCGACCAGCCAGGACAGCGCCGGGGGCAGCGTGCGGGAGGGGAACAGGGTCCCGCCGACCGCCGCGAGCACCACCCAGACGAGGTTGGTCACGGCCAGGGTGGCCTCGGCGCGCACGGTGCCGGCCAGCAGCAGGCCCAGTCCGGTGAAGGCGGCGGCGCCGAGCAGCAGCACGGGCACGGAGACGAGCACCGCCACCGGGTCCGGGCGCCACCCCAGGGCGGCGCCGAGGGCCCCGACGAGCACGTACTGCACCGCCAGCACGGCCACGATCGCCACCAGCTTGCCGGTGATCAGCCCGCCGCGGCCCAGGGGCGTGGTCGAGAGGAAGCGCAGCACGCCGTAGCGGCGGTCGAAGCCGGTCTGGATGCCCTGCCCGGAGAACGCGTTGGAGAGCACGCAGAGGGTGAGCACGCCCGGCACCGCGACGTCCACGCGGGTGAGGCCGGGCGGGACGTCGGCGTCCAGCAGGTCGGTGAGGGTCAGCGCCACGAGGGCCATCAGCGGCAGGATCACCAGCAGCAGCAGCTGCTCGCCGTTGCGCAGCATGGTCAGGGCCTCGTAGCGGGACTGCGCGGCGACCCGCCGGGGCAGGGGAGCGGGGGCCGGGCGCGGGGGCGTGGCACGGGGCTGGGCGGGTGCGGTCATCGGATCTCCCGTCCGGAGATGTCGAGGAAGACGTCCTCGAGGGTGCGGGGCTGCAGGGACAGGGACTCGGGCAGGGTCCCGGTGGCGGTGAACCAGCGGGTGACCGTCTCGAGCTGCCCCGGGGTGAGCCGGCCGGTGAGGGTCACCGTCCGGTCGGAGCGGCTCGCGTGCACGTCCTCGAACCCCGGCCCCTCCCACGGGAAGGGGCCGGCGGCGACCTGCTCGGGGGTGAGGGTGAGGGCCAGCACGGCCGGGGCGTCCGCGCCGGGGGACACCAGCTCGGCCACGGAGCCCTGGGCCATGACCCGGCCGTGGTCCACGATGTAGACCTGGTCGGCCAGCCGCTGGGCGTCGTCGAGCAGGTGCGTGGTCAGGATGATGCACACCCCCTCGCGGCGCAGCTGCTGGACGAGGTCGAAGACGATGTTGCGGGACTGCGGGTCCATCCCGGCGGAGGGCTCGTCCAGGAACAGGACCTCGGGGCTGCCCGCCAGGGCGGCCGCCAGGGCCACCCGCTGGCGCTGGCCGCCGGAGAGGCGGCGGACCACCGTGCGGTCGAAGCCGTTGATGCCCAGCCGCTCCACGAGCGCGTCCATGTCCCGGGGGCTGCGGTAGAGGGACGCGACGTGCCGCAGCAGCTCCAGCGGGCGCACCGCCTGCGGCAGCCCGCCCTCCTGGAGCATGACGCCCACCCGGGCGCGCAGCTCCGGGCCGGCCTGCCACGGGTCCTGCCCGAGCAGCCGGACGGTGCCCGCCGAGGGGCGCTGCAGGCCCTGGGCGCACTCCAGGGTCGTGGTCTTGCCCGCGCCGTTGGGCCCGAGCAGCGCCGTGATCTCGCCGTGCCGCGCGGTGAGGGACAGGCCGTCGACGGCCTGCACCACGTCCGTGCCCGGCTCCGCACCGCGGCGGGGGCGCCGGCGGCGGGCGGGGAACTGCTTGACGAGGCGCTCGATCGCCAGCGCGGGCGGGGACGCGGGGGGACTGTGGGCGGGCACCGGACCAGTGTAGTGGGGCGCGCCGCCGCCCCGATCCCCTTGGCCCCGCCGCCCCGGGGAGTTATTATGAGTAGGTCGCGATTTCGGCCGCGAGGCCCCGGGTAAGGCTCCACTTACTGGCCCCGCCGGAATGAATAACGACATACTGCGGTTGTGTATTGAGCGGTCCCCGCACGGGACGCAGCGCGCAGCGCACCACTCCCCGCACCACCTCCGACCAGGAAGCGCACGGTTCACCCATGACCCACACCACGGACGCCAGGAGCCTGTCCCGCTCCTCGGGCGGGCCGCGGGCGGAGCAGGAGGAGAACACCCGCTCGCGCGTGCTCGGGGCCGTCCTGGAGCACGGGCCGGTCTCGGCCGCCGACCTCGGGGACATGCTCGAGCTCACCCCGGCGGCCGTGCGCCGCCACCTCGACGCCCTCGAGCAGCAGCACTTCATCGAGGTCACCATGGTCCGCCGCCGCACGGGCGGCGCCGGCCGCCCCGCCCGCCGCTACGTGGTGGCCCCCGAGGGTCACGCCAAGCTCGGCGACGACTACCTGGAGATCGCCACCGACGCCCTGGAGGCCATCCGCCGCGTCGCCGGGCCCGAGGCCGTGCACGCGTTCGTCCAGGAGCGCGTGGACCGGCTCGAGGCCGCCTACCGACCCGAGGTCGAGGCCGCCGGGCCCGACGTCGCCGACCGCCTGCCGGTGCTCGTGCGCCTGCTGAGCCAGGACGGCTTCGCCGCCTCCACCAACGAGGTGGCCGTGGGGCGCGGGGACCAGCGCACCATCGTCTCCGCGCAGCTGTGCCAGGGCCACTGCCCCGTCCGGGAGCTGGCCGCCCGCTATCCGCAGTTCTGCGAGCTGGAGACCGAGCTCATCGCCCGGCTGCTCGGCACGGACGTCCGCCGGCTCTCCACGCAGGCCGCCGGCGCGCACGTGTGCACCACGCACGTGCCCCTCGCCCGGCCCGGACCCGCCGCGGCCCGGACGACCACGGACCACCCCACAGACCAGACAACAGAGGAAGGCCGTCATGACTGAACAGATCGCCAGCGGCAACGACACTGTCATCGCCGACATCCTGGAGAAGAACCCGGAGCTCGAGGGCATCGGCACCTACGAGTACGGCTGGGCCGACTCCGACGTCGCCGGCGCCTCCGCGCGCCGCGGCATCAACGAGGACGTCGTGCGGGACATCTCGGCCAAGAAGAGCGAGCCGCAGTGGATGACCGACCTGCGGCTGAAGGGCCTGAAGTTCTTCGGGCGCAAGCCGATGCCCACCTGGGGCGCGGACCTCTCCGGCATCGACTTCGACAACATCAAGTACTTCGTGCGCTCCACGGAGAAGCAGGCCCAGACCTGGGAGGACCTGCCCGAGGACATCCGCAACACCTACGAGAAGCTCGGCATCCCCGAGGCCGAGCGCGGCCGGCTCGTGGCCGGCGTCGCCGCCCAGTACGAGTCCGAGGTGGTCTACCACCAGATCCGCGAGGACCTCGAGGAGCAGGGTGTCATCTTCATGGACACCGACACCGCCCTCAAGGAGCACCCGGAGTTCTTCGAGGAGTACTTCGGCACCGTCATCCCGGTGGGCGACAACAAGTTCGCCTCGCTGAACACGGCCGTGTGGTCCGGCGGCTCCTTCGTCTACGTCCCCAAGGGCGTGCACGTGGAGATCCCCCTGCAGGCCTACTTCCGCATCAACACCGAGAACATGGGCCAGTTCGAGCGGACGCTGATCATCGCGGACGAGGACTCCTACGTCCACTACATCGAGGGCTGCACGGCGCCGATCTACAAGACCGACTCGCTGCACTCCGCCGTGGTCGAGATCATCGTCAAGAAGAACGCCCGGGTGCGCTACACGACCATCCAGAACTGGTCGAACAACGTGTACAACCTGGTGACCAAGCGCGCGATCGCCCACGAGGGCGCCACCATGGAGTGGATCGACGGCAACATCGGCTCGAAGGTGACCCAGAAGTACCCGGCCGTCTACATGACCGGGGAGCACGCCCGCGGCGAGACCCTCTCCATCGCCTTCGCCGGCGAGGGCCAGCACCAGGACACCGGCTCCAAGATGGTGCACGTCGCGCCGAACACCTCCTCGTCGATCGTCTCGAAGTCCGTGGCCCGCAACGGCGGCCGCTCCGCCTACCGCGGCCTCGTGCAGGTCCGCGAGGGCGCCAAGGGCGCGAAGTCCAACGTGGTCTGCGACGCCCTGCTGGTCGACACGATCTCCCGCTCGGACACCTACCCCTACGTCGACATCCGCGAGGACGACGTGTCCATGGGCCACGAGGCGACCGTCTCGCGGGTCTCCGAGGAGCAGCTGTTCTACCTCATGCAGCGAGGCCTGGCCGAGGACGAGGCCATGGCGATGATCGTGCGCGGCTTCGTGGAGCCGATCGCCCGTGAGCTCCCCATGGAGTACGCGCTCGAACTCAACCGCCTCATCGAACTGCAGATGGAAGGATCCGTTGGCTGACATGTCCAAGCTGAACGAAACGATTCGCAACGCGGCGGAGGCCGCCGCCTCCGCCGCGACCGCGGTGGCCGAGAAGGCCGTCGGCACCGCCAAGGACGTCTACGACAACCTGGGCGAGAAGGTCGACGGGGTCCCCACCGGGGACAAGCGCGTCGCCATCCCCGGCATGGACCAGGAGGGGGAGCGGCTGGCCCGCGACAAGGTCGAGAACGACACCCTCGTGCGGGAGTCCGACCGCGGCGGCAGCGCGGAGGGCCCGGACTCCTCCCGGGCCGGACGGCGCACGTCCTACGACGTGGCCGACTTCCCGGCGATCACCGGCAAGGAGGAGGACTTCCGGTTCACCCCGATCAAGCGCCTCAAGGGCCTGCACGCCGACGCCCTGACCGGCCCGGCGCCGGCGGTGACCGTGGACTCCGACGCCGTGCGCGTGGAGACCGTCGGCCGCGACGACGCCCGGATCGGCAGCGCCGGCATCCCCGAGGACCGGGTCTCCGCGAACGCGTGGAGCAGCGCCGTCGGGGCCACGGTGCTCACGGTGCCGCAGGAGGCCGAGATCGCCGCGCCCGTCGTCGTCGACATCCACGGCACGGACGCCACCCCGGCCGCCCAGCACCTGGTCATCGACGCCCAGCCCTTCTCCAAGGCCCTCGTGGTGCTGCGCCACCACGGCAGCGCGGTGCTCTCGCAGAACGTCGAGTTCCGCGTGGGCGACTCCGCCAACCTCACCGTGGTGACCCTGCAGGAGTGGGACGACGACGCCGTGCACGCCTCCTCCCAGCAGGCGCGCCTGGGCCGGTCGGCGACGTTCAAGCACGTGCTCGTCTCCCTCGGCGGGGACCTGGTGCGGGTGACCCCGTCCACCCGCTTCGACGCCCCCGGCGGGTCCGTGGAGATGTACGGGCTCACCTTCGTGGACGCGGGCCAGCACCTGGAGTCCCGGCTGTTCGTGGACCACTCCCAGCCCCACTGCACCTCGCGGGTGACCTACAAGTCCGCGCTGCAGGGCGAGAACGCGCACGGCGTGTGGGTCGGGGACGTCCTGATCCGCGCCACCGCGGAGGGCACCGACACCTACGAGCTGAACCGGAACCTGATCCTGGGCGACGGGCCGCGGATGGACTCCGTGCCCAACCTGGAGATCGAGACCGGCCTGATCGCCGGGGCCGGCCACGCCTCCACCACCGGGCAGCTGGACGACGAGCACCTGTACTACCTCATGTCCCGGGGCATCCCCGAGGACGAGGCGCGCCGGCTCGTGGTGCGCGGCTTCCTGTTCGAGATCCTCCAGCAGATCGGTGTCCCGGACATCGAGGAGCGGCTGCGCGGGGCCGTCCAGGACGAGCTCGCCTCCGCCAACCACTGAGCCCCTTCCCACACTCTTCCCGACCACAGGAGAACCATCCATGGCAACTCTCGAGATCAAGGACCTGCACGCGTCCGTCGTGCTCGACGACGAGACCACCAAGCCGATCCTCAAGGGCGTGAACCTCACCATCAACTCCGGTGAGGTGCACGCGATCATGGGCCCCAACGGGTCCGGCAAGTCCACCCTGGCCTCCACCATCGCCGGGCACCCCAAGTACGTCGTCGACTCCGGCCAGGTTCTCCTGGACGGCGAGGACGTCCTGGAGATGTCCGTGGACGAGCGCGCCCGCGCCGGGCTGTTCCTGGCCATGCAGTACCCCGTGGAGATCCCCGGCGTGACGACCTCCAACTTCCTGCGCACCGCCAAGACCGCCATCGACGGCGAGGCCCCCTCCCTGCGCACGTGGACCAAGGACGTCAAGGCCGCGATGGAGCAGCTGAAGATCAGCCCCGACATGATCCAGCGCAACGTCAACGAGGGCTTCTCCGGCGGCGAGAAGAAGCGCCACGAGATCCTCCAGCTCGAGCTGCTCAAGCCCAAGATGGCCCTGCTCGACGAGACCGACTCCGGCCTCGACGTCGACGCGCTGAAGGTCGTCTCCGAGGGCGTCAACCGCGCCCTGGAGACCAACGGCATGGGCGTCATGCTGATCACCCACTACACGCGGATCCTGCGCTACATCAAGCCGCAGTTCGTGCACGTGTTCGCCGACGGGCGCGTCGTCGACGAGGGCGGGCCCGAGCTCGCCGAGCGGCTCGAGAACGAGGGCTACGACCGCTACCTCGTCCCGGCCGAGTAAGCGCCGCGCAGACCAGCACCGAAAGGAGGCCAGCGATGGCCGACACCCCTGCTGAGACCCCCGTCGACACCTCCGAGGCCCCCGCGGGCCGGCTCGCCACGGAGGACATCGAGGAGGCGCTCAAGAACGTCATCGACCCCGAGCTCGGCGTCAACATCGTCGACCTGGGCCTGCTCTACGGCTCCCGGTGGGCCGAGGACGGCGCCCTGATCCTCGACATGACCCTCACCACCGCGGCCTGCCCGCTGCAGGACGTCATCGAGGAGCAGGTCGAGCAGAACCTGGGCCCGCTGCTGGACGAGTGGCGGGTCAACTGGGTCTGGATGCCGCCGTGGGGTCCCGACCGGATCACCGAGGACGGCCGCGACCAGATGCGGGCCCTGGGCTTCAACATCTGAGCCCCTCCCGGCACGACCACGGCGCCCCGCCCACCTCGCCCGAGGTGGGCGGGGCGCCGTCGTCGTCCCCGGTCGCGTCCCCGTGCCACCACCGGCGGTAACCTCCTGCCTTCCGGGCCGGGGGGCACCCCCGGCCCCTACACTGCGGTCATGGTCCAGACCCTGCTCTTCGGGCTCGTCGCCTCCAGCGCCCTGGTGATCGGCGCGCTGATCGGGGTGCGCTTTGAGCTGCCCAAGCGCGTGCTCGCCGTCCTGCTCTCCTTCGCCGCCGGGGCGCTGATCACCGCGCTGGCCTTCGAGCTGTTCGAGGACGCCTACGAGCGCGGCGGCATCGGGCTGGCGGTGGCCGGGCTGTTCGCCGGGGCCGTGGTCTTCACCGTGCTCAGCGCCCTGCTGGACCGGTGGGCGCAACCGGGGCCCCGGTCCCGCGGCGCGGAGCGGCAGCAGGGCAGCGCCAAGCTGGACCCGGACGCCGCGTCCCGGGACGCGACGTCCACGGCGGCGTCGACCCGCGGCGCGGCCGGCCTCGCCCTGCTCGCCGCCGTCACCCTGGACGGGGTCCCCGAGAACGTGGCCCTGGGCGTCTCCCTCACCGAGGGCACCGGGGGACTGGCCCTGCTCGCCGCGATCTTCGTCTCCAACCTGCCCGAGTCCCTGGTGGGGGCCGCCTCGATGCGGGAGCAGGGGATGCCGAGGGGCCGGGCCGTGCTGCTCTGGACGGTCTGCGGGGTGCTGCTCGTGCTGGCCGTGCTGCTCGGGGCGGGACCGCTGGCCGGCAGCGACCCCGAGACCATCTCCCTTCCGCTGGCCTTCGCGGCGGGTGCCGTGATCGCCTCCCTGGCGGACACCCTCATGCCGGAGGCCTACGAGCACGGCGGTCCCGCCGTGGCGCTGAGCACCGCGGCCGGCTTCGCGCTGTCCTTCGCGCTCTCGCTGGCCTGAGCCGCCCCGCCCGCACATGCTCCGCCCTCCGGGCGTGCGGGGCGCTGAACGGCGTGGGCGGCCGAGGGGCCGCCAAACCACGGCGCGCCACAATCCGTCGCGCAGGAGGGCTGCGGACGTCGGCGGCCGCGGCTCGGGTCCGGATCGGCGGTCCGTGCCGTCCCCGCCTCTTCCGGCTAACCTCGCTGACCTGCGGCGATGCCGGCGCGCCGGGCGGGGGACCTCGGAGGTCCCGTGGCGGCCCTCGTTGGCCGGTGTACCGGGCGTCGGCAGTGATGGACAGAACATCGTGCCGGTGCTGAACTGACGGGTAGCACAGCCCGCCGGGCTGGCGCGTGAGCGTGAGGACCTCACACCGGGGGATCCCGCGTCGACCGAGGAGGACCGTCCGATGGAACCGTGGATCTGGATCGTGCTGGCGATCGTGGTGCTGGCGCTCGTCATTCTCGCGCTGGTGGGTTCCGGCCGGAAGAAGCGGGAGCGCCAGGCCGCCGTGGAGCGCCAGAACCGGGAGCGGGCCGCTGATCTGCGGGCCCGCAGCGAGGAGCAGAGCCTGGCCGCCCGGGAGCAGAAGGCGGAGGCGGAGGCGGCCCGGGCCGAGGCGGAGAAGGCCCGCGTCGAGGCCGACCGGATCGAGCAGGACGCCCGGCGGCGCGCCGAGGAGGCCGACCGCGCGCGTGAGGAGGCGGAGGCGCACCGGCGGGAGGCCGCCACGCTGGACCCGGACGGGGAGCGCGCCGACAACGTCGACCGCACCGACCGCGCCGAGTGGTCCGAGGGGTCGCACGAGGGCGCCGTCCGCCACGAGCACGACGGGCGTGGGCAGGACGATCCCCGCCTGGGCGACCGGCTCCGCGACGAGCGCTCCGCCGCGCCCGGCCGCACCCCCGACCCCGAGGACCGTCCCCGCACCTGACCGAGTTCCCACGACGCGCACACCGCTGGCCGGCGCCGACTCCACCGCCGGCCGGCGGTGCACGCAGCCCGGCAACCCTGCTAGTCGCCAAGACACTGTCAGATGGACGGAGACGCGTAGCAACCAGTGGCCGGCGGCATGCACGCGCTTGCTTGGCTATGGTGGTTAGCAATCGGAACCTTTAGGTTCCTTCGCGGCCGATCGTCTTGAGACGTGAACCGCGCACCGGGCAGGATGTGTGCCCGCCGAGTGCGACAAGTCGAGGGAGATCGACATGTCGGAATGCTCAAAGATTCGGTACGCCAGCCATCGAACGGCCGTGAGCGCCATGCGAGCAATAGCCCGCAGTTACGCGAAACGCGGCCTTACTGGTCCGCAGGGCGTATATTTCTGCAGTCCGTGCCGGTGCTGGCATCTCACGTCCAAGCCTGGAGTGCAGACCCCGCCATGGAAGAGGGTACGAGTTCAGTACTGAACCGCATAGTTCATGCCACCTGCTTCGACAAGGCTGCAAGTGCCCAATGCACCTGGGGCGTGGCGTGGTGCGATGTTCACATGCCCCGTGAGTTGAGCCCCCGATAGTGGTGTAGCGCGGTGGCCCTGCTCGTCGTTGCCGACGAGGGCGCGGCCACCGTGAGATCTTTCGAGTTCACCTCTCACAGCACCCTCGAAAGGACATCATCACGATGAC